>CAZRGU010000178.1:0-3987 GCA_964599705.1 uncultured Ectothiorhodospiraceae bacterium | reverse complement strand
GTGCCCCCCGAGCGCTTGACCACCGAGACGCTGAAGGCGTTGCGCCCGCCCTCGTCCTTGGCGCGCCGCTCGGCGGCGCGCAGCTCGCGCAGCACCGCGCCGAGCGGCGCCTGGTAGTGGGCGATCACCGCGCCGCACGAGGCGGTGGCCTGCTTGCCCATCACCCGCAGCAGCCGCCCGCGGTGGAGCACGAAGCCGTTGGCCTGGCGCCGGAAGCCGGCATCGAGCTCGTCGCTGCCCATCGCCGCGGGCTCGACCCCCGAGTAGGCGGCGCGCAGCGCCCCGATCGCCGGCAGGAGCTCGGCGGCCGGCAGCATCGCCATCAGGTCGTCGCCCCCGGCGTAGAGCACCCGGCCGTGGTGGTGGTGCTCGACGACGGCCGGGGCGAGGGTCAGGGCGAAGCTGTTCAGCGCCTCCGAGATCGCCATGTGGCGCGACGGGCTCGGCGCGCGCGGCTCCTCGACGTAGCGCAGGAAGGCGGACGTGCCGGCGAAGTGGCCGCCGAGGCTGTCGCGGATCTGGGGGTGGAAGCTGTCCTTGTGCGCGCGGGTGAGCTCGCGGTCGGCGGAAAGCCAGGCGCCCATCCGGTCCCCGTCCATCAGCACCAGCCCGTAGTAGGTCTCGGGCTTTGCTCCCAGGTACTCGGCGAGGAGCCGCTCCCCGGCGCGCAGCGCCGGCTCGTCGTCGCCCTCGCGCAGCGCATCGAGCCAGGCGGGTAGCGCGGCGATGGTCTCGCGATCGGGGTGGTCGCGAAGCTCGCCGGCGAGCTTGCGCGGCAGGGCCACCCGCTCGGCGCCGCTCGTGGCCACCGCCTCGGCGAGCCGCGCCGGAACCGCCCGGTTCTCATGCACGGCGCGGGCCAGCGAGCCGGCCAGGGCCATGGTGTGAGTGCTCACCACGAAGCGCTGGAGCCCGACTTCGAGAATCTCGCCGAGCTCGCCGACGACCAGGGTCGGCCACAGCCGCTTGAGGGTGTTGAGCGCCGAGAGGTGCTCGCCCTTGCGCGCCCAGGCCGGGCGCCGCGCCGCCACCCGGGTCCACAGGGTCTCGCTGCGCCTCCCGGGCGGCAGCTCGAGCTGGGAGCGCTCGCTGGTCAGCCACTCGGCCTCGCCGCTCAGCGAGTCGCGCCAGCCCTGCTGGGCGCTCTGCGCGAACGGGCGCACGGTCTTGACCGCGGCGAGCGCGCGCTCGAGGAGCTCGTGCAGGGCAGGGTAGAGGGTGCCCGGGTTGGGCCGCCAGAAGGAGCCCTTCTCGAGCTCGACCCCGCCGCTGAGCAGCCGCCAGGCGGTGCTGCCGAGGTAGCCGGGGGGATCGGAGGCGAAGAACGGGCGCATCGCCGCGGCCAGCCGCGGGGTGCTCGCCTCGAGCGTGCCGTCGGGCGCCGTCTCGACCAGCGACCAGGGGACCGCCACCCAGTGCACCTCGGGGAAGGCGGCGAGCTGCTCGGCGAGCTGGGCGTGACCGGGCAGGGCCGCGTCGTCCTCGATGCCGGCAGCATCGAGCAGCGCCCGCCAGGCCCGCTCGCCCTCGGCGAGCACCCAGGCGCGCACCTCGGCGGTGATCCGCTCGGCCAGCTCGCGCGCCCGGCAGGCCGGAACCAGGGCTGTGAAGCGGTTGGGAAGCGCGGCGGCGAACAGCGGGTTGGCGTCGCTGGCGCTCGCCGTCCACTCGCAGCGCTCGAACAGGGCCGGTTCCAGGCGGCACTCCTCGCGCAGCCACAGGTCGACCTGGGGCACCCCGCGCAGGCGCGGGAAGAGGATCGAGTCCGGGCCGAGCTCGGCGCAGAGCACCCGCATCGCCTCCCAGGCGAGGCGGGCGAGGAGATGCGAGCCGGCCCACAGGTCGGAGGTGGTGCGCGCGGCGGCGATGAACTCCTGGACCGGGCCGATGCTCACCGCGAGCAGCGCCGGTCCGTCGCGCGGGTCGAGGGCGAAGCAGCCGGCCAGCGCCGCGCTGAGATCGAGGTGGTCGAAGATGGTGTGATCGGGCACCCGGGTGTCGGCGGGAAGCTGCGCCCACAGGCTGCGGATCTCGGGGGCCTCGATCTCGGGGCCGAAGCGCCAGAAGGCCAGCGCGGTGCGCCGCCAGTCGCCGTCGTGGACCAGGCGCTGGAAGTGATCGAGGGCGAGCGCCTTGACGGCGGCCGGCTCGACGTCGCTCAGCTTGTCGATGCGCACCTCGGCCCCGGTCAGCGGGTGGATGATCACCGGGCGCTCGTGGAAGCGCACGTTCTGCCAGGCCGGGTAGCGCCCGTCGCCGTCGCGGCGCGGGAAGGCGGCCCGGTCGGCGGCCGAGGACCAGTGATCGGCGCGGCGCACGGCCTCGCGGGCCGCTGCGGGCAGCTCCTCGAGGCCGAGGCGCTCGCGCAGCGCGCGCGAGGTGCCCGCCTCGTGGCCCTCGGCGGTGCGCATCAGGATCAGCGCCTTCTCGGCCGGGTCGTGGAGGCGCGCGGCGAGCTTGGTCTGCCAGAGCAAGGAGGTGCTGTCGCTCATCGGGTTCTCTCCGTGAAGAACGGTCGCCGATTGCCGCGGTGGGGGCCAGGACCTAGAATACACATCAGGAGGTGTATGCGATGCGAACCAACATCGTGCTCGACGACGAGCTGGTCGCCGAGGCGCTGCGCGTCTCCGGGGCCCGCACCAAGCGGGCGGTGGTCGACCTGGCGCTGCGCGAGCTGGTCGCCCGCCACCGCCAGCGGGCGCTGCGGCGCCTCGCCGGCGAGGCGCTGATCGACCCGGCCTACGACGTGCGCGAGGCGCGCCGGGCGATGTCCGGTGGTGCTGGTTGACAGCACGGTCTGGATCGACTGGCTGCGTGCCCGCCCGAGCGCTGCGGTCGCCCGGCTCGAGCGGCTGCTCGAGGACGGGGAGGCGCTGCTCGCCCCGGTGATCCTCCAGGAGATCCTGCAAGGGGCCCGCTCGCCGCGGGCCCTCGCGACGCTTCGCGCCGAGCTCGGCGCGCTGCCGATGCTCGCCGCCGGGGTGGCCACGTACGCCGAGGCCGGGGCGCTGTACGCGCGCTGTCGTTGGCGCGGGATCACGATCCGCAGCCCGCACGACTGCCTGATCGCGCGGATCGCCGTCGAGCACGGCGTGGCGCTGCTCCACGACGACGCCGACTTCGAGCGCCTGCAGGCCGTCGAGCCGAGGCTGCGGCTCATCGGGCGATCCGCTCCAGGCCGGAGTCGTTGAGCCAGCGATGGACCCGCTGCCAGACCCGGGCGACGCGCTCGCGGTCGGGCCGGAAAGCGCGCGGGGGCAGGCAGGGGACGTGGAAGACGACCCCGACCAGGCGCCCGTCGCCGGTGGGGCGGGCCTTGAAGCGCAGGCTGTTGGGCAGGCGCTGGTTGCCCCAGCCGCGCACCGCGTGGCGGGTCACCGGGTAGCCGAGCCAGTGCCGATCCTCGGGCTGGTGGTGCAGCCCGCCTCCCCGGAAGCGGAACTGTGTCCGCAGCCCGATCTTGAGCTCGGCGAGCCGGCCCATGAGCGCCTTCCAGTCCTCGCAGGGCTCGGTGCGCCAGACCAGCGCGCCGTCGCGGTCGGCCCCGATCGCGTGCGGCCAGTCGAGGGCCAGCGCCTCCTCCCAGGGGCGCAGCACCGCCGCGGTCGGGTCGGCGAACGCCGCGGTGCCGTCGAGCGGGGCGAGCTCGAAGGAGCCCCAGCCGTTCCTCGAGCGCCCGCCGGCCGTCGCGTAGCGGTCGATCAGGGCGAGCGCCGTGTCGATCAGCTCGGCGTGCTCTTGCGGGAAGGCCAGCGCCAGCGTGGTCTGCTCCCCGGCCTGGATGGCGGCGTTGCCCTTGAGCGCCGGTGGCTTCTTCCCGCTGGGCCCGGTGATCGGCCCGTAGCCGAGGTAGAGCCCGCTGTCTATCCCGTCCCGCGCTTTTTCCACCTCCGGGTGCGGAACCTTGGCCAGAGAAGGCCAGCTCGTCATCTGTCCCCGTTCCCACGAGCCGAGGCGGATCCGCACCAGGCTGCGCCTGCCGGTTCG
>CAZRGU010000177.1:0-7858 GCA_964599705.1 uncultured Ectothiorhodospiraceae bacterium | reverse complement strand
ATGCCGAGCGCCGAGCGCCACAAGGACGTGCTCGCAGCGTGTCGCTCCGCACCCCGCCCCGCCGCACGGAGCGGCGCGGGGGAGGCGGCTCGCCGCGCCGCTTCAGCCCGGCGGGGCAATCTCGCAGGCCAGGTGACGCCTGACCTCGGCGCCGCGCCGGGCCCGATCCCCGGCGACGAGAGGGCGGGCGGTAGCGGCAGGTCGGGCGGTTGGGCGGGTTCTCAGCTGACGAGCTGGAACTCCATCTTCACCCCGGCGAGCTCGACCACGTCGTTGTCCTTGAGGGGGCGGGCCTGGGCGCCGATCGAGTCGCCGTTGACCACCGGGTGCTTGCCCTCGACGTGGGTGATGAAGTAGCCCTGGGGGCGGCGGGTGATCACCGCGACCTGCACTCCCGGTCGCCCGAGGGTGATCATCGCCTTGGTGAGCTTGAGCTCCTTGCCGGCGGCCGGGCCGTTGAGCACCAGGATCCGGCCGAGCGGCAGCTCCGCGCCGCCAGCCGCCGCTGCCGGCGCCGCGGCCGCCTGCACGTCGTCCCCCCCCCTGGCGCCCGCGGTGGCAGCGGCGGCGCCCGGGGCTCCCCCCTCCGCGGGGGGCGCCGGCGGCGGCGCCTCGCGGGCCTTGGCCGCGGCGGTCGCGTGAGCGGCCATGCCGGGGCGGATGATCATCGTCTTCTCGAAGTCGTCCTCCTCCTCGGCGGCGTCCTCGTTGACGTAGCGCAGCTCGTGCTTGCCGATCTGGATGACATCGCCATGCTTGAGGGCGTGCTTCTTGATCAGCTTGCCGTTGACGTAGGTGCCGTTGGTGCTGTCCAGGTCCTCGAGGAAGGAGTCATTGAGGATGGTGATGATCGCGGCGTGCTGGCCGCTCACCGCGAGGTTGTCGACCTGGATGTCGTTGTCCGGCCGGCGGCCCAGCAGGATCCGCTCCTTGTCGAGCGGGAACTCGCCGAGCACGGACTTGTTCAGGGTCAGTATGAGCTTCCCGGGCATGGCAGTATCGATCCCAGCGCAGTGGTCTAGAACCAGTCGAACACTTTATGGTACCAGCTCTTTCTCACCGCGAACGGCGCCAGCACCCGGGCCAGGATCACGGAGATATTGTCCTTACCGCCGTTCTCGTTGGCCATGCGGACCAGCGCGGTAGCCGCGTCGGCGAGAGTATCACCGTACCGCCTAAGGGTTAAGTCGATGTGCTCGTCGTCGACCAGGTCGGTGAGCCCGTCGGAGCACAGCAGATAGACGTCCCCGGTCTTGACGAGGTCCTCCTGGAGGTCGGCGGATACCGTCTCGTCGATCCCGACCGCCCGCGTCACCAGGTTCTTGCTCAGCGAATGCCTGGCCTCTTCCGGGGTGTAGAAGCCCTTGTCGATGAGCTCCTGGAGCAGCGAGTGGTCCTTGGTGATCTGCTCGAGGTGCCCGTCGCGGAAGCGGTAGAGGCGCGAGTCGCCGACGTGGGCGATGGTCACCCGGTCCTCGTAGAAGGCCGCGGCGACCAGCGTGGTGCCCATCCCCTGGCACTGGGGCTGGGACTGGGCGGCGCGGTAGATGGCCAGGTTGGCCTTCTCGATGGCCTCCTTGATGAGCAGCGTCTCGCGCGTGTAGCCGGTCTCCTCGTCGGTCTCCCCGGGGCGGATGCGCGGCAGCGCCTCGCGCAGCTCCTCCATCAGGGTGTTGACGCAGATCGCGCTCGCCACCTCGCCGGCCTTGTAGCCGCCCATGCCGTCGGCGACGATCGCGATTCCCATGTCTACGTCACTCGCGATGCTGTCTTCATTGTGACTGCGCTTCCTGCCCACGTCGGTGACCGCGTGGATCTCCAGTTTCCCCTCTAAGCTCATGCCGGTGGTTCGTCTTCATCCTCGCCCGGCGACCTTCGCGGCGCACTCACGCAGATCGCGCACCATCTCCGCCCCCCGCTGGTAGCGCTGCTCGAGCGGCTTGGCGAGGGCCTTGTCAATTATAGCCTTGACCGCCCGGGGCAGGTCGGGGCGCTGCCCGAGGATGTCCGGGTGGGGCTCGTTGGCGATCTTGAACATCAGGGTGGCCATCGAGTCGCCGGTGAAGGGCAGCTCGCCGGTCAGGAGCTGGTAGGTCATGACCCCGAGGGAGAACAGGTCCGAGCGCCCGTCGACCTTCTTTCCGGCGAGCTGCTCGGGCGACATGTAGGAGGGGGTGCCGAGCACCATCCCGGTCTTGGTCTTGCTCGAATCCGTGATCCGTGCGATCCCGAAGTCGGTGATCTTGAGGGTGCCGCTGTCAGGCTCCCACATGATGTTGGCGGGCTTGATGTCGCGGTGCACGACGTTCTCGGCGTGGGCGTAGTCGAGGGCCTCGGCGCACTGGGCCATCAGCTCGAGGACGGTGGCCGGGGGCAGGAGGTGGTCCGGCTTGGTGTACTCGGTCAGGTCCTTGCCCTTCAGGAACTCCATCGCGATGTAGGCCAGGTCCTGCTCCTCGCCGGCGTCGAAGATGGTCACGATGTGGGGGTGATTGAGCCGCCCGGCGGTCTCGGCCTCGCGGAAGAAGCGCTCCTTGACCTCGTCGAGCTCGTCGGCCTCGAACTCCTGGGACAGGGCCATGGTCTTGATCGCCACCACCCGGTTGATCTTCGGGTCGCGGCCCAGATAGACGACGCCCATCGCACCCTTGCCGAGCTCCTTCTCGACCTCGTAGCGCCCGAGCATCGGCTTCTGCACGCCCTCGGCGCCGAGGATCATGGTGCCGCCGCCGCCGCCGCCCGCCGCCCCGAGCAGCACCGTGTCCTCCATCGCCTTGCTGCGCGACAGGCGCTGCTCGATGTCCCGGAACCCGGGGATCTTCTCGGCAATGTACTGGTAGACCGAGACCGCCTTGTTGAACTGGCGCTTGCGCTCGAAGTCGAGCGCCAGGTTGTAGAGCAGATCGGCGACCGACTCGTCCATCGGCACCTTGCGGAAGCAGGCGAAGGCCATGTCGAGGTCGCCCTTGCCCTGGTAGGCGAGCCCCAGCATCCGGTTGGTCTCGGCCGACTCGGCCTCGGAGCGCAGCTTGCCCTTCTCGGTGACCAGGAAGCGCTTGGTGGTGAGCAGGACGTGCCCGACGACCAGCAGGGAGGCGGGGAGCATGAGCTGGATCCACATCGCCTGGGTGGTCATCAGCAGGTAGTGGGCGGCGAGCAGCGCCACCAGGATCACCGCGCTCACCGCGGCGGCCACCCCGGCACGAATCCGCGGGAAGACGCCCACCAGGTAGGCCGCGACCAGCAGGAAGGCGGCGATCTCGACCGCCGTGGCCCAGGTCGGGACCACGAAGAAGTCCTCCTGGAGGATGCTCGAGACCACGTGGGCCATGGTCACCACCGGCGCCATGGCGGCGGCCACCGGGGTCTTCTGCGGGGTGCCGATGCCCGAGGCCGAGGCCCCGATCAGCACGATCTTGTCGCGGTACTTGCCCGGCGGGATCTTGCCGGTGACGACGTCGAAGAACGAGTCGACGGGAAAGGCCGGGCCGGCGCCCTGGTCGCCGTAGTAGAAGGTGTACATCTCCAGGTAGGGCGAGGTGCGGATGCGCAGCCCGCCGAGCTCGACGCTCTCGCCGAGACGCACCTGGATGTCCTCGGGCCGGAGGTTGAGGTAGGTCGCCGCGATCTGCAGCGCCACCGAGGGGAAGTACTGGTCGTAGTAGCGCAGCACCAGCGGCTCGCGGCGGTTGCCGCCGTCGACGTCCCACACCGGGTTCATGTGGCCGATGCGCGCCGCGACGCTCCCGATCGGCTCGATCGGGGGGGTCTCGGGGGCGAGCACCGCGAAGGGCAGCAGGCCGCTGGCCAGCGCCTCGCCGGGGTCGATCACGTTGTCGATGGCGTTGCGGGCGACGTAGTCGGGGAGCGGCTGGTCGGGCTTGCCGAGCGGCTCTCCGGGAACGAAGGTCATCGGCAGGACGACGTTGCCGGCCGCGCGGATGCTCTCGGCGAGGCGCGCATCGGTGTCGAGGGCGGTCACGGCCTCGTCGAGCAGGCTGCCGAGCGCCGGGATCTCGGTGCCGCTGCCGGCGTAGATGCGGCGCAGCTCGCGGAGGTACTCGAGGCCCGGGTCGATCTGCGGCTCGGAGTAGAAGATCAGGCTGGCGATGACCTTGGCCCCGCCCTCGCGCAGCAGGTCGATCATCTGCGCGTGCAGATCCCTCGGCCACGGCCAGCGGCCGAGGTTGGCGATGCTCTGGTCGTCGATGGCGATGATGGCGATGCGATCGCTCGGCGTGCGCGAGGAGCCGCGGACCGCCACGTCGTAGGCGCTGCGCTCGAGCGAGGCGAGCGGGCCGAAGTCCGCCGCGGCCGCGATCGCGAACACCACGGCGATGACGATCGCGGCCAGCCAGTCGCTGGTCCAGAGGTTACGCTTCACCGGGCCCCCACCTACGATGATGGAGGAACTATAGGTGACATTGCACTGATCGCACAAGAAAATTCTGCCGCGCAGCGGGGTCGCGGGAGGTCCCGCGTGAGCGCGGGAGGGGGGCGATGCGTGGCCTGGGCCGAGCGCCGTGGAGAAACGCGCCCGGCCGCTGGCCGACTCGCGACCCGCGCGGCTCACCCCCTCCCTTGCATCCGCGCCGCACGCCGCTACCCTTGCCGGTCATGCGCCTGCCCTTCGCCAAGATGCACGGCCTCGGCAACGACTTCGTGGTGCTCGACGCACGCGCCGGGGGCCGGGTGCCCGACCCGGAGCTGGTGCGCGCGCTGGCCGACCGCCGGCTCGGGGTGGGCTGCGACCAGGTGCTGGTGCTCGAGCCCCCGGCGCGCTCCGGGAGCGACGTGGCGGTGCGCATCTACAATGCCGACGGGGGCGCTGCCGGCCAGTGCGGCAACGGCATGCGCTGCGTGGCCCGGCTGGTCGCCGAGGCGGCCGGTGCCAAGCGGGTGGTCATCGAGGTCGGCGGGCGGCAGGTCGAGGCGCGCCTCGAGGACGGGCAGGTCGCGGTGAGCATGGGCGAGCCGGTGCTCGAGCCGGCGCGGATCCCGTTCCGCGGGCCCGCCGGGGGGCTGCCGGTGAGCGTCGAGGTCGACGGTGAGCCGGTCGAGATCGCGGCGCTCTCGCTCGGCAACCCGCATGCGGTCCTCTGGGTCGAGGCGCTCGAGCGGGCGCCGGTGGCCGGCCTCGGGGCACGCCTCCAGGCCCACGAGTGGTTCCCCGAGGGGGCCAACATCGGTTTTGCGCGGCGCCGCGATGCGGCCGCCATCGGCCTGCGGGTGCTCGAGCGCGGCGCCGGCGAGACCCCGGCCTGCGGGTCGGGGGCCTGCGCGGCGGTGGTCGCGGGGCGCCTGCGCGGCTGGCTCGGCGAGCGCGTCGAGGTGGAGCTGGCGGGCGGCATCCTGCGGGTCGACTGGTCCGGCGCCGGTCACCCGGTCATTCTGCGCGGTCCTGCGGAGCACGTGTTCGATGGCGAGTTCCTCCTCTGATCGCGGGCCCGCGGAGCTGCTCGAGGCCGAGGTGATCGGCTTCCTGCGCCGCCACCCCGACTTTCTGTGCCGCCACCCCGAGGTGCTCGAGGAGCTCGAGGTGCCGCACCCCTGCGGCGCGGCGGTCTCGCTGATCGAGTACCAGGCCGGGGTGCTGCGCGACCAGGTCCGCGATCTGCGCCGCAGGATGCAGGAGCTGCTGCGCGCGGCGCGCGCCAACGAGGAGCTCAGCCGGCGCCATCACCGCCTGACCCTCGAGCTGATGGGATGCGGCGCCCTCGACGAGGTCCTGACCCGGCTCTACCACGGGCTGCGCGAGGAGTTCCAGGTCGATCTCGCCGCGGTGCGCCTGGTGCGCGGCGCGCGCGACGCCGCCGATGCCGGGCTCGGCGAGCTGCTCGACCGCGAGGTGGCCGCTCGCGAGCTGCTCGCTCCGGTGCTCGCCGCCGGCCGGCCGGTGTGCGGCCGGCTGCGCGAGGCCCAGTACCGGGTGCTGTTCGGGGAGCGGGCGGTCGAGGTCGGCTCGGGGGCGCTGGTCGGGCTCGGCGAGGTCGAGCCGATCGGCGTGCTGGCCATCGCCAGCCGCGATCCCGAGCGCTTTCGCCCGGGGATGGGCACGGTGTTCCTGCGCCAGCTCGGCGAGGTGGTGAGCCGGGCCCTCACCCCGTACCTGGAGCCGCGGTGAGGGCGGCGGCGGGGCTCGACGGCTGGCTGGCGCGCTTCGCCGAGCACCTGGCCAGCGAGCGCCGGCTCTCGGCGCACACCGTGCGTGCCTACCGCGGCGACCTCGAGCGCCTGGCCCGCCACCTGGCCCGGCAGGGCGTCGAGGACTGGGACCAGGCGCCGCCCTCGGCGATCCGCGCCCACCTCGCCGAGCGCCACCGCCAGGGCGCCGGCGGGCGCAGCCTGCAGCGGGCGCTCTCGGCGACCCGCGCCCTGTACCGCTTCCTGCGCCGCGAGCGCGGTCCGGGCCCCGATCCGAGCGCCGGGCTGCGCGCGCCGCGCGCGCCGCACCGCCTGCCCGCGGTGCTCGACGTCGACCAGGTCGAGGCGCTGCTGGCGGCCGGCGGCGACGAGCCGCTCGCGGTGCGCGATCGGGCGATGCTCGAGCTGACCTACTCCTCGGGGCTGCGCCTCCAGGAGCTCGTCGGCCTCGAGCTCACCGACCTCGACCTGCGCGAGGGGCTGGTGACGGTCACCGGCAAGGGCAACAAGCGCCGCGTGGTGCCGGTCGGCCGGGCGGCGCGCGCGGCGCTGCGCCGCTGGCTGGCGCTGCGCCCGCGGCTGGCCGCGGCGGACGAGACCGCGCTGTTCGTCAGCCGCCGCGGGACCCGCCCGGCGGCGCGCACCGTCGAGGCGCGCTTCGCGCGCTGGGCGCGGCTGGCCGGCCTCGAGGGGGGGCTCCACCCGCACATGCTGCGCCACTCCTTCGCCAGCCACCTGCTCGAGTCGAGCGGTGACCTGCGCGCCGTCCAGGAGCTGCTCGGGCACGCCGACATCGCCACCACCCAGGTCTACACCCACCTCGACTTCCAGCACCTGGCCGAGGTCTACGATCGCGCCCACCCGCGGGCCCGCCGGCGCTGATAGAATTCGCCCACCGATGAGCACGATGACGGGGCAGGCGCGCGGCACCACGGTGCTCGCGGTACGGCGCGGGGCGAGGGTGGCGGTCGGCGGCGACGGCCAGGTCACGCTCGGCGACACCGTGCTCAAGGGCAACGCCCGCAAGGTGCGCCGCCTCCACCACGGGCGGGTGGTGGCCGGCTTCGCCGGCGGGACGGCCGACGCCTTCACGCTGTTCGAGCGCTTCGAGGCCAAGCTCGACGAGCACCATGGCAATCTCACCCGGGCGGCCGTCGAGCTCGCCAAGGACTGGCGCAGCGATCGCATCCTGCGCCGCCTCGAGGCGCTGCTGGTGATCGCGGATGCGCGCTGCTCGCTGGTGGTCTCCGGCAACGGCGACGTGATCGAGCCCGAGCACGACGCGATCGCGATCGGCTCCGGCGGGGCCTACGCGCTGGCCGCCGCGCGCGCGCTGCTCGCGCACACCGAGCTCGAGGCGCGGGTGGTGTGCGAGCAGGCGCTGGCGATCGCGGCCGACATCTGCATCTATACCAATCGCCAGCTCACCATCGAGGAGCTGGCCGCGGAGTGAACCGGCGGGTGGCGCGGAAAGCGCGCCGATCGCGCCCGCCCCAGCCCGGCAGCGAGCCATGAACTCTCAGATGACCCCCCGCGAGATCGTCGACGAGCTCGACAAGCACATCGTCGGCCAGGCCGCCGCCAAGCGGGCGGTGGCCATCGCGCTGCGCAACCGCTGGCGCCGGGCGCGGGTCGACCCCGAGCTGCGCAACGAGATCACGCCCAAGAACATCCTCATGATCGGCCCCACCGGGGTCGGCAAGACCGAGATCGC
>CAZRGU010000176.1:0-7914 GCA_964599705.1 uncultured Ectothiorhodospiraceae bacterium | reverse complement strand
CCCGCCCCGGCGCCCTCCACGCGGCGCGACGGAGTGTCGGCCCCCGCATCTCTCACCGCTGCGCGACCGCCCGGGCCTCGGCGGTCGCCGGTCGCCCGCCCTGGCGCACCGGCAGCGAGAAGCTGAAGGTGGTGCCCTCGCCGATCCGGCTGTCGACCCAGATCCGCCCGCCGTGGCGGCTGATGATGCGCTCGGCGATCGCCAGCCCCAGGCCGGTGCCCTCGGCGCGCACCCGGCGCTCGTCGTCGACCTGGCGGAACTTCTCGAAGATCCGCTCGAGCTGGTCGGGCGGGATCCCGGGCCCGTTGTCGCTGACGTCGATCCGGTAGCCCTCGGCGCTGACCGCGACCAGGCGCACCACCACCCGCCCGATGCGCGGCTCGCAGAACTTGGCGGCGTTCGAGAGCAGGTTGATCAGGACCTGGGTGAGGCGGTCACGGTCGACCTCGGCGAGCGCCGGGTGCTCGGGGACGACGCTGTGCAGGCGCACCTCGCGCTCCTCGAAGAGCTGGGCGACGGCGACCAGCGAGCTGCGCACCACCTCGCGCAGGTCGGCCTCCTCGAAGCGCCAGTTCATCCACCCCGACTCGATCTTGGCGAGATCGAGCACCTCGTTGATCAGCCGGGTGAGCCGCTCGCTCTCCTTGACCACGATGTCGAGGAACTCGCCGCGCTTGGCCGGGTCGAGGTCGGGATTGTCCTTGAGGATCTCGAGGAAGGCGCGGATCGAGGTCAGCGGCGTGCGCAGCTCGTGGCTGACCGTCGAGACGAAGTCGTCCTTGAGGCGGTCGAGCTCCTTGAGCCGCTCGTTGGCCGCGCGCAGCTCGCGGGTCGCCTGCTCGAGCTCGCGTGACTTCTGCTCCAGGCGGTGGCTGTACTCGCGCACCCGCGAGGACTCGTCGAGGATCTCGAGCACCCCCTCGAGGGTCGGAGCCTCGCCCTTGACCACGGTGGCCATGGTCACCCGCGCCGAGGCCGCCCCGAGCATCCCGGCCAGGGTGCGCTCGGCGTGGGCGACCAGCCGCGCGTCGGCCTGCGCCGAGTAGTGCAGCCGGGCACCGGCCTCGCCGAGCGCGGCGCGCACCTCGCGTGCCGCCTGCTCCTCGCCGAGGAAGCGGGCGAGCAGGGTCTCGATCTCGCCGACCGTCGCCTCGCCGCTCCACAGCGCCGCGCGCGCCCCGCCGGCCGGCTCGCGGAAGGCGTCGACAAAGAGCCGGGCCTGGAGCTGCTCGATGGCCGACTGGCGGGAGAACAGCGAGATCCCGACCAGCCCCCCGCAGTTGGCGAGCATGCTCCAGAACAGCGAGTGGGTGATCGGGTCGAAGCCCTCGAGACCGAGCAGGGCGTAGGGGCGCAGCGCCTCGATGCCGAACGGGCCGTGCTCGACGAAGCCGGGGGGCAGCCAGCCGGACAGCGCGAAGCCGGGCAGCACCAGGGTGTAGGCCCAGACCGCCGCCCCGGCGGCCAGCCCGGCGATCGCCCCGACCCGGCTCGCCCCCTTCCAGTAGATGCCGAACAGGATCGGGGGGGCGAACTGGGCGGCCGCGGAGAACGACACCAGGCCGATGGTGACCAGCGCGTAGGACTCGCCGATCAGGCGGAAGTAGAGGTAGCCGAGCAGCAGCACGCCGACGATCGAGAGGCGCCGGATGGCGAGCAGCACCCCGCCGAGCTCGCCGCGGCGCCACAGCCCGAGGGCGCGCACCCGCAGCAGCACCGGCATCACCAGGTCGTTGCAGACCATGGTCGAGAGCGCCACCGTGGCCACGATCACCATCCCGGTGGCCGCCGAGAGCCCGCCGATGAAGGCCAGCAGCGCCAGGTCCGGGCGGCGATCGGCCATCGGCACGGTGAGCACGTAGGTGTCGGGGTCGACCGCGCGGGCGCTGTCGGCGAACAGCAGCGAGCCGCCCAGCGCGATCGGCAGCACGAACAGGTTGATGGCCAGCAGGTAGAGCGGGAACAGCCAGGCGGCGCGGGCCACGTGGCGCTCGTCGGCGCACTCGACCACCGCCACCTGGAACTGGCGCGGCAGGCACAGGATCGCGCTCATCGCCAGCACGGTCAGCGCCAGCCAGCCGCTCCAGCCTCCCGGCAGGGCCCCCGGGCCGCCGAGCAGGTTGGCCAGCGCCGGGCGTCCGGCGGCGCGCCGGAAGATGTCGGCCGGGCCGTCGAAGAGCCAGAAGGTGATGTAGGCGCCGACCACCAGGAAGGCGACCAGCTTGACCAGCGACTCGAAGGCGACCGCCGCGACCATCCCCTCGTGGCGCTCGGTGGCATCGATGTAGCGGGTCCCGAAGAGCACGCTGAACACCCCCAGGGTCACCGCGACCAGCAGCGCGGTGTCCTCCCACAGGGCCACCCCGCCGGCCTGGTAGGGCATCACCAGCTCCGGGTAGTGGCTGAGGATCACGTAGCTGGTGGCCACCGCTTTGAGCTGCAGCGAGATGTAGGGCATGATGCCGAGCACCGCCACCACCGTGACCAGCCCGCCGAGCAGCGCGCTCTTGCCGTAGCGCGAGGCGATGAAGTCGGCGATCGAGGTGATGTGCTGGGTGCGCGTGATCCGCACCACCTTGCGCAGCACGTACCACCAGAGGCCGGCCATCAAGGTCGGACCGAGGTAGATGGGGAGGAACCCGAGGCCGTTGCTGGCGGCCCAGCCGACGCTCCCGAAGAAGGTCCAGGCGGTGCAGTACACCGCGATCGAGAGCGTGTAGACGTGCGGGTTGCGGACCACGCTGCGCCCCCGGTCGGCCATCCGCCGGGCGTACCAGGCGACCGCGAAGAGCAGCCCCAGGTAACCGAGCGCCAGCAGCGGCAGCGGCCAGCCGGCGAGCATCCTCAGCGCCTCGCGCGCCGCGCGCCGCGCCCGCCGCGGCGGCGCCGGCCGCCGCCCTCGATGATCAGCGCCGAGAGCGCGATCAGCAGGCCCCACACGCCGAACAGGTAGAGGGCGATCAGCGGGATGCCGAGCAGCGTCCGCCCGGCCGAGAACAGCGCCGCGAGCGGGTAGTTGAGCGCCAGCAGGCCGGCCACGGTAAGCGCCAGGAGCCGCTCGCCGCGCCGCCGCGCCTCGCGCTCGCGGCTCTCGCGCCGGCTCGCCGCTGGCTCGCGCGCCACCGCCCGCCCCTCAGAACTGCGCCTGCCGGCGGCGCACCTCGACCACCTGCTCGCTGGCCGCCAGCGCCTCGCCGAGGGTGTGGATCCCGCGCTCGGCGAGCAGCGCGAGCAGGGCCAGGTAGACCTCGGCGGTCACCCGCGCGTCGCCGAGCGCGGTGTGGCGCTCGCTGACCTCGATGCCGAGCCGCGCGGCGATCCCATCGAGGGTGTGGTCCTCGACGTGGTCGTGGAGGAACACCGAGAGCAGCAGGGTGTCGAGCACCGGGTTGTCGAAACGCACCCCGGCGGCGGCCTCCTTGAGGCGCAGGAAGCGCATGTCGAAGGCGCTGTTGTGGGCGACCAGCACGGCCTCGCCGACGAACGCCTTGAACTGGGCCACCACCTCGGCGGCCCCCGGCGCGTCGCGCACGTCCTCGTCGGCGATCCCGTGAAAGCGCGTCGAGCGGGCCGGGATCGGGCGCCCGGGGTTGATCAGGCGGGCGAAGTGCTCGCCGGCCAGCACCCGCCCGGCGACGATCCGGACCCCGGCGATCGAGACCATCTCGTCGCCCTCGGCGGGGCGCAGGCCGGTGGTCTCGGTGTCGAAGACCACGTACTCGAGCTCGCTGAGCCGGCGCCCCGCGAGCTCGCCGGCCCGCGCCGGGGCGGCCTGCTCGAGGAGGTCGAAGTCATAGAACTCGGGCCGCGACGGGAGCGCGGCCGGCGCCGGGGGGCGCTGCCACTGGCGGCTCGAGGCCGGCAGCGGCAGGCGCACCAGCGCGCGCCCGGCGCAGCGGTGCGCCTGCGACCAGATCTCCACCCCGTGCCCCTCGACGATCGCCCGCCCGGTCACCCCGCTCCCGGCCTCGGGGATGGCCTCGGCGAGCCACGCATCGAGCTGGCCGGCGGGGAGCGGATGGCCCTCCCAGACCAGGTCGAGGTAGACCCGCCGATCGCCCATCAGGGTCTCCATCTCGACCCGCGCCACCCCCAGCGCGCGGGCCAGGTGGCCGACCAGGTGCTCGATCAGCAGCGCCAGGGCGTGACCGTCGCCGCACAGCCACAGCGGCGTGCCGCGCAGTGCGAGCTCGACGCCCGGGCACGAGCGGCGCAGTCGCGCGGCGACGCTGTCGGCCAGCACCCCGGCCTCGACGTCGTTCATCAACCACTCGCCGGCGACCAGGGCGCGGGCCTCCTCGGCGGCCCGCTCGAGGCGCTCGCTGAGCACCCGTGCCTCCTCGCCGATCACCCGCTCGAAGCCGGCGCGCCTCGCCTCGCCCGGATCGTGGCAGAGCATCGCCGCCTCGACCGCCGCGCGCAGGTTGGCGAGCGGCGCGCGCAGGTCGGCGAGCAGCCGGCGCAGCAGCCGCTCGCGCTGGCGCAGCGCCCGCACCAGCGGGCTCTCGTCCTCGAAGGCGAGCACGAAGCCGATCGCGCCCTCTCCCTCGAGCAGCCGCAGGCGGCAGTCGAGCAGCGCCTCGCCGTCGGCGCGCGGGCAGAGGAATCTCGCGCGGCCGCCGGCGTTGGGGCTGGCGGCGATGGCCCGCGCCTGCTCGAGCGGGGCGCGCTCGAGGAGCTCGTAGAGCGAGCGCCCGAGGCGCGGGCCGCCACCGGCGCCCTCGAGGGCGCTGCGCGCGGCGCGGTTGTAGAGCACGATGCGGGCCCCGGCATCACACACCACCACGCCCTCGTTCAGCTCGCGCAGCACCCCCTCGAGACGCGCCTTCTGGCGCTCGGCCTGCTCGGCCCCGCGGGCAATGGCGTGGGCCACCTCGGCGCGGGCCTCGTGCAGGGCCTCGCCGAGGGCATGGAGCGCCTCGGGCAGCTCGCCGAGGGCGTGCCCGGCGTCCACCTCGATGCGATGGCCGGGATGAGCGTGGGTGAGGATCCGTGCCCCGCGGGTCACCGAGGCGAGCGGCACGAGCAGCACCCGCTCGACCCACACCCACAGGGCGCCGATGCCGCCGACCACGGCCAGCCACAGGACCGCGAGCAGGCCGGCGAGCGCGAGCCGCTCGCCGCCCGCTCCCACCCGCTCGACGAGCAGCACGCCGGCCAGGCCGATGGCCAGGGTGGCCGCGCCGATCAGGGCGAGAAACGCCCGGCGGACCCGCGATCGGGCGTGCACCCGCCCTACCCCGGCGCGCCCACCGGGAGCGCGGCCGCGCCGAGGCTGGAGCGCGACACCGGGTCAGAGCTTGTGAAAAAACCGCGCGCCGTCGCGAGGGCGTTCCTGGGCGACCCGGACAAGGCGCGGGGGTGCACAACATGTAGGAGCGTACTGGAGTACGTGACTCCATGTTGGGGGTCCCCGCAACGCAGTCCGGGGCGACCAGGAACGTCCGCAGTAGGTGCGCGACTTTTTCACAAGCTCTCAGCTCTCCGCGAGCAGCTCGCGGACCTTGTCGACGACCTCCTGGGTGGCGAACGGCTTGGTCACGTAGTCGTCCGCGCCGAGCGCAAGGCCCTTCTCGCGCTCCACGTCGCGCCCGCGCGCGGTGAGCATGAGCACCCGGATCCCCTTCCAGCGCTGATCGGCCCGGATCCGCTCGCAGACCTCGTAGCCGTTGACCCGTGGCATGTTGATGTCGAGGACGACCAGATCCGGCGGGCTGGACTCGATGGCGTGCAGCGCCTCCTCGCCATCGGCCGCGGTGCTGACCTCGAAGCCCGCCTGGCTGAGCAGGAACTCCAGCGAGAGGACGATATTGGGCTCGTCGTCAACGACCAGCACGCTGCCCTTCGCCACCGGGCCTCCTCCTCCATGACCCATTCGAGCGCCGGCGGTCGCTTCCTCCGGCGACCGGGAGAGATGATACAGTACCGCGCGCCGATGAACGAAGCCTCACGCCGAGCGGTGTCGCTGTCCGAGTTCGAGCTGATCGAGCGGCATTTCCGGACCCTGGGCAGCGAGCGCAGCGACGTCCTCGTCGGCGTCGGTGACGATGCCGCGGTGGTCCGCGTTCCCGCCGGCCGGACACTGACCCACGCCGCCGCGATCCAACCCCTCGACCCCAGCGCCACCCCGGCGGCGGCCCGCGAGCAGGGCCGCGCGGCGCTCGCCGGGGCGCTCGGCCGGCTCCCGGCGAACGCCGAGCCGTGCTGGGCGACCCTGGTGCTGGCGCTGACCCGCGTCGAGGCGCGCTGGGTCGAGGCCTTCCGCGACGGGCTCGACGCCGAGGCCCGGCGCCACGGGGTGGCGCTGATCGGCGGCGACACCACCGCCGGGGCGGACCTCGCGGTGGTCACGGTGAGCGCCCTGCTCCCCGCCCCGCAGGGAGCGCAGCGGGCGTGAGGCCGCCGGCCAGCGAGGCCGAGCTGCTGGCCCGCTGCGAGGCGATCGCCGGGCGCACCCTCGGGTCGCTGGCCGCCGAGCAGGGGCTGCCGGTCCCGGCCGATCTGCGCCGCGCCAAGGGCTGGCCGGGGGTGCTGATCGAGGAGGTGCTGGGAGCGAGCGCGGCCTCGCGCCCCGAGCCGGATTTCGTGGGCCTCGGCATCGAGCTCAAGACCCTGCCGGTCGATGCCCGCGGGCGCCCCTGCGAGTCGACCTACGTGTGCACCGTGCCACTGCTCGCCCGCGAGGCGCCGCTGTGGGAGCGCTCGAACGTGCGCCGCAAGCTGGCCCGGGTGCTGTGGGTGCCGCTCGAGGGCGAGCGCGAGCGCCCGGTCGCCGAGCGCCGGGTGGGGCTGGCGCTGCTCTGGAGCCCGAGCCCGGCCGAGGAGGCGGCGCTGCGCGCCGACTGGGAGGAGCTGATGGACATGGTGTGCATGGGCCGGCTCGAGGCGATCAGCGCCCATCACGGCACCTGGCTGCAGATCCGCCCGAAGGCGGCCGACTCGCGCGCCCGGCGCCGCGGGGTGCTGGCCGGCGGCGAGCAGGGGCCGACCCTGCCGCGCGGCTTCTACCTGCGCCCGGCCTTCACCGCGGCGCTCCTCGAGCGCCACTACGCGCTCGGCTGATCGCCGGTGAGCGCCACCCCGCCCTGCCCGCCCCACGCGCCCCGGGCGCGGTGCTCGCCGCTGCGCGCCGGGCGGGAGCGAAGCCGCCGGCCCGCCCCAACGAGGAGATCGAGATGCCACCCCGCCTGACCGACTACCGGGTGCTCAGCTTCGACTGCTACGGCACCCTGATCGACTGGGAGACCGGGATCTGGGACGCCCTGCAGCCGCTGCTGATGGCCAACGGCTGCACCACGCTGACCCGCGCCCCGGCCCTCGAGGCCTTCGCCCGCCAGGAGAGCGCCGAGCAGACCCGCAGCCCGACCCTGCGCTACCCGGAGCTGCTCGCCCGGGTGCACGCGGGGCTCGCCCGCGAGCTCGGGCTGCGCAGCGACCCCGAGCTCGACCGCGCCTTCGGCGAGTCGCTGCCGCACTGGCCGGCCTTCGCCGACAGCGCCGACGCGCTGCGCCGCCTGCAGCGCCGCTACCGGCTGGTGATCCTGTCGAACGTCCACGAGGCCGGCTTCGCGGCCTCGCAGCGCAAGCTCGGGGTCGAGTTCGACGCCGTCTACACCGCCGAGGCGATCGGCTCCTACAAGCCCTCGCCGGCCAACTTCGCCTACCTGCTCGAGCACCTCGAGGCCGACCTCGGCCTGAGCCGCGGAGCGCTGCTCCACGTCGCCCAGAGCCTCCACCACGATCACGTGCCGGCCAAGGCGGCGGGCCTCGCCAACGCCTGGATCGACCGCCAGCGCCTCTCCGAGCGCGGCGCCTGGGGGGCGACCGCGCCGGTCGCCGAGCGCCCGCCGATCGACCACCGCTTCTTCTCGCTCGCCGAGCTGGCCGACGCCGTGGAAGCCGAGCAGGGCTGAG
>CAZRGU010000175.1:0-7916 GCA_964599705.1 uncultured Ectothiorhodospiraceae bacterium | reverse complement strand
GCCCTTGCTGGCCAGCTTGGCCGAGCTCGGGAAGGCGTGGTGGTTGTTGTGCAGCTCCTCGCCGCCGATCAGCACGCCCCAGGGGACGATGTTGGTCGAGGCGTCGCCGGTCTCGTAGTTGCGGTAGCCCCAGTAGTGGCCGACGCCGTTGATCACCCCGGCGGCGAGCACCGGGATCCAGAGCATCTGCACCGCCCACACGGTCAGCCCGATCGGGCCCAGCAGGGCCAGCTCGGCGGCCAGCAGCACCAGGATGCCGTGGAAGGTGTGGCGGGTGTAGACCCGGCGCTCGAGCCAGTCGTCCGGGGTGCCGTGCCCGAAGCGGCGCAGGGTCTCGGGATCGCTGGCGGCGGCCGCGTAGAGCTCGCGCCCGCGCAGCAGCACGGTGCCGATCCCGGCCACCTGCGGGCTGTGCGGATCCTCGGCGGTCTCGACCCGGGCATGGTGCTTGCGGTGCACGGCGACCCACTCGCGGGTCACGGTGGCGGTGGCCAGCCACAGCCAGAAGCGCATCAGGTGGGCGACGGCCGGGTGCAGGTCGAGCGCACGGTGGGCCTGGTGGCGGTGCAGGTAGATGGTGACGGAGACGATGGTGAGGTGGGTGGTGGCCAGGGTGAAGAGGGCAATCGCCCACCCCGACCAGCCGAGCAGGCCGGACGTCATGAGGTTCCTCGGTGAGTGGTGGTATCGATGATCGCGGGCTGGAGCGCGGCGAGTCGCAATACTAGCACACTGCCGGCCGCCAGGGCGCTGGCTTACACTTTCGGGTCATGGAGCACGAGGTCCTGCTGCGCGCGACCGGGCTGCACCGCCACTACGGCCCGCTGCACGCGGTGCGCGGGGTCGACATCGAGCTCGCCCGCGGCGAGGTGCTCGGGGTCCTCGGTCCCAACGGCGCCGGCAAGACCACCACCATGCAGATCCTGACCGGGGCGCTGGCGCCGAGCGCCGGCACGGTGGCGATCGGCGGTCACGATCTGGCCCGCGAGCCGCGCCGCGCCAAGCGGCTGCTCGGCTACCTGCCCGAGCAGGCGCCGGTCTACCCCGAGCTCACGGTCGAGGAGTACCTCGAGTTCTGCGCCCGGCTGCGCGGGGCCGGCCGGCGCGCCCCGCTCGAGGAGGTGCTCGAGCGCTGCGCCCTCGGGGCGCTGCGCCGGCGCCTGCTCGGCAACCTCTCGCGCGGCCAGCGCCAGCGGGTCGGCATCGCCCAGGCCATCATCCACCGCCCGGCGGTGGTGGTCCTCGACGAGCCGAGCACCGGGCTCGACCCCAACCAGGTGCGCGAGGTGCGCCTGCTGGTCCGCGAGCTCGGCCGCGAGGGCGCGGTGATCCTCTCGACCCACGTGCTCCCCGAGGTCCAGGAGGTCTGCGATCGGGTGCTGGTCCTGCACGAGGGCGCGGTGGTGCTCGACCGGCGCCTCGAGGCGCTCGATGCCGCCCCGCGCGCCACCCGGGTGGCCTTCGCCCGTCCGCCCGGCGAGGAGGCGCTGCGCGCCCTCGACGGGGTCGCCGCGCTCGAGCCGCTGGGCCCCGGCCGGTGGCGCCTGGTGCACGGCCCGGAGGGGTTCGGCGAGGCGCTGGTCGAGGCGGCCGTGGCCGGCGGCTGGGGGCTGCGCGAGCTCACCCCCGAGCGGCGCACGCTCGAGGAGGTGTTCGTCGAGCTGACCTGCAGCAGCGGGGCGCGGCGCGGGGAGGGGGAGGGGTGAGCGCGGTGGCCGCGATCGCCGCGCGCGAGCTGCGCTCGCTGCTGTGCTCGCCGCTCGCCTGGAGCGTGCTCGCGGTGCTCGAGGCGGTGGCCGGCTACGTGCTGGTGCTGCGCCTCGATCTGTACCTCGAGTGGCAGCCGCGCCTCGGCGCGCTGGGCGGTGCGCCAGGGGTCACCGCCCTGGTGCTCGCCCCGGTGCTGCAGGCCATCGCCGGGGTGCTGCTGATGGTGGTCCCGGTGCTGACCATGCGCCAGCTCGCCGGCGAGCGCCGCCAGGGGACCCTGGTGCTGCTGCTCAGCGCCCCGATCGGCTCGGGCGGCGTGATCGCGGGCAAGTTCGCCGGGGTGCTGGCCTTCCTGCTCCTCGGGCTGGCGCTGAGCACGGTGCTGCCGCTCTCGCTGATCGGTGCCGCGAGGCTCGACCTCGGCCATCTGGCCGCCGGCTACCTCGGCCTGGTGCTCGCCGCGGCCCTGTTCGCGGCCGTCGGGCTGCTCGCCTCGGCCTGCACCGCGCAGCCGGCCGCCGCCGCGATCACCGGCATCGGCGCCCTGGTGCTGCTGTGGATGGTCGACCGGGCCGCGCCCGGGCGCGAGGCGATCGCCGCCCACCTCTCGATCGCCGAGCACCTCGAGCCGCTGCTGCGCGGGCTGGTCGACAGCGCCGATCTCGCCTACTTCGTGATCGTCACGGCCGCCTGCCTGGCGCTGGCCACGCGGCGCCTCGAGGCGCTGCGCCTGCGCGGATGAGGCCCTCCGGGAGCGGCGCCCGGCGGGCCGCCTCACGGCTCGCCGACCTGCTGTTCGTGGTCCTGGTGCTGGCCGCGGCCGGGCTGGCGCTCTCGATCGCCGAGCGGCTGCGCTGGAGCGCCGACTGGACGCTGGCGGCGCGCAACAGCCTCTCGGCGCCGACCCGGGCGCTGCTCGCGCGCCTCGACGGGCCGCTCACGGTCAGCGCCTTCGTGCGCGAGAGCGGCCTGGCGGCGCGCGCCGCCGGCGAGCTGCTCGACCGCTACCGCCGCCTCAAGCCCGATCTCGAGGTCGAGTGGGTCGACCCGGATCGCGCCCCGCAGCGCACCCGCGAGGCCGGGGTGAGCAGCGAGGGCGAGCTGCTGGTCGCCTACCGCGGGCGCCGGGCGCGGGCCCGCGAGCTCAGCGAGGCGGCGCTGACCAGCGCCCTGCACCGGGTGGCCCGCGGCGGCGAGCGCCGGGTCGCCTTCCTCACCGGGCACGGCGAGCGCGACCTGCTGGGGCGCGCCAACCACGATCTGGGCAGCTTCGGGCAGCGCCTTGAGGAGCGCGGCTTCCGCCTCCAGCCGCTCGATCTGGCCGCCCTCGGCGCGGTCCCCGAGAACATCGCCGTGCTGGTGGTGAGCAGCCCGGCCGTCGACCTGCTGGCCGGCGAGGCCGAGGCCCTGGTCGGCTACCTGCGCGGCGGCGGCAACCTGCTGTGGCTCGCCGACCCGGGGGGGGAGAGGCGGCTGGCGGCGCTGGCCGGCGCGCTCGGCGTGCGCCTGGTCCCGGGCACCGTGATCGATCCGCGCGCGGTCAGCGCCGGGATCGCCGATCCGGCCTTCGTCCCGGCCGGCGCCTACGGCGATCATCCGCTGCTCGCCGGGTTCCGGATGGTCACCCTGTTCCCGCTGGCCGCCGGGATCGAGGTCGAGGGGGGCGGCTGGCGGGCGACCCCGCTGGTGCGCAGCGGCACCCGCTCCTGGGCGAGCAGCGCGCCGCGCGACGGCGAGCTGCGCTTCACCGCGGGGCGCGATACCCGCGGGCCGCTGGCCCTCGCCGTGGCCCTCTCGCGGCGCCTCGACGAGGTCCAGCGCGAGCGCCATCCCGGGCGCCGCGAGCAGCGGGTGGTGGTGGTCGGGGACGGCGACTTCCTGTCCAACACCTACCTCGGCAACGGCGGCAACCTCGATCTCGGGCTGCGCATCCTCGAGTGGCTGGCCGGCGAGGACGCGCTGGTCGAGGTGCCGGCCCGCCGCGCCCCCGATCTCCAGCTCACCCTGTCGCGCCCGCGGATGCTGGTGATCGGCCTCGGCGCCCTGCTCGGCCTGCCCGGGCTGCTGCTCGCCGGCGGGGCGCTGGTCTGGCGGACACGGCGCAGGCGCTGAGGCGCCACGGTGGCCGCGATCGGCTCGCGCAGCGCCGCCAACCTCGCCCTGCTGGCGCTGGTCGCCGGGCTCGCGGCGCTCGCCTGGTGGCTCGAGGGTCGCGGCCCGGCGGCGCCCGAGCGGCGCCTGAGCACCATCGTGCCGCGGGCGGTGAAGGTGATCGAGCTGCGCTCGCGGGCGCTCGGCGAGGTGCTGCTCGAGCGCACCGATCGGGGCTGGCGGATGCGCCGGCCCTACCCGCTGGCGGCCAGCGGCGAGCGCGTCGAGCGCCTGCTGGCGCTGCTCAACGCCCCCAGCCTGGGCGGCTTCCGGGCCGCCGGCAACGATCTCGCCGAGTACGGCCTCGACCCGCCGCGCGCCACCCTGCGGGTCGACGGCGAGCGCTTCGAGCTCGGCGCGACCGAGCCGCTCGATGGCCGCCGCTACGTGCTCCACGACGGCGAGGTGCACCTGACCGCCGACGTCTGGGTGCGCTACCTGGAGCTGCCGGCGGCCGCCCTCGTCGATCCCGCCCCGCTCGGCCCGGCGGCGCGGGTACGGGCCCTCGCGCTGCCCGGACTGCGGCTGCGCGAGGGCCCCTCGGGCTGGCGGGCCGAGCCGGCCGGACGGCTGGCGAGCGCCGACCGGGCGGTGGCCCTGGTGGCGGCCTGGGAGCACGCCCAGGCCTTCGCGGTGCGCCCGCTCGACCCGGCCCTGGAGTGGCACGAGGAGGTCGCGGTCGAGGTGGCCGGCGAGCCGCGCCCGCTGCGCTTCCGGGTCGCGCGCGGCGAGCGCGAGCTGATCCTCGCCCGCCCCGATCTCGGCCTCCAGTACCACCTCACCCGTGATGAGGGCGAGCGGCTGCTCGGCCCGGGGGCGGCCGCCCCCGGGGGCCGCTGAGGCGGGCGGTTCTTTCACAAACTCTCAGGCGCTGTCGGCCCCCTCGTCCTCGTCGTCCTTGGGGACGTAGTGGCGCGAGAAGAACACCCCGAGCTCGAACAGCGCCCACATCGGGACGGCCAGCAGGGTCTGCGAGATCACGTCCGGCGGGGTGAGCAGCATGCCGACCACGAACACCGCGACGATCACGTAGGGTCGCTTGGAGGTCAGCGCCTCGGGGGTGGTGAAGCCCGCCCAGACCAGCAGGATGGTCACGATCGGGACCTCGAAGGCGATCCCGAAGGCGAAGAAGATCTTGAGCACGAAGTCGAGATAGCGGCTGATGTCGGTCATGATCGCCACGCCCTCGGGGGCCACCGCGTTGAAGAACCGGAACATCAGCGGGAAGACCACGAAGTAGGCGAAGGCCATGCCGAGGTAGAAGAGCACCGAGCTGGTCACCATCAGCGGGAAGATCAGCCGCTTCTCCTTGCGGTACAGCCCCGGGGCGATGAACGCCCAGACCTGGTAGAGCACCATCGGCATGGAGATGAAGATCGCCGAGACCAGGGCGAGCTTGAAGGGGGTGAGGAAGGGCGAGGCCACCTCGGTGGCGATCATGCTGGTCCCTTCCGGGAGGCGCTCGATCAGCGGCAGGGCGACGATCCGGTAGAGGTCGTTGGCGAACGGCATCAGGGCGAGCAGCACCAGGGCCACGGTGAGCACCACGCGCAGCAGCCGGTCGCGCAGCTCGACGAGGTGCTCGACGAAGCTCATCTCGCCGCCGAGCTCGTCGTCCTCCTCGAGGGTGTCGGGCGGCTCAGGTTCGGCGCTCATCGGGGACCGGCTCGGCGGCCGCCTCGGCCGGCTGCGGGGCGGCGTCCTCGAACATCTGGCCGGCCGCGGCGGGCCGCTCCTCGCCCGCTCCGTCGCCGGGCCCGGGGGCCGGCAACGCCTCCGGCTGCCCGGCGTCGTCGCTCGCCGCTTCCCCGCCGGGCGGGGATGGCTGCGGGGCGGCCGCGCCGTCCGGGGAGGGCGGGGGCTCGGTCGCGGCGCTCTCGCCTTCGGCCGCCTCGAGCTCGCTGCGCGCCGCCTCGAGGGTCTCGCGGGTGGTCCCGACCACCTCCTCGAGCTCCTCGAGCCCGTCCGGCTGGCGGATCATCTGCTTGAGCTCCTCGGCCTGGATCTCGCGCTCGATGTCGTCACGCACGTGCTGCACGTAGCGGCGCAGCTTGCCGGTCCACAGCCCCACCTCGCGGGCCATCCGCGGCAGCCGCTCGGGGCCGACCACGAGCAGCGCGACCACCGCGATCAGCGCCAGCTCCCAGAAGCCGATGTCGAACATCGAGCGCGGGACTCCGTCCGTTCACAGCCGCCGGTCGCGACGGCCTCAGCTGCTCTCGCGCTCCTTGGTCGTCGAGGCCTTGGTCGTCGAGGCCGTGCTCTCGGGCACCTCGGTGCCGCCGGACTGCTCGAGGCGGGCCGGCTCCTTGTCGCCGGCATCGGCCTGCTCGCCGCCCTCCTTGACCGCGCTGCGGAAGCTCTTGATCGCCGAGCCCAGGTCGGCGCCGACGTTGCGCAGCTTCTTGGTGCCGAAGAGCAGCAGCACGATGACCAGGACGATGATCAGCTGCCAGATGCTAATACCCATGACTGTCCTCCGAGGTCCCCGTCAGGCACGAGGACGCGCTGAATCACACACGTTAGCCGAAATCGGGCCGCCGCGCAGCCTTCTCCTCGAGCCCCGAGGTGCCGATGCGGCGCTCGAGCTCGGCGAGCACCTCCGCCGGGCCGAGCCCGCGCGCGGCGAGCATCACCAGGGTGTGGAACCACAGGTCGGCGGTCTCCGCGACCAGGCGCTGGCGATCCTCGCCCTTGGCGGCCAGGATCGCCTCGGTGGCCTCCTCGCCGACCTTCTTGAGGATCGCGTCGAGCCCGCGCCGGTGCAGCGCGGCGACATAGGAGCGCTCGGCCTCACCGGCCGCGATCCGCTCGGCGATCAGCGCCGCGACCCGCTCGAGGACATCGCCCACCCGCCGCTCCGTGCCCATGCCCACTCCCGGCCCGCATGGCTCACCGGCGCCCTCGTCCCGCGAGCCGGTGAGCGATGCGGGCCCGGGGCCGGATGATACACTGCGCCACGCTCCGGCTGGCGCTCTTGACAGCGACGGGGGCATCGAGAAACTAGCCCGCATCGCTGACCGATGCGCGAAGCAGCGGGGCTGCGCCGTGCGCGGCGGGAAGGGAACCATCGGGACTGTCAACGGAAGGAACGGTCATGGAGATCCGCACCATCTGCGTTCTCGGCGGCGCCGGCTTCGTCGGCCACCAGCTCCTCGAGGAGCTCAGCCGCCGCCACTACCGCACCCGGGTCCTGACCCGCCGCCCGCAGCGCCACCGTGACCTGCTGGTATTGCCGGGCTGCGAGCTGGTCGAGGGCGACGCGCTCGACGACGGCGCGCTCGCGGCGGCCATCGAGGGCTGCGAGGCGGTGATCAACCTGGTCGGGATCCTCAACGAGATCCCCGGCGCGCAGGTGACCTTCGAGCGCTACCACGCCGAGCTGCCCGGGCGGGTCGGGCGGTGCTGCCGCGAGCGGGGCGTGCGCCGGCTGCTGCACATGAGCGCGCTCAACGCCGGCCCCGAGGGGCCGAGCCGCTACCTCGAGAGCAAGGGGCGCGGCGAGGAGGCCGCGCACGCGGCCGCCGGCGACGGGCTGACCGTCACCAGCTTCCGCCCGTCGGTGATCTTCGGCCCCGGCGATGGCCTGTTCGAGCGCTTCGCGGCGCTGCTGGCCGTCTCGCCGGTGCTGCCCCTGGCCTGCCCGCGGGCCCGCCTGCAGCCGGTCTACGTCGGCGACGTGGCCCGCGCCATGAGCCGGGCGCTGCGCGATCGGCGCTGCGCCGCGAGGCGCTACGACCTGGTCGGCCCCAGGGTCTACACCCTGCGCGAGCTGGTCGACTACACGGCCGAGATCTGCGGCCGACGCCGCCACGTCATCGAGCTCGGTGACGGCGCATCGCGCCTCCAGGCCCGGATCCTCGGACACCTGCCGGGACGGCCGTTCACCCTCGACAACTACCTCTCGCTGCAGCGCGACAGCGTCAGCGAGGACAACGGGCTCATCGAGCTGGGGATCCGGCCGACCAGCGTCGAGGCGGTGGTGCCGGGCTACCTCGGGCGGCGCAACCGCAGCGGCTTCTACAGCGTGCTGCGCAGCACCGCCGGGCGCTGAG
>CAZRGU010000174.1:0-7958 GCA_964599705.1 uncultured Ectothiorhodospiraceae bacterium | reverse complement strand
CGAGGTGCAGACGCTGGCTGAACGGGCGGTCGAACTCCATCGCGCCGGACCTCAGGGGATCGCCGGGGACGGGTCCCGCGCGAGCGCGGCGCGGGTCAGCAGCAGGCCCTTGCGCCCGGGCTTCCCTCCCGGCCCGCGCAGCAGGTACTGGTCGAGCACCTCGCGGGCCACGGGGGCCGCCGAGCGGCTGCCGCTGCCGCCGTTCTCGACCACCACGGCGACCGCGATCCGCGGGCTCTCGGCCGGGGCGAAGGCGATGAACAGGCCGTGGTCGCGCAGCTCCGGGGCGAGTTCCTCCTCGCGGTACTTCTCGTCCTGGCCGAGGCTGAAGACCTGGGCGGTGCCGGTCTTGCCGGCAATCCGGTAGGTCGCCCCCCGCCCGATGCGCCGCGCGGTGCCGCGCGGGCCATGGACCACCTCGACCATCGCGTCGATGACCTCCTGCCACTGCTCGGGCCGGCGCAGCTCGATGCTCTCGAGGGTCTCGGCGCCGACCGGGCGCTGGCTGCCGTCGGCGGCCACCTCCCGCTCGAGCACCCGCGGGCGCATCCGCAGCCCGCGCATCGCCAGCGCCGCGGTCGCCACCGCCAGCTGCAGCGGGG
The DNA here is from genome assembly GCA_964599705.1 of uncultured Ectothiorhodospiraceae bacterium. GTDB lineage: Bacteria > Pseudomonadota > Gammaproteobacteria > HK1 > HK1 > CAZRGU01. Next base: position 7,356 of record CAZRGU010000174.1, on the reverse strand, counting down.
TGGCCAGCATGTAGCCCTGGCCGATCCCGGTAATCAGGGTCTCACCAGGATACCAGGGCTGGTTGCGCACCCGGCGCTTCCAGGCGCGCGAAGGCAGCAGCCCGGCGCTCTCCCCGGCCAGCGCCACGCCGCTGCGCTGGCCGAAGCCGAAGCGCGACAGAAAGTCGTGGATGCGGTCGATGCCAAGCTCGAGGGCGAGCTCGTAGAAGAACACGTCGCACGACTCGACGATCGCCTTGCGCAGGTCGACGCGCCCGTGCCCGCCCTTCTTCCAGTCCCGGTAGCGGTAGCTGCTCCCCGGCAGGCTGAACCAGCCCGGGCACCAGACCGTGCCGCGCGCCTTCTCGGTGCCGAACTCGAGGCCGGCCAGCCCCAGGAACGGCTTGATCGTCGAGCCCGGCGGATAGCGCCCGCGCAGCGCGCGGTTGAACAGCGGCCGGTCGCGCGAGGCCAGCAGCTCGGCGTAGCTCTTGCGATCGATGCCGTCGACGAACAGGTTGGGGTCGTAGGCCGGCAGGCTGACCAGGGCGAGGATCGCGCCGCTCACCGGGTCGATCGCCACCACCGAGCCGTTGCGCCCGCCGAGGGCCCGCTCGGCGGCGGCCTGCAGGGCCACGTCGACGCTCAGGTAGAGGTTCACCCCGGGCGCCGGGTCGACCCGGTCGAGGACCCGCAGGGTGCGCCCCCGGGCGTTGGTCTCGACGTGCTGGTAGCCCGCCCGCCCGTGGAGCAGCCCCTCGAAGGCCTGCTCGACACCGGTCTTGCCGACGTGGGTGGTGCCCCGGTAGTTGGCCTCGTCGAGGGTGCGCAGCTCGCGCTCGTCGATGCGCCCGACGTAGCCGACCAGGTGCGCGGTGAGGGCGCCGAGCGGATAGCGCCGGGTGAGCCGCGCGCGCACCTCGACGCCGGGGAAGCGGTGGCGGTTGACCGAGAAGCGGGCCACCTCGTCCTCGCTCAGGCGCAGCCGCAGCGGGACCCGGTCGAAGCGCCGGGCCTTGGCCAGCGCCCGCCTGAAGCGCTCGATGTCGCCGGGCTCGAGCCGTACCAGCCGGCCGATGCGCTCGAGCAGCCGGTCGATGTCGCCGGCGGCCTCGGGCACCACGTCGAGGCTGTAGGCGGGGACGTTCTCGGCCAGGATCACCCCGTTGCGGTCATAGATCAGGCCGCGGGTCGGCGCGACCGGCTCGACCCGCACGCGGTTGTCCTCGGACAGGGTGCGGAAGTGCTCGAAGTCGATCACCTGGAGCTCGACCAGGCGGGCGATCAGCAGCGCCATCGCCAGCCCCGCCCCGACGGCGCTCGCCACCAGGCGGGCCCGGACCAGGCGGGTCTCGCGGGCGCGGTCCTTGAGGGTGTCGAGGGAGCCCATGCAAGCGATCGCGCGCGACGGTCAGCCGCGAGCCGGCGGTTTCCTCAGCTCACACGCGCCATGCGCCGTAGATCGCGCAGGATCACGAACACCCAGGGCCAGAGCACGGTGCTGGTCAGCGGTGCGGCCCAGAACGCGGTCGCCTCCACGGCCCGGCCCTGGATGCCGTTGACCCACAGCACCACGACCTCGTAGAGGAAGATCAGCACGAACACGCTCAACCCCTGCTGCCAGAGCGGCAGCACCCGCACCCAGCGATGGCTCTGGTGGGTGATGAAGGCGATCACGCTGAGCCCCAGGGCGTGCTGCCCGAGCAGCGTGCCGCTGAGCACGTCGAGGAGCAGCCCGAGCAGCCAGCCGGTCGCCACCCCGACCCGCGAGGGCAGCGCCATGCACCAGTAGACCAGCACCAGGGCGACCCAGGCCGGGCGCCACAGCACCGCCCAGGCAGGCATCGGCAGCGCGGTGAGCGCCAGCGCGACCAGGAAGGTCAGCGCGATCATCCAGCCCCCGCGCGGCAGCGTGCGCCTCATCCGTCCCGCCCTCCGCCGACCGGCTCGCGGCTCCCGAGGGCGGGGCGCTTGCGGGCCAGCGGCCAGACCAGCAGCACCTCCCGGTTGCGCTCGAGCCGGGCGCTCGGCTCGACCACGATCCGCGCGAACGGCTGTCCGCGGTCGCGCTCGACGAGGCTGATGCGCCCGACCGGATAGCCGGCCGGGAAGCGCCCCCCGAGCCCGGAGGTGATCAGCAGGTCGCCGACCCGCACGTCGGCGTTGTTGGGCACGTGCTCGAGCTCGAGGGTGTTGCTCGGCCCGGCGCCGACGGCCACCGCGCGCAGCCCGGTGCGGTTGACCTGGACCGGCAGGGCGTGGCTCGGATCGGTGATCAGCAGGGCGCTGCTCGAGAACGGGCCGACCTGCACGATCTGGCCCATGATCCCGTTGGAGTCGATCAGCGACTGGCCGAGCTGCACGCCGTCGCGGGCCCCCTTGTCGAGCACCACCCGGCGGCTGAAGGGATCGAGGTCGACGGCCAGCAGCTCGGCGATCAGGACCTGCTCGCCGACCTTGGCCGAGGAGCGCAGCAGGCCGCGCAGCCGGCGGTTCTCGGACTCGAGCTCGGCGAGCTTCTCGAGGCGGGCGCGGGCGCGCAGGCTCTGCAGGCGCAGCCGGCGGTTCTCGGCGATGAGATCGCGGCGGGTCGCGGCGATCTCGGCGACCCAGGTACCGGTACGGATCGGCAGGTCGACCAGGTACTGGATCGGGTAGAGCAGCGTGGCAAGCACGCCGCGCGCCGCGCTCAGGCTCCCGGTGCGATGATCCACGGTCATCAGCACCACCGAGAGCACCACCGCCACGACCACCCGGACGAAGGCCGAGGGTCCCCTGAGGAACAGCGGCATGCCGGTCTTGATGGCTAGCCCTCCCTTGGCCGGCTCACTCCTGCGAGAACACGTCGACACCCTTCTCGTCGACCATCTCCAGGGCCCGCCCGCCGCCACGGGCGACGCAGGTCAGCGGATCGTCGGCGATGATCACCGGGATGCCGGTCTCCTCGACCAGCAGGCGGTCGATGTCCTTGAGCAGCGCGCCGCCGCCGGTCAGCACCATGCCGCGCTCGGCAACGTCCGAGCCGAGCTCCGGCGGGGTCTGCTCGAGCGCGGTCTTGACCGCGCTGACGATCCCCGAGAGCGGCTCCTGGAGCGACTCGAGGATCTCGTTGCTGTTGAGCACGAAGCTGCGCGGGATCCCCTCGGCGAGATTGCGCCCCCGGACCTCGATCTCGCGGACCTCGGCGCCCGGGTAGGCCGAGCCGATCTCGTGCTTGATCCGCTCGGCGGTGGCCTCGCCGATCAGGGTGCCGTAGTTGCGGCGCACGTAGTTGATGATCGCCTCGTCGAAGCGATCGCCGCCGATGCGCACCGACTCCGAGTAGACGATGCCGTTGAGCGAGATGACCGCCACCTCGGTGGTGCCGCCGCCGATGTCGAGCACCATCGAGCCGCTGGCCTCGCTGACCGGAAGCCCGGCGCCGATCGCGGCGGCCATCGGCTCCTCGATGAGGTACACCTCGCGGGCCCCGGCGCCGGCGGCCGACTCGCGGATCGCGCGCCGCTCGACCTGGGTCGAGCCGCACGGCACGCAGACCAGCACCCGCGGGCTCGGATGCAGGAAGCGGTTCTCGTGGGCCTTGTGGATGAAGTGCTGGAGCATCTTCTCGGTCACCGTGAAGTCCGCGATCACCCCGTCCTTGAGCGGGCGGATCGCGGTGATGTGACCGGGGGTGCGCCCGAGCATGTTCTTGGCGGCCTCGCCGACCGCGGCGATGTTCTTGGCGCCGCCCGAGCCGCGCTCCTGGCGGATCGCGACCACCGAGGGCTCATTGAGCACGATGCCCTTGCCGCGGGCGTAGATCAGGGTGTTGGCGGTTCCCAGATCGATCGAGAGATCGTTCGAGAACAGCCCTCGCAGGCGTTTGAACATCACCACCTAGTCGTGACGAAATGTGACCAATGGACCGAGGCCCGCGTATAATCCGGCACGCCTCGCCGCCTGCGAGCCGCCGCCAAGGACCGCGCCTGCCGTGCGATGGATGAAGATTGCGCCCCCGCGCGGGCTCGGCGTACTGTAGCAGCGGCCCGACTGAGCGACAAGCATTCCGCGCGGTTAAGCCACATTTCTTAGGAACGTTCCCAAGATGCCATTCGATCCACAGCAGGTCACCCGGGTGGCCCGCCTGGCCCGCCTGCGGCTGGCCCCCGAGGAGGTCTCGCGCCACGCCGGAGAGCTCGCCCGGATCCTCGAGCTGGTCGAGCAGATGAACGCGGCGGACACCTCGGGGCTCGAGCCGATGGCCCACCCGATCGCGGGCTGCCAGCGGCTGCGCGCCGACCGGGTCAGCGAGACGGATCAGCGCGAGCGGCTGCAGGCCGGCGCGCCGGCCGCGCGCGACGGCCTCTACCTGGTCCCGCGGGTCGTCGAGTGAGCGCCGCCGCCGAGCCGCTGCACCTGCGCCCGGTGCGGGCGCTGGCCGCCGGGCTGCGCGCCGGCGAGTTCAGCGCCGTGGAGCTTGCCGGCGAGCTGCTCGCGCGCATCGAGCGCGGCGGCGAGCGGCTCAACGCCTTCATCACGGTCAGCGCCGAGCGGGCGCTCGAGCAGGCCGCAGCCGCCGACCGGCGTCTCGCCGCCGGTCAGGCGGGGCCGCTGACCGGCATCCCGCTCGCCCACAAGGACATCTTCTGCACCGCGGGACTGCCCACCACCTGCGGCTCGCGGATGCTCGAGCGCTTCGTCGCCCCCTATGATGCGACCGTGGTCGAGCGCGCCGCGGCGGCCGGCACGGTGCTGCTCGGCAAGACCAACATGGACGAGTTCGCGATGGGCTCCTCGAGCGAGACCAGCCACTTCGGCCCGGTGCGCAACCCCTGGGATCTGGAGCGGGTCCCGGGCGGCTCCTCGGGAGGCTCGGCCGCGGCAGTCAGCGCCCGCCTGGTGCCGCTGGCGACCGGCACCGACACCGGCGGCTCGATCCGCCAGCCCGCGGCGCTGACCGGGGTCACCGGGCTCAAGCCGACCTACGGGCGGGTCTCGCGCTACGGCATGATCGCCTTCGCCTCGAGCCTCGATCAAGGCGGGGTCCTGGCCCGCGATGCCGAGGACGCGGCCTGGCTGCTCGGTGCGATCGCCGGCTTCGACGAGCGCGACTCGACCTCGGTCGAGCGCCCGGTCGAGGACTACGCGGGCGCCCTCGAGGAGGGCATCGAGGGGCTGCGCATCGGGGTGGTGCGCGAGCACCTCGGCGACGGGGTCGAGCCGGGGGTGGCCGCCGCCGTCGAGGCCGCCATCGGCGAGCTCGAGCGGCTCGGCGCCCGGGTCCGCGAGGTCAGCCTCGCCTCGACCCCGCTGACCATCCCCGCCTACTACGTGGTCGCCCCCGCCGAGGCCTCCTCGAACCTGGCCCGCTACGACGGGGTGCGCTTCGGCCACCGCTGCGCCGAGCCGCGCGACCTCGACGATCTGTACGAGCGCAGCCGCAGCGAGGGCTTCGGCGCCGAGGTCAAGCGGCGGATCATGGTCGGCACCTACGTGCTCTCGGCCGGCTACTACGACGCCTACTACCTCAAGGCCCAGCGCGTGCGCCGTCTCATCCAGCGCGACTACCAGGCCGCCTTCGCCGAGGTCGACCTGCTCGCCGGCCCGACCACCCCGGGGACCGCCTTCCGGCTCGGCGAGAAGAGCGCCGACCCGATCACGATGTATCTGTGCGACATCTTCACCACCGGGGTCAACCTCGCCGGGCTGCCCGCCGTGTCGCTGCCGGCCGGCTTCTCGGGCGGGCTGCCGGTCGGCCTGCAGCTGGTCGGCAGCTACTTCTCCGAGGCGCTGCTGCTGCGCGTCGCGCACCGCTTCCAGCAGGCCACCGACTGGCACCGGCGCCTGCCCCCGGAGGCGCAGCCGTGAGCTGGGAGGCGGTCATCGGGCTCGAGCTCCACGCCCAGCTTCGCACCCGCAGCAAGATCTTCTCGGGCGCCTCGACGGCCTTCGGCGCCGCCCCCAACACCCAGGCCTGCGCGATCGACCTCGGGCTGCCCGGGGTGCTGCCGGTGCTCAACGCCGAGGCGGTGCGCATGGCGGTGCTCTTCGGGCTGGCCATCGAGGCCGAGATCGCGCCGCGCTCGATCTTCGCGCGCAAGAACTACTTCTACCCGGACCTTCCCAAGGGCTACCAGATCAGCCAGTACGAGCTGCCCATCGTCGGGCGCGGCCGGGTCGAGATCGAGTGCGAGGGGCGCACGCTCGGCATCGGCGTGACCCGCGCCCACCTCGAGGAGGACGCCGGCAAGTCGCTGCACGAGGCCTACGCCGGGATGACCGGGATCGATCTCAACCGCGCCGGCACCCCGCTCATCGAGATCGTCTCCGAGCCCGACCTGCGCTCGCCCGCCGAGGCGGTCGCCTACATGCGCGAGATCCACGCCATCGTGCGCTACCTCGGGATCTGCGACGGCAACATGCAGGAGGGGTCGTTTCGCTGCGACGCCAACGTCTCGGTACGGCGGCGCGGCGAGCGCACGCTCGGCACCCGCACCGAGCTCAAGAACCTCAACTCGTTCCGTTTCGTCGAACGGGCCATCCGCTTCGAGATCGAGCGCCAGATCGACTGCCTCGAGGCCGGCGGAACGGTGGTCCAGGAGACCCGCCTCTACGACCCGGCGAGCAACCGCACCCGGGCGATGCGCGGCAAGGAGGAGGCCCACGACTACCGCTACTTCCCCGACCCCGACCTGCTGCCCCTCGAGATCGACGCCGCCTACATCGAGGCCCGGCGCCGCGAGCTGCCCGAGCTGCCGGCGGCCAAGCGCGCCCGCTTCGCCCGCGACTACCGGCTCGAGGACCGCGCCCTGATCGCCACCCTGACCGCCAGCCGGGCGCTGGCCGACTACTTCGAGGCGGCCCTCGAGCGCGCCGGCGGCGAGCCGCGCACGGTCGCCCACTGGGTGGCCGGCGAGCTGCTCGCCCGGCTCAACCGCGACGGCATCGAGGTCGAGGAGTGCCCGGTGCCGGCGAGCGCCCTCGGGGCGCTGCTCGCGCGGGTCGCCGACGGCACCGTGTCGGGCAAGATCGCCAAGGAGGTGCTCGCTGCGATGTGGGCCGGCGAGGGTGAAGCGGACGCGATCATCGAGCGCCGCGGCCTGCGCCAGCTCACCGACAGCGCGGCCATCGAGGCGCTGGTCGAGGAGGTGGTGGCCGCCAACCCGGCCCAGGTCGAGCAGTACCGCGCCGGCAAGCGCAAGGTGCTCGGCTTCTTCGTCGGCCAGGTCATGAAGGCCTCGCGCGGCCAGGCCAACCCCCAGCAGGTCAACGCGCTGCTGCGCCGCAAGCTCGAGGGCTGAGAGTTTGTGAAAGAACCGCCCGCCTGCCGCGGGCGCCCCGGGGCGCCCTCGCGACGGCGCGCGAATCGCTCACAACCTCGGAGCCGCCCCCCGG
>CAZRGU010000173.1:0-7980 GCA_964599705.1 uncultured Ectothiorhodospiraceae bacterium | reverse complement strand
TCACAGCATCGGCAGGTCGAGGCCGTGCTCGCGGGCGCACTCGAGCGCCTCGGGGTAGCCGGCGTCGGCGTGGCGCATCACCCCGCTGGCCGGGTCGTTGGTCAGCACCCGCTCGATGCGCCGCGCGGCGGCCTCGCTGCCGTCACAGACCACCACCATCCCGGCGTGCTGCGAGAAGCCCATCCCGACCCCGCCGCCGTGGTGGATGCTGACCCAGGTCGCACCGCTCGCGCAGTTGAGCAGGGCGTTGAGCAGCGGCCAGTCGGAGACCGCGTCGGAGCCGTCGCGCATCCCCTCGGTCTCGCGGTTGGGGCTCGCCACCGAGCCGGAGTCGAGGTGATCGCGCCCGATCACCACCGGCGCCTCGAGCTCGCCGCGGGCCACCATCTCGTTGAAGGCCAGCCCCACCCGGGCGCGCTCGCCGAGCCCGATCCAGCAGATCCGCGCCGGCAGCCCCTGGAAGTGGATCCGCTCGCCGGCCAGGTCGAGCCAGCGGTGCAGGTGGGGGTCGTCGGGGATCAGCTCCTTGACCCGCCGGTCGGTGCGGTAGATGTCCTCGGGGTTGCCGGAGAGCGCCGCCCAGCGGAACGGTCCCTTGCCGCGGCAGAACAGCGGGCGCACGTAGGCGGGCACGAAGCCCGGGAAGGCGAAGGCCTCCTCGACCCCCTCCTCGTAGGCCATCTGGCGGATGTTGTTGCCGTAGTCCACGGTCGGGATCCCGGCGCGGTGGAACTCGAGCATGGCGCGCACCTGGACGGCCATCGAGGCCTTGGCGGCGCGGACCACCGCCTGCGGGTCGCGCTCGCGCATCTCGACGGCCTGCTCGAGCGTCCAGCCGGCCGGCAGGTAGCCGTTCAAGGGGTCGTGGGCGCTGGTCTGGTCGGTGACGATGGCCGGGCGCGCGCCGCGCCGGGCGAGCTCCGGGAAGACCTCGGCGGCGTTGCCGAGCAGCCCCACCGAGAGCGCCCGGCGCTCGGCGCAGGCCGCCTCGACGAGCCCCAGCGCCTCGTCGAGATCGGTGGCCATGCGGTCTAGGTAGCCGGTCTCGAGGCGCTTGCGGATCCGCTCCGGGTCGCACTCCACGGCCAGCATCGAGGCCCCGGCCATGGTCGCGGCGAGCGGCTGCGCCCCGCCCATCCCGCCGAGCCCGCCGGTGAGGATCCAGCGCCCGGCGAGATCGCCGCCGTAGTGGGTGCGCCCGGCGGCCACGAAGGTCTCGTAGGTGCCCTGGATGATCCCCTGGCTGCCGATGTAGATCCACGAGCCCGCGGTCATCTGCCCGTACATCATCAGGCCCTTGCGATCGAGCTCGTTGAAGTGCTCCCAGTCGGCCCAGCGCGGCACCAGGTTGGAGTTGGCGATCAGCACCCGCGGGGCGTCCGGGTGGGTGCGGAACACCCCGACCGGCTTGCCGGACTGGACCAGCAGGGTCTGGTCGGCCTCGAGCCGGTCGAGGACCTCGACGATGGCGTCGAAGCAGGCCCAGTCGCGCGCCGCCCGGCCGATCCCGCCGTAGACCACCAGCTCGCCGGGACGCTCGGCGACCTCCGGGTCGAGGTTGTTCATCAGCATCCGCTTGGGCGCCTCGGTGAGCCAGCTCCGGGCGCTGATCTCGGGGCCGCGCGGAGCGCGCACCACGCGGTTGGAACGGCGGCGTTCGTCGATCATCTCGGTCCTCCCGTGGAGCCCGGCGGGCGTTGCTCCGGCACCCGCCGATCGCTAGCCTTGGACGCTCGCGGGACCCGACCCGGACGAGCGATGCCCGAGCCCGATATCTACCACTTCCGGCCCGGCCGGACACCCCTGCTGGTGAGCATGCCCCACGACGGCACCGCGATCCCGGACTCGATCGCGGCGCGCATGACCGAGCTCGGCCGCAGCGTGCCCGACACCGACTGGCACTGCGCGCGCCTCTACGGCTTCGCCGCGGTGCTCGGCGCGGCGGTGCTCCGGCCGCGCTACTCGCGCTACGTCATCGATCTCAACCGCCCGCCCGACGGCGCCGCGCTCTACCCCGGGGCGCCCAACACCGGGCTGTGCCCCGAGCTCAGCTTCGCCGGCGAGCCGCTCTACCTGCCCGGCCAGGAGCCCGGCGCCGACGAGGTCGCCGAGCGCCTCGAGCGCTACTGGCGCCCCTACCACCAGCGCCTCGCCGAGGCGCTGGCCGAGCTGCGCGCGCGCCACGGGGTGGCGCTGCTCTGGGAGGCGCACACCATCCGCTCGCGCCTGCCGCGCCTGTTCGAGGGACGGCTCCCGGATCTCAACCTCGGCACCCACCGCGGGGCAAGCTGCGCCCCCGCGCTCGAGCAGGCCCTGCGCGAGCGCCTCGAGGCGGCCACCTCGTTCAGCCACGCGGTCAACGGCCGCTTCACCGGCGGCTACATCACCCGCCACTACGGCGACCCGGGCGCCGGCGTCCACGCCGTCCAGCTCGAGCAGGCGCAGTGCACCTACATGGAAGAGGCCCCACCGTTTCGCTGGGCCGAGGAGCGCGCCGCGCGCGTCCAGCCACTGCTGCGCGAGCTGCTCGGGGGGGTGCTGACCTGGGCCGAGTCACTCAGGACCACCACCCATCCGAGCACCAGGCCCGGACACCCACCCGTCTGAGCGTCGCCTCATCGCGGCGAAGAGCAGAATACGGTTCCCGCCACTCCCGGGCACCAACCGGCCGCCCACCCGTGCCGTTCAATCGAGCTCGATCAAGCCATCGCCCCGGCGAATCGCCGCCACGAGCTCCGGGAGCATGCTCTCGAACCACTGGAGCAGCGCCTGGCGGCGCGTGTTTCCCAGCCGAACCCACACGATCACCGGCCCGCTGGGATCGAGCGTCTTGCGGGCGGAGAAGTCCTCGTCCTTGGTGACGATGATGGCTCCCGCCTGCCGCGCGTAGCGCCAGATCGCACCGTCGTCAGCCTCGGCCAGACCGCACTCGACGACGTGCTCGGCGTGGTGGCCCTCGGCGGCGAGCCACCGCGCCAGCGAAGGGGGGAGCTGCGCGCCGACGAGAAACCGCACTACGCGCGCCGCAAGATGGGGCGATCGCTGCTCCGCGATGCGAACTCCAACGCGGCGGTGATGTCCTCCGCCTCCAGGTAGGGATAGTCGGCGAGGATCTCCTCGTGGCTCGCACCGCTGGCGAGCAGCTCGAGGATATCCGAGACCCGGATTCGAAGGCCGCGGATGCACGGGCGACCGCCGCAGCGGCCCGCGTCGAGCGTGATCCGATGCAGCTCGCTCATGGCATCGCTCCCAATTGCTCGAGCAAGCATATCCCGGCGCCGCTCGGGCGTCGACACCACCACCGGGCGGAGCGGGGCGGGCCTCACCGGAAGGCGGCGTGCGCTCGCCTGCTGCAGGCTCGATGACGCGCCACGATTGCAGCGCCCCGAACGGATGGAGGGATCGCGGGCTACGCCCCGATCCGCTCGATGAGGAGCTGCACGCTGCGCCCACCGCGGTACTCGTCGACGGCGAGCCGGTAGGCGGCGCGCAGCCGCGCCGCGCCCCCCGGGTCCTGCTCGCCGCCGGCGGCCCCGAAGGCGATCGCCTCGAGCGGGGCGCGCCGCCCGGGCAGCGCCAGGCGCAGGCGCAGGTGGCGCTCGCCGACCACCCTTCGGGCGAGCAGCTCGAAGGCGCCGTCGAAGAGCGGCTCGGGAAAGCCCTGGCCCCAGGGACCGCCCGCGCGCAGCGCCTCGGCCAGCCCGATCTCGTGGTGCTCGGGCTCGAGCTCGCCGTCGGTGATCAGCACCGCCGGGTCCTCGACGCCCTCGAGCAGCTCGCCGATCACCTCCGCGAAGGCGGCCTGGAACTCCTCGAGGCGCCCCGCGGCCAGGGTCAGCCCGGCGGCCATGGCGTGCCCGCCGAAGCGCTCGACGAGCCCCGGGGCGGCGCTCGCCACCCGCTCGATGGCGTCGCGCACGTGGACCCCGGGCACCGAGCGGGCCGAGCCGCGCAGCCGCCCGTCGCCGAGCGGCGCGAAGGCGACCACCGGGCGGTGGACCTGCTCGCGGACCCGCGCGGCGAGGATCCCGACCACCCCCTGGTGCCAGCCGGGGTCGAACAGCGCCAGCCCCGCGGGCAGCGCGCCGTCGAGGCGCAGCCGCTCGAGCTCGAGGGCGGCCTGATCGCGCATCCGCGCCTCGATGGCGCGCCGCTCGCGATTGAGCGCGTCGAGCCGCCGGGCGAGCGCCAGGGCCTGCTCGCGCTCGTCGGCGAGCAGGCACTCGATGCCCAGGCCCATCTCGGCGATCCGCCCGGCGGCGTTGAGCCGCGGCCCGGCGGCGAAGGCCAGATCGGCGCTCACCGCGCGGCGCGGGTCGCGCCCGGCGACCTCGAGCAGCGCGGTGATCCCGGGACAGGCCCGCCCGGCGCGGATCCGCGCCAGCCCCTGCTCGACCAGCACCCGGTTGTTGGCGTCGAGCGACACCAGGTCGGCAACCGTGCCGAGCGCCACCAGGTCGAGCAGCGCGGCCAGGCGCGGGCCGCCGCCGGCCGGCAGCCTGCCGGCGGCGCGCATCCTGGCGCGCAGCGCGGCGAGCAGGTAGAAGGCCACCCCGACCCCGGCCAGCGCCTTGCTCGGGAAGCGATCCCCGGGCAGGCGCGGGTTGACCAGCGCATCGGCCTCGGGGAGGCGCGCCCCGGGCAGGTGATGGTCGGTGACCACCACCCGCATCCCGGCGGCGCGCGCCGCGCGCACCCCCTCGAGGGCGGCGATGCCGTTGTCGACCGTGACCAGCAGCGCCGGCGCCTCGCCTCCGGAGCGCAGCGCCTCGACCACCGAGGGCCCCAGCCCGTAGCCGTCGCGCAGCCGGCTGGGGACCAGGTAGCCGACCCGCGCGGCGCCGAGCGCGCGCAGCCCGCGCAGCAGCAGCGCCGTGCCGGTGGCCCCGTCGGCGTCGTAGTCGCCGACCACCGTGATCGGCTCGCCGCGCCCGATCGCCTCCTCGAGGAGCGCCGCGGCCTCCTCGACGCCGCCCAGGTCGTGGTGCGGGAGGAGCCGCGCGAGGCCGTGATCGAGCTCCTCGGCCGAGGTCACCCCGCGGGCCGCGTAGAGCCGGCGCAGCACCGGGTGGAGGGTCGCGGGCAGCGCCTCGCCGTTCTCGGGCGGGACGCGGCGGCGGACCCGCAGCGGGGCGAGGCGGCTCACTCCTGCCCCTCCAGGCCGCCCTCGCCGGCCTCGAGCCAGCAGGCCAGCGGGCGCGCCCGGCGCCAGAAGCGCCAGCGCGCGCCGCGCCCGAGGCGCAGCCGCCGGCTGCCGCACTCGACGGTCAGCGCCGCGAGCGCCCCGCCCCCGAGCAGCGCCCGGGCCGGGGCCAGCCAGTCGCGCTCGAGGGCGGCCAGGAACTCGCGCCAGCCCTCGACGTCGCCGCCCTCGATGCAGCGCTCGGCGCCCTCGAGGACCACCAGCAGCGCTCCGCCCGCGGCGGCGGCCGCGGCCAGCTCGCCGCTCTCCGCGCCGCGCTCGACCCCGGCCAGGGCGGCGAGCCCGAGCGCGGTCGCCCCGTCCGACCAGACCCGCCGCCAGGGCGGCGCCGCCGGGATCTCCGGAAGCCGCCCGCCCCCCCACGGCCACAGGGCGTTGACCGGGAGCGCGCCGCGCGCCTCGCGCCGCGCGTTGACCTCGCTCGCGGCGAGCGCCATCGCCGCCAGGTTGGCCAGCGCCTGCCAGCGGGTGGCATCCTCGCCGGCGGCGATCAGCCCCTCGCCGCCGCCGCGCACCCGCCACGGTGCGCTGGCGCGGATCCGCCAGTCACGTTCGCTGGCGCAGTACCAGCGCTCGGCGACCGGCGCCTCGAGCGCCACCCCCTCGGCGGCCAGCTCGCGGTTGACCTCGGCGAGCAGCGCGGCGGCCTCCTCCTCGCCGAGCGCGAGCGCCGCCCCGCCCACCACCCGCACGCTGGCCACCCCGGGGGCGACGTGGACCGGGTCGAGGCGCAGCCACCAGCGCCGGTCGCGCGGGTCGCCACCGTCGAGCACCCGGGTCACCGCGGCGACCGGCGCCGCCTCCCCGGCCTCGATCCCGAAGGCCGCGAAGGCGAGCTGCTCGGCGCTGGCCGTGCCGGCCCCGGCCTCGGCACGGGCGCGGGCCAGCAGCCACTCGGTGGCGCCGAGATCGACCCCCTCGAGGAGGCGGGCGAGCTCGCCGGCCGGCGCCGGCAGCGGCGCGGCGAGCAGCCCGGGGCAGATCAGGGTGAGCTCGGCCGGTGCGCTCAATCGCCCTCCAGGTGGGCGAGGATGGTGCGCTTGACCGCCTCGAGCTCGGCCTCGATGGTCACCGGCTCGGCCCGCGACTGGCCGATCGCGGTGTCCGGGTCCTTGAGCCCGTGGCCGGTGACCGTGCACACCACCGTGCTGCCCTCGGGGATCCGCCCGGCGCGGATGTCACGCAGCGCACCGGCCAGCGAGACCGCCGAGGCCGGCTCGCAGAAGATCCCCTCGCTCTCGGCGAGCAGCCGCTGGGCGGCGAGGATCTCCGCGTCGCTGCACTCGGCGAACCAGCCACCGGACTCGCGCGAGGCCGCCCAGGCGAACTCCCAGGACTGCGGGTTGCCGATCCGGATCGCGGTGGCCACGGTCTCGGGCTCGGCGACCGGCCCGCCGCGCAGGAACGGCGCCGCGCCGCTGGCCTGGTAGCCGGCCAGCACCGGGCGGCGCGCGGCGGCCCCCTCGCGGGCGAAGCGGCAGCGCCCCGCGCAGAGCGTGCAGGCGGCGGTGATCTGGTTGCGCCCGCCGGGACAGCACTCGCTGTAGCCGATCCAGTGGGCGGTGATGTTGCCGGCGTTGCCGACCGGCAGGCAGTGGTAGTCGGGGGCCCGGCCGAGCTGCTCGATGACCTCGAAGGCGACCGTCTTCTGGCCCTGCAGGCGATAGGGATTGATCGAGTTGACGATCGCCAGCGGGGCCTCGTCGGCGACCTCCTTGACCAGCCGCATGCCGTCGTCGAAGTTGCCACGGATCTGGATCACCCGGGCCCCGTGCATCATCGCCTGGGCGAGCTTGCCGAGGGCGATCTTGCCGTCCGGGATGAGCACGAAGGCCCTCATCCCGGCGCGCGCCGCGTAGGCCGCCGCCGAGGCCGAGGTGTTGCCGGTCGAGGCGCAGACGATCGCCGCGCGCCCCTCCTCGAGGGCGCGGGTCACGGCCACCGTCATCCCCCGGTCCTTGAACGAGCCGGTCGGGTTGAGCCCCTCGAACTTGACCCAGACCTCGACCTCGCGCCCGGTGGCCGCGACGCAGCGGCGCAGCGGCACCAGCGGGGTGGCCCCCTCGCAGAGGCTCACCGCCGGGGTCTCGGCCGCGATCGGCAGCCAGGCGCGGTACTTGTCGATCAGGCCGGTGTAGGCGGGTGCGGGCATGGGGCCCCTCCTAGGGGGTCTCGAGCTGCTCGACGCGGATGCGGGTCAGCGGCCCGCTGATGGTGTCGAGCGCCGCCACCCGCTCGAGGGCGGCGTCCATCTGCGCCTCGCGCACCGGGTGGGTGAGCAGCACCAGCTTGGCCTGGGCGGCGCCGCGCGGCGGCTCGGGCTGGAAGACCGCGTGGATGCTGATCCCGGCCTCGCCGAGCAGCCGGGCGATCTCGGCGAGCACCCCGGGGCGGTCGTCGGCGAGCATCCGCAGGTAGTAGGCGGTGTGGGCCTCGGCGACCGCGAGCACCGGGACGTCGCTCAGCGCATCGGGCTGGAAGGCGAGGTGCGGGACGCGGTTGTCGGGGTCGGTGGTCAGCGCGCGCACCACGTCGACGAGATCCGCGACCACCGCCGAGGCGGTCGGCTCGGCCCCGGCCCCGGCGCCGTAGAACAGCGTCGGCCCGACCGCGTCGCCGTGGACCATCACCGCGTTCATCACCCCGTGGACGCTGGCCAGCAGGCAGCGCTCCGGGATCAGGGTCGGGTGGACGCGCAGCTCGACCCCGTCGGGGCGGCGCCGGGCGATGCCGAGGTGCTTGATGCGGTAGCCGAGCTGCTCGGCGTAGCGCACGTC
>CAZRGU010000172.1:0-8094 GCA_964599705.1 uncultured Ectothiorhodospiraceae bacterium | reverse complement strand
CGGCGCTCGCGGTAGTCGGGCAGCACCTCGGCGACCCGGGCCCAGAAGCGCGGTGAGTGGTCGAGGTGGGCCAGATGGCAGAGCTCGTGGGCGATCACGTAGTCGGCGAGCGCCGCGGGGAGCTGCAGCACCCGCCAGCTCAGGCGCAGCGTCCCGCGCACACTGCAGCTCCCCCAGCGCCGGCGCTGGGCGCCGATCCGCACCTGCCGCGGCCACAGGCCGGCGCGCTCGGCGAGCGCCGCGACCCGCCCGGGCAGCAGCCGCTCGGCCTCGCCCCGGTACCAGGCGCCGAGCAGCGCCTCGAGCGACTCCCCGGGCGCGGCCAGCACGTGCAGCTCGTCGCCGGCGCGCCGCACCGGCGCCATGGCGAGCAGGGTGAACGGCTCACCGCCGCGCGCTCCGCACCGCCCGCCGTCGCCCGCGGCGGTGGGCGGCCGGGCCAGGCACAGGCGCAGGGTCTCGTCGAGCAGCGGCAGCGCTCGCCCGTCGCCGAGCGTGCGGCGGGCTCGCTCGCGGGCCAGGCGCTCGCGCGCCCAGTCGCGGTGGGCCTCGAGGGCGGCGCGGGCCTCGCCGGCCGTGCACCGCCAGGGGGTGCGCACCTCGAGGCGCCCGTCGCGGACCACCACGTGGAGGTGGCGCCGGCCGGCGACCCGCACCCAGTCGTAGGCGAGGACCTCGCCGTCGCCCTCGAGGCGCGCCGCCACCCTCCGCTGGCGTCCCATGTCGCGGCCGCGGGCGCGCTCAGCGCGGGAAGATCGCCGCCTCGAGGGCCGCCCACTGGTGCCCCCAGCCGGCCCGTGGCGGGCGCCGGAAGCGGCTGCGGCAGAACTGGGCGATCCGGCCCTCGGCGGCGGCCAGCATCAGGTTGGCGTCCTCGGTCAGGCGCAGCCCGCGGGGGCCGTCGCGGTAGGCCGGGTCCTCGCGCAGCACCTGGCGGAGCTGGGTCTCGATGCGCTCGTAGAACCGGGCGACCCGCTCGCGCAGCCGCTCGGCCTCGCCGACCAGTGCCTCACCGGTGAGGATCCGGGCAATCCCCGGGTTGCGCTCGGCGAAGCCGAGCAGCACCGCGAGGATCCGGGCGCAGCGTCCCGCGGCGTCGCGCCGCTCCTCGAGGATGCGCGCGATCAGCGCGAACACCGACTCCTCGGCGAACTCGATCAGGGCCTCGAGCATCCGCGCCTTGCTCGGGAAGTGGCGGTAGAGGGCGGCCTCGGAGACCCCGACCACCGCGGCGAGCCGGGCGGTGGTGACCCGCGCGCCGCCGCCGGCCTCGAGCTCGCGGGCCAGCGCCTCGAGGATCTGGCGGCGCCGCTCGCCGGGCCGGGCCCGCGCCATCAGGCGCCCGCGGCGGCGTGGATCAGGGTGCCGACGCCGCGGCTGGTGAAGATCTCGAGGAGCACCGCGTGCTCGAGGCGCCCGTCGATGATCTGGGCGCTGCGCACCCCGGCGGCCAGCGCCTCGAGCGCGCAGCGCACCTTGGGCAGCATTCCGCCGTGGACCGTGCCGTCGGCGATCAACGCCTCGAGCTCGGCCGCCTCGAGGCCGGTGAGCAGCCGGCCCTCGCGATCGAGCAGCCCCTCGGTGTTGGTCAGCAGCAGCAGCTTCTCGGCGCGCAGGGTGGCGGCCAGGCGCCCGGCGACCAGGTCGGCGTTGATGTTGTACGAGGTGCCGTCCTCGCCGACCCCGATCGGCGCGATCACCGGGATGAAGTCGCCGCCGACCAGCATGTCGATCACCGCGCTGTCGATGCGCTCGACCTCGCCGACGTGGCCGAGATCGATGATCTCGGGGGCCTCGAGCTCGGGGGCGCGGCGCTCGACGCGCAGCTTGCGCGCCCGGATCAGCCCGCCGTCCTTGCCGGTCAGCCCCACCGCGCGCCCGCCCTCGCGGTTGAGCAGGTGGACGATCTCCTTGTTGACCAGGCCGCCGAGCACCATCTCGACCACGTCCATGGTCTCGCGGTCGGTGACCCGCATGCCCTCGACGAAGCGGCTCTCCTTGCCGATGCGCTCGAGCAGCCGCCCGATCTGCGGCCCGCCGCCGTGGACCACCACCGGGTTCATCCCGACCAGCTTCATCAGCACCACGTCGCGGGCGAAGCCGCGCTTGAGGCGCTCGTCGACCATCGCCGCGCCGCCGTACTTGAGCACGATGGTCTTGCCCTCGAAGCGCTGGATGTAGGGCAGCGCCTCGGCGAGCACCCGGGCGATGCGCATCGCGTCCTTGGGGTCGAGCGGCATCGGCCGGTGCCGTCTCAGAAGGGCAGCTCGAGGTCGGGATCGACGGCGAGCAGGGTCTCGCGGAAGCGCGCCTTGATGCGCTCGAGCCCCTCGGCGTCATCGGCCTCGAAGCGCAGCACCAGGCTCGGGGTGGTGTTCGAGGCCCGCACCAGGCCCCAGCCGTCCGGGTAGTCGACCCGCAGCCCGTCGATGGTGGTCCGTTCGCCGTCGCTGAAGTGATCGCCGGCGAGCAGCCGCTCCATGAAGCGCTGGTGGGCACCCTCGGCGCGGAAGTCGAGGCGCAGCTCCGGGGTGCTGACCCCGTCGGGCAGGCGCGCGAAGACCTCGGCCGGCTTGAGCTTGAGGGCGGTGAGGATCTCGAGCAGCCGCGCGCCGGTGTAGAGGGCGTCGTCGAAGCCGTACCAGCGGTCCTTGAAGAAGATGTGGCCGCTCATCTCGCCGGCCAGCGGCGCGCCGCTCTCCTTGAGCCGGCCCTTGATGAACGAGTGCCCGGTCTTGCACATCACCGGCCGGCCGCCGAGCTTGCGGATCACCTTGGGCAGGCGGCTGGTGCACTTGACGTCGAAGATGATCTCGGCGCCCGGGTTGCGCGACAGCACGTCGCGGGCGTAGAGCATCATCTGGCGGTCCGGCCAGATGATCCTGCCGTCCGGGTCGACCACCCCGAGCCGGTCGCCATCGCCGTCGAAGGCGAGCCCCAGATCGGCGCCGTGCTCGCGCACCGCCGCGATCAGGTCCGCCAGGTTCTCCGGGACCGCCGGGTCGGGGTGGTGGTTGGGGAAGCGGCCATCGACCTCGCAGTAGAGCTCGACCACGTCGTGCCCGAGCGCCCGGTAGAGCTTGGGGGCGACCGCCCCGGCCACCCCGTTGCCGCAGTCGATCACCACCTTGAAGCTGTTGCCGAGCGCCACCGGGATCTCCTCGCTGATCCGGCGGATGTACTCGTCGACGATCTCCATGTCCTGCTGCGAGCCCTGGCCGCGGGCCAGGTCGCCGCGCTCGATGCGCGCGCGCAGCGCCTGGATGGCCTCACCGAACAGGGTGTCGCCGCCGAGCATCACCTTGAGCCCGTTGTAGTCCGGCGGGTTGTGGCTGCCGGTGATCATCACCCCGCTCGCGGTCTTGAAGAAGTGGGTGGCGAAGTAGAGCACCGGGGTCGGTACCTGGCCGACCGAGATCACGTCGCGTCCCGAGGCGACCAGCCCCTCGGTGAGCGCGGCGGCCAGCTCGGGGCTCGAGGCGCGCCCGTCGTAGCCGACCACCAGGGTCTGCTGGCCGCGCTCCAGCGCCTCGCTGCCGATCGCCTCGCCGATGGCGCGCACGATCGCCGGCGAGAGGGTCTTGCCGACCACCCCGCGGATGTCGTAGGCGCGGAAGATCGAGGCCGGCATCTCGGCGGCCGCTGCGCTGTCCATGGCTCTCTCCTCCTCCTCGACCGCCGCGGCGGGCGGCGCGTCGCCCGCCACCGGCTCCTCGACGCTGTCCACCTCGGGGGCCGGCGGCGGCGCCGGGCCCGGCGCCTCGAGGGCCGGCTCGCTCGCCCCAGGCGCCTCGGCCTGCGCCCGCCGGCGGCGCCAGACGACCAGGCCGCCGAGCCCGAGGAGCACCACCACCCCGGCGGCCCCGAACACCCACTCCGGGATCTCGTCGCTACCGCCCTCGGCCTCCTGGGGCGGGCCCCAGTAGCGCACCCGCCAGGAGGTGCCGCGCACCGGGAAGCGCAGGGTGGCCGGGCCGCTGCGCGCGGCCGGGTCGCCGGCGCGGGCCAGCACCAGCGGCTTGCCCTTGGGCACCGGCTGGATCAGCTCGCCGTAGCCGCCGCCGGTGTCGGCGCCCTCGAGGGCGCCCTTGACCGGGGCGACCTCGAGGGCCCAGAGCACCACCCCGAGGGGGGCGCCGTCGTCCCCGGCGACCCGCACGGCGAGCGCCAGGTGGGCCTCTGGCCTGCCCCACAGCACCACCTCGGGGGCGGGGTCGCGGTCGCGCTTCTCGGCCTCGCCGGCAAGCAGCAGCGCCGCGTAGCCGAGCGGCGGGCTGGACTGGTAGTCGGGCTCGCGCGGCCCCGGCGGCAGCAGCCAGACCCTGAGGACGTCGCCGCGGCCGGCGGCCAGCTCGGCGGCGGCGGCCGCCAGCGCCTCGGGGTCGCGGCTGGCCAGGGCGCGGCGCACCGCCGCGCCGCGGCTCGCCTCGCGCAGCGGGCCGATCAGGGCGCCGAGGCGGCGCTGGGCGGCGGCCGCGAGCGCCCGGGCGCTGCGACCGAGCTGCTCCTGGCGGGCGCTGGCCTGCTCGGCGCTGTAGCGCTCGTAGGCGCCGGTGGCCGCGTAGATGGCCACGATCAGCGCCACCGCGAGCGCCGCCGGCACGCGGTAGGTCAGCCACAGCTTGGTGAGCTCGC
This sequence comes from uncultured Ectothiorhodospiraceae bacterium, assembly GCA_964599705.1. Classification (GTDB taxonomy): domain Bacteria; phylum Pseudomonadota; class Gammaproteobacteria; order HK1; family HK1; genus CAZRGU01. Next base: position 3,459 of record CAZRGU010000172.1, on the reverse strand, counting down.
GGCGCTGCCGGGCGAGGCCCTTCTTCTCGATCATCGGCTTCGCTAGAGCCTTCCCGAGTGGCCGAAGCCGCCGGCGCCGCGGGCGCTGGCGGAGAACTCCTCGACCACCTCGAAGCGCACCTGGACCACCGGCACGATGACCATCTGGGCGATGCGCTCCCCGGGCTCGATGGTAAAAGAGGCCTGGCCACGATTCCAGCACGAGACCAGCACCTCGCCCTGGTAGTCGGAGTCGATCAGCCCGACCAGGTTGCCGAGCACGATGCCGTGGCGATGGCCGAGGCCGGAGCGCGGCAGCAGCAGCGCCGCGAGCCCCGGGTCGGCGATGTGCACCGCGATGCCGGTCGGGATCAGGCGGGTCTCGCCGGGGGCGATGGCCAGCGGCCGGTCGAGGCAGGCGCGCAGGTCGAGGCCGGCCGAGCCGGCGGTGGCGTGGGCGGGCAGCGGCAGCTCGGCGCCGACCCGCGGGTCGAGGACCTTAAGCTGGACGGCGCGCACGACGCTGCTCGGCGACCAGCCCGATCAGGGCGCGGGCGAGCTCGATCTTGGGGGCCCGGCCCAGTGCGCGCTCGCCGCCGCGCCAGTACACGGCCAGGGCGTTGTCCTCGGCGCCGAAGGCGCTCGCCTCGCCGCCGACCCGGTTGGCGGCGATCAGGTCGATCCCCTTGGCCTCGAGCTTGGCCCGCGCGTTGCCCTCCAGGTCCTCGGTCTCGGCGGCGAAGCCGACCGTGAACGGGGCCGGGTCGAGGGCCGCGACCGCGGCGAGGATGTCGGCGGTGCGCTCGAGCTCGAGGCGCAGCGCTCCCGGCCCCTTCTTGATCTTGACCTCGCGCGGGGCGGCCGGCCGGTAGTCGGCGACCGCCGCGGCGGCGATGAAGATGTCGCAGCCCGGGGCCCGGGCCATCACCGCCTGGTACATCTCGGCGGCGCTCTCGACGGCCACCCGCTCGACCCCGGGCGGGGCCTCGAGGGCGCAGGGGCCGCTGACCAGGGTCACCCGGGCCCCGGCCTCGGCGGCGGCGCGGGCCAGCGCGTGGCCCATCTTCCCCGAGCTGTGGTTGCTGATGAAGCGCACCGGGTCGATCGCCTCGCGGGTCGGGCCGGCGGTGACCAGCACGGTGGTCCCGGCCAGCGGGCCGTCGCCGCCGAGCAGGGCGGCCGCGCGCGCGGCCAGGTCGGCCGGCTCGAGCATCCGTCCGGGACCACGCTCGCCGCAGGCCTGCTCGCCCTCGGCCGGGCCCCACAGGTGCACCCCGCGCTCGCGCAGCAGCGCGGCGTTGGCCTGCGTGGCCGGCGCGTCCCACATCACCCGGTTCATCGCCGGGGCGAGCGCGATCGGGGCCTCGCTGGCCAGGCACAGGGTGGTCAGCAGGTCGTCGGCCAGCCCGTGGGCGAGGCGCGCCATGAGGTGGGCGGTGGCCGGGGCCACCAGCACCAGCTCGGCCCAGCGGGCCAGCTCGATGTGGCTCATCGCCGCCTCGGCGCCCGGGTCGAAGAGCGCCTGGCGCACCGGCTGGCCGGAGACCGCCTGGAGGGCCTGCGCGGTGACGAACTCGGCGGCCGCCGCGCTCATCACCACCCGCACCGCGAAGCCGCGCTCGCGCAGGCGTCGCACCAGGTCGGGGCTCTTGTAGGCCGCGATTCCGCCGCTCACGCCGAGCAGCAGGCGGCGATGGGTCGCCGGGGACATGCTCGCTAGAGTGTATCGCAATCCCAGCGGCGGGGAGGGACGCAGTGGCGATCTGGGACTGGCCGGAGAGCGAGCGGCCGCGCGAGCGGCTGCTGGCGCACGGCGCGGCGGTGCTCTCGGACGCCGAGGTGCTGGCCGTGATCCTGCGCTCGGGCCCGCCCGGGACCAGCGCCCTCGATCTCGCCCGCGAGCTGATCGCGCGCTTCGGCGGCCTGCGCGCGCTGCTCGAGGCGCCGCCGGCCCGGCTCGAGGCGGTGCGCGGCCTGGGGCCGGCGCGCGCCGCGCTGCTCGCCGCCAGCCGCGAGCTCGGCCGGCGCTACCTCGAGGCCGGCCTGCGCCGCGGCCAGGCCCTGGCCAGCCCGGCCGAGGCCCGCCGCTACCTCGAGGCGCGGCTGCGCGGCTACCCCTACGAGGTCTTCGGCTGCCTGTTCCTCGACAACCGCCACCGGGTCATCGGCTTCGAGGAGCTGTTCCGGGGGACCATCGACGGGGCCAGCGTCCACCCCCGCGAGGTGGTGCGGCGACTGATCGAGCACAACGCCGCGGCCCTGATCCTGGCCCACAACCACCCCTCCGGGGTGGCCGAGCCGAGCCACGCCGACCGCGCCCTGACCCGGCGGCTGGCCGAGGCGGTGGCGCTCGTCGAGGCGCGGCTCCTCGATCACTTCGTGGTCGGCGACGGCGAGGTGGTCTCGTTCGCCGAGCGCGGCTGGCTGTGACCGGCGGGCCATTGCACAGGCCGAGCGCGGCTGGTATAAAGCGCAATTCCCCGATCCCCGGATGCAGGAACCAGAGCGATGTCCAAGGTCTGCCAGGTCACCGGCAAGCGGCCCGCTTCCGGCAACAACGTCTCCCACGCCAACAACAAGACCCGCCGCCGGTTTCTCCCCAACCTCCACAGCCACCGCTTCTGGGTGGCCTCGGAGAAGCGCTTCGTGCGCCTGCGGGTCTCGAGCAAGGGGATGCGCATCATCGACAAGAAGGGCATCGAGACCGTTCTCGCCGAGCTGCGCGATCGCGGCATCAAGGTCTAGGCGTCACAGGAGTCAGGCGGCCATGCGCGACAAGATTCGACTGGTCTCGACCGCCGGGACCGGACACTTCTACACCACCAGCAAGAACAAGCGCACCATGCCCGGGAAGATGGAGATCAAGAAGTTCGACCCGGTGGTGCGCCGCCACGTGATCTACAAGGAAGCCAAGATCAAGTGAGCCCCGCGGTCGAGTAGCGGGGCAGGGTCCGGGCGAAGTCCTCCAGCGCCCGGATCCCGCTCTCCTCGGCCTCCCGGCACCAGGCCTGCAGGGCCTCGCAGAGCCGCTCGTAGCTGGCGCTGCGCTCCTCCCAGATCGACTGCAGGCGCAGCTTGTAGCGGTAGGCGACCTCGAGGGTCGGGGAGCTGGCGAGCAGCTCCTTGAGGCGGGCCTGGGCCTCGCCGCTGAGCCGTTCGCGCACCAGCAGCCGCCGGGCGCGGCGCAGGCGGCGCCGCTCGGCCGGCGAGAGGCGCGCCATCTCCTCGCGGATCACCTCGGCGATCACCCCGCGCCCGTAGCCGGCCATCACCTGGAGCCGATTGGCGATCACCGCCTTGACGGTGTCGATGTCGGCGGCCCGCTTCGCCGGGTCGAGCACGAAACGCGGCGGCAGCTTCTTGACGCGGGCCAGCCCGAGGCGCTCGAGGGCGCGGATGTAGAGCCAGCCAAGATCGAGCTCCCAGCCCTTGCTGGCCAGCTTGGCCGAGCTCGGGAAGGCGTGGTGGTTGTTGTGCAGC
>CAZRGU010000171.1:0-8114 GCA_964599705.1 uncultured Ectothiorhodospiraceae bacterium | reverse complement strand
TGCGCCCGGTCTCGCCCACGCAGTAGGGCGGGAAGTTGTAGTGGAGCATGAAGCGGTCGCGGCGCTCGCCCTCGATGGCGTCGATGATCTGCGCATCGCGCCCGGTCCCCAGCGTGGTGGTGACCAGGGCCTGGGTCTCGCCGCGGGTGAACAGCGCCGATCCGTGGGTGCGCGGCAGCACCCCGACCCGGCACTCGATCGGGCGCACCGTGCGCGCATCGCGCCCGTCGATGCGCGGCTCGCCGGCCAGCACCCGCTCGCGCACGATCTGCTTCTCGAGGCGGGCCAGCGCATCGAGCACCTGCTCCTCGGGCCAGCGGTCCTCCTCCTCGCCGGCCAGCGCCTCGAGCACCGCGCCGCGCACCTCGGCGACCCGCTCCTGGCGCTCGAGCTTGGCCGCGATCCGGTAGGCCGCGGCCAGCCCCTCGCTGGCGAGCTCGGTGACCCGTGCGGTCAGCCCCTCGTCGACCTCCTCGACCTGATGCTCCCAGGGCTCGACGCCGACCTCCTCGGCCAGCTCGCGGATCATGGCGATCACCGCCTGGCTCTGCTGGTGCCCGTAGAGGACCGCATCGAGCATCACCGACTCGGGAAGCTCCCTGGCCTCGGACTCGACCATCAGCACCGCGGTCTCGGTTCCGGCGACCACCAGGTCGAGCGCCGAGGTCTCGACCTGGCTGAAGGTCGGGTTGAGGACGAACTCGCCGTCCAGGTAGCCGACCCGCGCGGCCCCGATCGGGCCGTTGAACGGCATCCCGGAGAGCACCACCGCGGCCGAGGCGCCGATCAGGGCCGGAATGTCGGGGTCGATCTCGGGGTCGAGCGAGAGCACCGTGGCGATCACCTGGACCTCGTTGCGGAAGCCCTTGGGGAAGCTCGGCCGCAGCGGGCGGTCGATCAGCCGGCTGGTCAGGGTCTCCTTCTCGCTCGGGCGACCCTCGCGCTTGAAGAAGCCGCCGGGGATCTTGCCCGCCGCGTAGGTCTTCTCCCGGTACTCGACGGTCAGCGGAAAGAAGTCGCGCCCGAGGTCGGGCTCCTTGCGTCCGGTGGCGGCCACCAGGACGGTGGTGTCGCCGAGGCTCACCAGCACCGAGCCGGAGGCCTGGCGGGCGATCTCGCCGGTCTCGATGACCAGCTCGCGCGGGCCGTAGGGGATGGATCTCTTGACAGGTTTCATGATCAGGGGTTTCCCAGGAATGGTGCGCGCGCGCGTGCCGGCGCCCGACAGGGGCGACTGGACGCGGTCACGGAACGGAGGTGGCGAGCCGACATCGACGATGTCAGCGCGCCGTGGCGGGCGACATCGCCACTCGCGTCATCGGCGTAGGCCAAGGCGCGAGATCAGGGCACGGTAACGGTCGACGTCCTTGCTGCGCAGGTAGTCGAGCAGCTTGCGCCGCTGGCTGACCATCTTCAGCAGTCCCTGGCGGGAGTGATGGTCGTGGATGTGGGTCCGGAAGTGCTCGGTGAGGTGCTTGATCCGCGCCGAGAGCAGCGCGACCTGCACCTCCGGCGAGCCGGTATCCCCCTCGGCCCGCTGGTACTCCCTGACGATCTCGTCCTTCTGCACGGCGTTCAGTGACATCAACCCTTACCCACCATTTCGCAGGGCGCGTATTCTACTCCGCGCCCGGTGCTCCCACAAGGCGCGATCCGATCCCCGGATCGCATGATAACCAACTGTTTTGACTAGCATTTTCACGTCCGGCAGACGAGCCGCCGGGGGGCGATCCGACCGTCGTCAAGGACCTCTCCGACACCGACGAACTCGCCCTCTCCGGCGTAGATACGGACCCACCCCCCGGTCGGTGCGTGGGCCACCAGCACCGGCTGGCCGCGGCGCAGGTAGTAGGCCGCGTTCTCGGGCAGGCTGACCCGCGGGCAGTCGGCCAGCGCCGCCTCGGCCGGCAGCAGCCGCGCATCGAGGGCCTCGAGACCCTCGGCGGCGTTCGTCTCGAGCTGCTCGAGGGTGACCATCTGTCCGCCACGGAACGGACCCACCTCGGTGCGCCGCAGGGCGCAGACGTGCCCGCCGCAGCCGAGCGCCTCGCCGATGTCCTCGGCCAGGGTGCGGATGTAGGTCCCCTTGGAGCAGGCCACCTCCAGCTCGAGCGACTCGCGGTCGAGCCCGAGCAGGGTGAGCTCGTGAATGGTCACGGTGCGCGCCTCGCGCTCGACCACCAGCCCGCGATGGGCGAGCTTGTAGAGGCGCTGGCCGCGGACCTTGATCGCGGAGTGCATCGGCGGCACCTGGGAGATCTCCCCGGTGAAGCGCGCCAGCACCGCCTCGACCTCGCCGCGCTCGAGCACCGGCACCGGACGGGTCGCGGTCACCTCGCCCTCGGCATCCCCGGTGGTGGTGGTCACACCGAGGCGAACGGTCGCCAGGTAGCGCTTGTCGGCGTTGAGCAGAAAGCCCGACATCTTGGTCGCCTCGCCGAGGCAGATCGGCAGCAGCCCGCTGGCCAGCCGGTCGAGGCTGCCGGTGTGCCCCGCCTTGCGGGCCCGGTAGAGGCGCTTGACCTGCTGCAGGACCTCGTTGGAGCCCAGGCCGACCGGCTTGTCGAGGGGCAGGATCCCGCTGATCGGTCGCCCGCGCGGCCGCCGGCGGCTCACCGTTCCCGCTCCCCGGTGACGCCCCTGCCCAGCCCCTGCTCGATCAGCGCATCGATCCGCTCGGCCCGCTCCAGCGTGACGTCATGGAGGAAGCGCAGCCGCGGCAGCGAGCGCAGCCGCACCCGCCGGCCGAGCCGCGCGCGCAGGAAGCCCGCCGCGTGGTTGAGGGCCGCGATCGCGGCGGCGGGGTCCTCGCCCCGCGCGGTGGCGACGTAGACCCGGGCGTGGGCCAGGTCGCGCGAGCACTCGACCCCGGTGACGGTCACCGCGCCGACCCGCGGATCCTCGAGCTCGCTGCGGATCAGCGCGGCGAGCTCGCGCTGGAGCTGGTCGCCGACCCGCTCGGCGCGGTTGAACTCACGCTGTCCCACCGTCCGGCCTAGAGCTTGCGCTCCAGCTCTACGCGCTCGTAGACCTCGATCTGATCGCCGGGCTTGACGTCGTTGTAGTTCTTGACCCCGATCCCGCACTCGGTGCCGGCCTTGACCTCGCTGACGTCCTCCTTGAAGCGGCGCAGCGACTCGAGCTCGCCCTCGTAGATGACCACGTTGTCGCGCAGCACCCGGATCGGGTTGTGGCGGCGCACCGTGCCCTCGAGCACCATGCAGCCGGCCACCGCCCCGAACTTGCGCGACCGGTAGACCTCGCGGACCTCGGCCAGGCCGACGATCTGCTCGCGGATCTCGGGCGAGAGCATCCCGGAGATGGCCTGCTTGACGGTGTCGATGACGTCGTAGATGACGCTGAAGTAGTGGACGTCGACCCCGCCCGACTCGATCAGGCGCCGGGCGATGCCGTCGGCGCGAACGTTGAAGCCGATGATGATCGCCTTCGAGGCGATCGCCAGGTTGACGTCGGCCTCGCTGATCCCTCCGGTGGCCGCCGAGATCACCTCGACCTTGACCTCCTCGTGGGAGAGCTTGATCAGCGCCTCGCGCAGCGCCTCGACCGAGCCCTGCACGTCGGCCTTGAGGACGATGTTGAGGCGGTTGGCGCCGCCGCCGGCCATCTGGCTGAAGACGTCGTCGAGCTTGGTCGAGGCGCGCTTGACCAGTCGCCCCTCGCGGTACTTGCCCTGGCGGAACAGCGCGATCTCGCGGGCCTTGCGCTCGTCGGCCACGGTCACCGCCTGATCGCCCGCGTTGGGCGGGCCGGACAGCCCCAGCACCTCGACCGGCACCGAGGGGGTGGCCTCCTTGATCGAGGCGCCGCGCTCGTCGAACAGCCCGCGCACCCGCCCGTACTCCTTGCCGGCGAGCAGGATGTCGCCCTTGCGCAGGCAGCCGGACTGGACCAGCACGGTGGCGACCGCGCCGCGGGTCCGATCGAGGCGCGACTCGATGACGATGCCGCGCGCCGGCCCGGTCACCGGGGCGCGCAGCTCGAGCAGCTCGGCCTGGAGCAGGATCGCCTCGAGCACCGCATCGACGCCGTCGCCGGTCTTGGCCGAGCAGTGCACGGTCATGGTGTCCCCGCCCCAGTCCTCCGGGATCAGCTCGTGGTTGGCGAGCTCCTGGCGGATGCGCTGCGGATCGGCATCCGGGCGGTCGATCTTGTTGATCGCCACGATCACCGGGACCCCGGCGGCCTTGGCATGCTGGATCGCCTCGACGGTCTGCGGCATCACCCCGTCGTCGGCCGCCACCACCAGCACCACGATGTCGGTGGCCTGGGCGCCGCGGGCGCGCATCGCCGTGAAGGCGGCGTGGCCCGGCGTGTCGAGGAAGGTGATCAGGCCGTGATCGGTCTCCACCCGGTAGGCGCCGATGTGCTGGGTGATGCCGCCGGCCTCGCCGGCCACCACCCGGCTGCGGCGAATGCTGTCGAGCAGCGAGGTCTTGCCGTGGTCGACGTGGCCCATGACCGTGACCACCGGCGGGCGCGGCAGCGCCTCGCGCTGCTCCTCGCTGCTCTGCAGGACCTCGTCCTCGAGGGCGTTCTCCTTGAGCAGCTTGGGCCGGTGGCCGAGCTCCTCGACGACCAGCGCGGCGGTCTCCTGGTCGATGAGCTGGTTGATGTTGGCCATCACCCCCAGGTTCATCATCGCCTTGATCAGGTCCGATGCCTTGAGCGACATGCGCTGGGCGAGGTCGCCGACGGTGATGGTCTCGGGAATCGGCACGTCGCGCACCACCGGGGCGGTCGGGCGCTCGAAGCCGTGGCGGCTCGGCTGGCGCACCACGGTGCGCGCCTGGGCCTTCTTCGGTCGCCGCCCGCTCTTGCTGGCGGCCACGTGCAGCTCCTGGCGCCCGCGGCGCTTGCGCTCGGCGCGCTTGGGCGGACGCTCGGTCTTGCGCGCCTCGGGCTTCTGGGCGGCGGCGAGCGCCGCCTGCTGGGCGGCGAGCTGATCCTGCTCGGCGCTGAGCGCGGCGGCTGCCGGAGCCGGCTCGGGCTCGGGCTGGGGCGCGGCGGCCGGCTCCTCGGCCGGCGCCTCGGGCTCGGCCGGCTCGGGCTCGGGCTCGCGGCGCTTGCGTCGCTCGACCGGGGTGAGGCGCCGGATCTGCTCGGCCTTCTCGCGCACCTCGGCCTCGGCGCGCAGCGACTCGTCGAGCTCCTCCTGGCGGCGGCGGGCCTCCTCGACCAGCGCGCGGCGGGTCTCCTCGACGCCGGCCGGCGGTGCCCCGGCCGGCTCCGCGCCCGGGTCCTCGGCGGCACCCGCCTCGCCGGGCGGTCGGACCACCGTGCGCCGCTTGCGCACCTCGACGGTCACGGTCTTGCGCCGACCGGTCCGCGAGGCGACCTTGAGCTCGCTCACCGACTTGCGCCGCAGCCCGATACGCCGCGGCGCCGCCGTCTCGCCCTCGCCGCGGCCGTGCAGGCGGCGCAGGTGACTCAAGAGCTGGGCCTTGTCGGAGTCGTTGATCGGCTGGTCGGCATCGCGATGGGGCAGCCCCGACTCGCCGAGCTGGGCCAGCAGCCGGTCGACGGGGATCCCGACGGACTCGGCCAGTTCGCGCACGGTGGTCTCTGCCATCTCTACCTCACCCCTGCTGGGCCGCATCCTGGGGCTGTTCCTCGAACCAGATCGCGCGGGCCTTCATGATCAGATCGCCGGCCCGCTCGCGGTCGATCTCGGTGATCTCGATGAGGTCGTCGATCGCCTGCTCGGCCAGGTCCTCGCGGGTCACGACCCCCTTGCTGGCGAGCGCGTAGGCGAGCTCGCGATCCATGCCCTCGAGCATCAGCAGATCCTCGGCGGGCGCCGCGCCACCGCCCTCCTCGCTGGCGATCTCGCGGGCCAGCAGCACGTCGCGGGCGCGGGCCTGGAGCTCGCGCACGATGTCCTCGTCGAACTCCTCGATGCCGACCATCTCGGACTCGGGCACGTAGGCCACCTCCTCGATGCTCTGGAAGCCCTCCTGGAGCAGGATCAGCGCGACCTCCTCGTCGACGTCGAGCTGGTCCATGAACAGCCCGAGGATCTTGCCCGACTCCTGCTCGGCCTTCTGCTGGGCATCGGCCTCGGTCATCACGTTGAGCTCCCAGCCGGTGAGCTGGCTGGCCAGGCGCACGTTCTGCCCGCCCCGGCCGATGGCCTGCGAGAGCTGCTCCTCGGCCACCGCCACGTCCATCGAGTGCGACTCCTCGTCGACCACGATCGAGACCACCTCGGCCGGCGACATCGCGCTGATCACGTACTTGGCCGGATCCTCCTCCCAGGCGATGATGTCGACCCGCTCGCCGGCCAGCTCGTTGGAGACCGCCTGGACCCGCGAGCCGCGCATCCCGACGCAGGCCCCGACCGGGTCGATGCGCGGCATCTTCGAGCGCACCCCGATCTTGGCCCGCGATCCGGGGTCGCGCGCGCAGCCCATGATCTCGATGAGCCCCTCGGCGATCTCCGGTACCTCGAGGGTGAAGAGCTTGATCATCAGCTCGGGGGCGGTCCGGGTGACGAAGAGCTGCGGGCCGCGCGGCTCGGCACGCACCTCGCGCAGGTAGCCGCGCAGCCGGTCCCCGGGGCGCACCAGCTCGCGCGGGATGAGCTCCTCGCGGGCGATGAATGCCTCGGCGTTGTTGCCGAGATCGAGGATCACGTTGCCCCGCTCGATGCGCTTGATGACCCCGGTGACCAGCTCACCGACCCGGTCCTTGTAGGCCTCGACCACCTGCGCCCGCTCGGCCTCACGGACCTTCTGGACGATCACCTGCTTGGCGGTCTGGGCCTCGATGCGTCCGAAGGCGACCGACTCCATCGGCTCCTCGAGGTAGTCCCCGGGCTCGAGCTCGGGATGCTCCTTGCGGACCTCGCTGAGCAGCACCTCGCGGCTCGGCACCAGCACCCGCGGTCCCTCGGGCTCCTCACCCTCGCCGTGGCCAGGCGCGCCGTCCTCGGCTGGCGCCTCGGCGGCCGGCTCGGCGCCAGCCTCGAGCTCGGCATCGTCGACCACCAGCCAGCGCCGGTAGGTCTCGTAGTCGCCGGTCTCGCGGTCGATGGACACCCGCACGTCGATGTCCTCGTGGCGCTCGGCCAGGGCGCGCTTGCGGGTCGCGGTGGCCAGCGCCACCTCGAGGGCATCGAAGATGATCTCCTCGGCGACGCCCTTCTCGTTGGACACCACCTCGACGACCGCCAGGATCTCTTTGCTCATCTGCCTCGCCATCCGTCTCGTGCGCCGCGCTCACAGGCCCGGGATCAGCCGGGCCTCCTCGATGGCCTCGAGCGCGACCCGCAGATCCCGGCCCTCGACCGCGATGGTCACCGTGCCCTGCTCGGCCCCGCGCAGCACCCCGCGCAGCCGCCGCCGCCCCTCGATCGGGTCGCGCAGCCGCATCCGCGCCTCGGAGCCGGCGAAGCGCTGGTAGTCACGCTCGCGGAACAGCGGCCGATCCAGCCCCGGCGAGGAGACCTCGAGCCGATAGCTGCCCTCGATCGGGTCCTCGACGTCGAGCAGCCCGCTGACCTGGTGGCTGACCCGCTCGCAGTCCTCCAGCGTCACCCCGGCGGCGCAGTCGATGTAGACCCGCACCACCGAGTCGCGACCGGCGCCGGCACGCTCGACCCCCAGGCACTCGTAGCCGAGCGCCGTCACGGTGGGCTCGATCAAGCGGGTCAATCTCCTGTCCAATGGCGCCATCGCGGTCCAAAAACAAAAAATGGGCACCGCGGCCCACCTTCGTCACGCTCTCCTTGCAGGTAGCGCGACAGTATAGCTGTGGCGTCTCTTCCGGGCCAGCCACGAGCCACAAAAAAGCCCCGCAGGCGGGGCTTCCTCGTCACGAAACGATGGTAGCGGGGGCAGGATTTGAACCTGCGACCTTCGGGTTATGAGCCCGACGAGCTGCCAGACTGCTCCACCCCGCAGCTGCGGCTAATCAGTATAGCGCCAGGGGGGATTGGGGTGCAAGCCGAAGCCGATCGGAGGCGCGATCAGGCGCGGGGGGCCAGGCCGGCGCGCGCCGGCGAGCCGGTGGCGCTGCCCGCACCGGCGGCTTTCATCGAACACAGGTCAAGCCGTTGATGCCAAAGGCTGCGCAACGACGTTGACCCCACGCCC
>CAZRGU010000170.1:0-8148 GCA_964599705.1 uncultured Ectothiorhodospiraceae bacterium | reverse complement strand
GCCCGCATCTCTCACCGATCCACGGCTGCGGTCGCCGATCCATCTGTCCTGGCAGGACGTACTCCCTCCAGGCGCCTCGACGTAGTGTCGGCTACGCCTTCGCCGCCTTCCGGTCCGTGCGCCCTGCCAGGACAGCGTCTCGACGCCCTCGCTTCGCGCATCGGTGAGATATGCGGGCTAGCCCGCACCCCCGTCCGCGGCGACGCCCGCCACGGATCACCAGCCGAGCCCCCTCCCCGCGGAGGGGGTTTCGCTATCCGCGATCGCGCAGGGTGATGATCGGCCAGCCGCGCTCGCTGGCCACCCGCCGCAGCTCGATGTCGGGGTCGACCGCCACCGGGTGGTCGACGACCTCGAGGAGAGGCAGATCGGTGCGCGAGTCGCTGTAGAACCAGGTCTCGCGGGGCGCGATCCGCTCCTCGCGCAGCCACTCCCGAAAGCGGATCACCTTGCCGGGTCCGAAGCACGGAGTGCCGGCGACCCGGCCGGTGTAGCGATCGCCGCGCCGCTCCGGCTCGGTGGCCAGCAGCGTGTCGACTCCCAGGCGGCGCGCGATCGGCGCGGTGATGAAGGCATTGGTCGAGGTGATCACCACCAGCCGGTGGCCTCGACGGCGGTGGCGGGCGAGCAGGCGCAGCGCCGCGGGCAGCACCAGCGGCTCGATCCACTCACTGAGGTAGCGTGCCCGCCAGGCCTCGAGCCTGTGTGGCGGGTGCGCCGCCAGCGGCGCGAGCTGGAAGCGCAGGAACTCCTCGGGGTCGAGGCGCCCGGCCTGGTACTGGCGCAGGAAGCGGTCGTTGGCGCGGCGGTGGGCGGCGGCCGGCACCGCCCCGACCCGGGCCAGGTACTCGCCCCACAGGTGGTCGCTGTCTCCGCCGATCAGCGTGTTGTCGAGGTCGAACAGCGCGATGTCCACGACGACCCTCCCGGTAGCGCAGCGGCGCACTCTATGGCCGGCGCTCGGCAGGTGCAAAGCGATCTCCCCCGGCCTGGATGGCTCGCCGATGCGCGAGGCGAGAGCCCCGCCCCGGAAGCCCCGGGCGCGGTTTGCGTGACCCCGGAGCGACGTGGAAAACTAGCGCCCTGGTGGCAGCGCACGGGAGGGGCCGTGATCGACGAGCACGGCTACCGGCTCAACGTCGGGATCATACTCGCCAACGACCGCGACAAGGTGCTGTGGGCGCGGCGGGTCGGGCAGAGCGGCTGGCAGTTCCCCCAGGGCGGGATCGAGCGCGACGAGAGCCCGGAGGATGCGCTCTACCGCGAGCTGTGCGAGGAGCTCGGGCTGGCCCGCGAGCATGTTCGGCTGGTCGGGGTGACGCGGGGCTGGCTGCGCTACACCTTGCCGCGCCGTTTTCGGCGCCGGCGCCCGCCGCTGTGCGTGGGCCAGAAGCAGCTCTGGTACCTGCTGCGCCTGATCGCCCCCGAGCGCCACCTGCGCCTCGACGGCAGCCCGCGACCGGAGTTCGACCACTGGAAGTGGGTGGACTACTGGCACCCGGCCCGCGAGGTGATCTACTTCAAGCGCGAGGTCTACCGGCGAGCCCTCAGGGAGCTCGCGCCGATGCTCTACGGGCGCCCCCCGGGCCCCCGGTAGCTGCGCAGCAGACCGACCACCACGCCCTGGATGCGGACCTGCTCGGGCCGGTAGCGCAGCGGCGCGTAGGCGGCATTGGCCGGGTGCAGCACCACCTCCCCAGGGCGCTGCTCGATGCGCTTCAGGGTCGCCTCGGCGCCGTCGATCAGGGCCACCACCAGCTCGCCGTCCCGGGCCCAGTCGCGCTGCTCGACCACCACCCGGTCACCGTCCAGGATCCCGGCCTCGCGCAGCGAGTCGCCACGCACCTCGAGCGCGTAGCAGGGACCCTGCCCGCGCAGCCAGCCCGGCACCTCGAGCGCCTCGTCCTCGGCGAGCGCCTCGATCGGGCGGCCGGCGGCGATCCGACCGAGCAGCGGGAGCCGGTCCTCGCCGCCCCTGGCGGCCCCGGTCAGGCACACCCCCCGGCGCCGGCCGGCCATCGGCTCGACCAGGCCGGCCTCGATCAGGGCGCGGACCTGCTTGTGCAGCGAGCCGCGCGAGCGCAGGCCGAGCGCGGCGGCGAGCTCACCGAGGCTCGGCGGGGGCTGGCCGCGTCGGCTCCGCGAGCGCAGCTCGGCGAGCACGCTGCGCTGGCGCCGGGTCAGCCCGGCGATCCGATCCTCGTCGTTCATGCCGCCTTCCTCGGCACTGCCGGCCGCGGCGAGCCGCGCGGCCCGGCTTCGCCTTGCGCCCTGGCCGAGCGCCATCCTACACTCGAGGATAGAGAACAAATGGAGAACAGGCAATGGCGGCGAATCTCTCCCGGCGCCAGGCCGTGGAGCCGGCGAGCGAGCGGGTCGAGGCGCTGATCGAGGACCAGGCGCGGCGCCATCCCGGCTGCCTGCGCGCGCATCGGGTGATCGCGGCGCAGCCGGCCCGCTACTCCCCGCTGCCCGCCGAGCTCGAGCCGCGGCTGGCCGCGGCGCTGCGCCGGCGCGGAATCGAGCGCCTCTACCACCACCAGCGCCTGGCCTGGGAGCGGATCCGGGCCGGCCGGCATACCGTGCTGGTCACCCCGACCGCCTCGGGCAAGACGCTGTGCTACAACCTGCCGGTGCTCGATGCGGTGCTGCGCGAGGCGGCCAGGGCGCTCTACCTGTTTCCCACCAAGGCGCTCTCCCAGGACCAGGTCGCCGAGCTCGTCGCGCTCAACCAGGCCGGCGGGCTCGGGGTGCGGACCTTCACCTTCGACGGCGACACCCCGGGCGATGCCCGCCGTGCGGTTCGCAGCCGCGGCGACGTGGTGGTCAGCAATCCGGACATGCTCCACCAGGGGATCCTCCCCCACCATACCAAGTGGGCGCAGCTCTTCGAGTCGCTGCGCTACGTGGTGATCGACGAGATGCACATCTACCGCGGGGTGTTCGGCGCGCACGTCGCCAACGTCATCCGCCGCCTGCAGCGGATCTGCCGCTTCTACGGCAGCGAGCCCACCTTCGTGCTCTGCTCGGCCACCATCGCCAACCCGGGGGAGCTCGCCGAGCGCCTGATCGGGGCCCCGGTCGAGCGCATCGCCGAGAGCGGCGCGCCGCGCGGGGAGCGCACGCTGGTGGTGTGGAACCCGCCGCTGGTCAATCGCGAGCTCGGGATCCGGGCCTCGGCACTCGCCCACAGCGCCCGCCTCACCCGGGCGCTGCTCGAGGCCGGTCTGAGCTGCATCTGCTTCGCGCGCACCCGCACCGCCGTCGAGGTCCTGACCCGCTACCTCAAGGATCGCTTCGACGCCGACCCGCGCCGCCCGGCGCGGATCCACGCCTACCGCGGCGGCTACCTGCCGGGGGCGCGGCGGGCCATCGAGCGCGGCCTGCGCGCCGGCGAGATCGACTGCGTGGTCGCGACCTCGGCCCTCGAGCTCGGGATCGACATCGGCGCGCTCGATGCCTGCGTGCTGTGCGGTTACCCGGGGACGGTGGCCGGGACCTGGCAGCGCCTCGGGCGTGCCGGGCGGCGCGGGCGCCCGGCGCTCGGCGTGCTGGTCACCTCGAGCCTGCCGCTCGATCAGTTCCTGGCCCGCAATCCCGACTTCCTCCTCGAGGCCTCGCCCGAGCAGGCCCGCATCGACCCCGATCAGCTCCTCGTCCTGCTCGATCACGTGCGCTGCGCGGCCTTCGAGCTGCCCTTCGTGGCCGGCGAGCGGCTCGGCGGCGCCGAGGTCGGGGCGCTGCTCGAGTACCTCGAGGGCGAGGGCGTGCTGCACCGCGAGGAGGGGCGCTGGCACTGGACCGCGGACAGCTATCCGGCCTGCGCGGTCAGCCTGCGCACCGTCGCCGAGGGCAACTTCGTGGTCATCGACCGTGGCGACGGCGGCGGCCGGGTGATCGCCGAGGTCGACTACAGCAGCGCACCACTGACCCTCTACGAGGGCGCGATCTACCTCGTCCAGGCCCGGCCCTGGCAGGTCGAGCACCTCGACTGGGAGGGGCGCAAGGCGTTCGTGCGCCGCACCGACGCCGACTACTACACCGAGGCCATCGACCACACCCGGCTCAAGGTGCTCGAGCGCTTCGCGAGCGCCCCGCTCGGCGCCGGCGCTGCGGCCCACGGCGAGGTCCACGTGGTGCGCCACGTCGCCGGCTACAAGAAGATCCGCTACTACAGCCACGAGAACGTCGGCTACGGCAACGTCGACCTTCCCGACCAGCAGATGCACACCAGCGCGGCCTGGTGGGAGGTCGACCCCGTGCGCCTCGAGGCGGCGTTCGCCTCGCGCGGCGAGGCCCTCGACGGCTTCCTCGGGGCGGGCTACGCCATGCACCACGCAGCCGCCCTGCTCACCATGTCCGAGCCCGCCGACCTGGGGCGTGCGGTCGGCGGTGGTGACAGCGCCTGGTTCGTCCGGGTCGGGGCCCGCGGGCGCGGCGCCGAGGCGGCCCGCCCCGAGCCCGGGCAGCGGTTCTGCCCGACGCTGTTCCTCTACGACAACTACCCCGGCGGGATCGGTCTGTCCGAGCCGCTCTTCGAGCTGCGTGCCGAGCTGCTCGAGCGCGCCGCGGCGCTGATTGCCGGCTGTGACTGCGAGAGCGGCTGCCCGGGCTGCGTCGGGCCGCTGGCCGGTGCCGCCGAGGGTGCTCCCGGCGCCCCCTCGAAGCATGCCGCGCTGGCGATCCTCGGGCTGCTCGGCGCGCGGGGCGCGGCGCGCAGATGAACGCCACCCTCGGCGAGCGGCTGGCGAGGCTGCGCGGCGAGGCCGGCGCCGGGCCCCCCCGGACAGGCCGGCCCCCAGGGCCGCTCCAGGAGCGGCTGGCACGCCTGACCCGCGCCCGGGGTCGGGCAGCGGCGGGGGGCCGGGCGGTGGATGCGGCGGCGCTGGCGCGGGCGCTCGGCGGGCGGGTGCTGGCCCCGGGGCTGGTCGCCGTCGAGGAGCGGCTCGAGGGGGAGGTCGCAGGGCTCGACCCGCGCGCGGTGGCCGAGGCGGCCGGCGAGCTGGCTGCAACGACTCGCCGAGCCGCGGCCACTGCCCCGCGCGCGCTGGCCTTTCTCGATACCGAGACCAGTGGACTTGCCGGGGGCACCGGGACCACGGTCTTTCTGCTCGGGATCGGCCGCTTCGAGGGAGGGACCCTGCACCTGTGCCAGCTGGTGCTGGCCGGATTCGCCGGCGAGGCGGCGATGCTCGCCGAGGGGCGGCGGCGCCTCGCCGGGGCCTCGCTGCTGGTGAGCTACAACGGCCGCAGCTTCGATGCTCCGCTGATCGCGGCGCGCGCACGGCTCGCACGCTGCCCCGATCCGCTCGCCGGCCTGGCCCATCTCGACCTGCTCGCGCCGACCCGGGCGGCCTTCGCGCGGCGCTGGCCGGACTGCCGGCTGGCCGGCGCCGAGCGCCGCCTGCTCGGACTGGAGCGCGCCGACGATCTGCCCGGAGCGCTCGCCCCGGCGGCCTGGCTGGCGTGGCTGCGCGGCGGGCGGTGCGCGGCGCTCTCCCGGGTCTGCGCGCACAACCGCCAGGACCTCGTCTCGCTCGCCCTGCTGCTCCCGGCGCTGCGCCGCTGTCACCGCGACCCGCTGGCCTGGGGCGCGGATCCGCGGGTCCTGGCTCGCGCCCGGGGCGAGCGGGCGGCGCTCGCCTACCTGCGCGAGCGCCGCGGCGCGCTCGATGCCGCCGGGCTGCGCGAGCTCGGCCGCCTGGCCCGCCGCGGCGGCGAGTGGGCGCTGGCGACCGAGGCCTGGCAGCGCCTGGCCGCGGCCGGCGATCCCGAGGGGCACGAGCGCCTGGCGAAGTACCACGAGCACGTCGCCCGCGAGCCGGCCCGGGCGCTCGTCCATGCCCGCGCGCTGCTCGCCCTCGAGCCCGAGCGGGAGGCGCACCGGCAGCGGCTGCGGCGGCTGCTCCGGATCGCCGCCCGGCGGGCAACGTGACGGCCGGCCCGGGCGGGCCGGCCTGAACGGTTGGTGGAGGCGGCGGGAATCGAACCCGCGTCCGTGAGTGATCCGCCGTTGGCTCTACATGCTTAGCCAGGTCTTTGTTTTTGACCGCCACGCTGCCCGACCGGCAGGGCTACGTGGCGGCGAGCCTCTTGGTTTTAACCGCGGTGCTCGAGGCACGCGCCGCGGCGGGCTTGTGTGTGTTGACCCCTGGAACCCGGGCGCACAAGCACGACCCGGTCAGAGGCTGGCTGCTCTAGGCGGCCAGAGCGTAGTTGTCGTCGTTGGCAACTATCTTTGGTTGCAGCTGGATTTACGAGGTCTGCTGCGCCTCGGCATGCACCTCGGGTTTCACGACCCACGTCGAAGCCAGGTCGCCCCCGTGCGGGGCCTATTCTAGCTCCTCGGAGCCCGCCCAGTCACCCCGTGGCGTGCTTGAGGAGGCGGCGCTTCTCGCGCTGCCAGTCCCGATCCCGCTCGCTGGCCCGCTTGTCGTGGCGCTGCTTGCCGCGGGCGAGCCCGATGTCGAGCTTGGCACGGCCGCGCTTCCAGAGCATCGCGGTCGGCACCAGGGTGTAGCCGCGGCGCTCGACCGAGCCGCGCAGGCGCTCGATCTGGGCGCGGTGCAGGAGCAGCTTGCGGGTGCGGACCGGGTCGGGCTGGATGTGGGTCGAGGCGGTCGGCAGCGGGCTGATGTGGGCGCCGAGCAGCCAGGCCTCGCCGTCCTTGACGATCACGTAGCTGTCGCGGAGCTGGACCCGTCCGGCGCGCAGGCTCTTGACCTCCCAGCCCTCGAGCACCATGCCGGCCTCGAGGGTCTCCTCGATGAAGTAGTCGTGGCGCGCCTTCTTGTTGAGGGCGATGAACTCCGGGCGGGCCTTGCCCGCTCCCTTCCTCTTGCCGGCCATGGGGCGGGACACCTCGGTGACGGGGCAGGGATTCTTCCACAGCGCGCCGGGCGCGGCAAAGGGGGCGCCCGGCCGATCGGGCCGGAGGTGGCCGGGCAGGGCGGGCGCTACGCTTCGGCAGCGGCGCAAGATGCCGCTGGGGAGCGTCGCGCGGTGAGCCGGCCCGCACCGCTCACCGATCCGTGGCTGCGGCCGCCGATCCATCCACGCTGACGGGACGCGCTCCCGGCAGCCGGCTCGCCGTAGTGTCGGCTACGCCTTCGCCGCCTTGCGGTCCGTGCTTCCGGCCAGGACAGCGTCTCGGCACCCTCGCTTCGCGCATCGGTGAGATATCCGGGCTAAGATCCGCCTTCGCGCCGGCGCCGGACGGGTCCGGCAGAGGGCTGGAGGACGGAGCGAGGATGACCGCTGCGGGGTCCATCACCAAGGTCAGGAAGAGCGCGCTGGTGCCCTACCGGGCGGAGGCCATGTATGCCCTGGTCGCCGACGTCGAGCGCTACCCGAGCTTCCTGCCCTGGTGCCGGGGAGCGACGACCCGGGACAGCGGCGAGAACCTGGTCGACGCCCGGCTCGAGGTGGCGCGCGGACCGCTGCACCAGCACTTCACCACCCGCAACACGATGCGCTACCCGGAGGCCATCGAGCTGCGCCTGCTCGAGGGGCCGTTCCGGCGCCTCGAGGGCTGCTGGCGCTTCGTGCCGATCGGGGATCAGGGCTGCCGGGTGTCGCTGGACCTCGAGTTCGAGTTCTCCAACGCGCTCCTTCGCCGGCTGCTCAACCCGCTGTTCAGCGAGATGGCCAACTCGCTGCTCAACGCCTTCTGCCACCGGGCCCGCGAGGTCTATGGTGGCCACTGAGCGGATCCGGGTCGAGGTGGTGCTCGCCCTGGCCGGGAGGCAGCGCGCGGTCGCGCTCGAGCTTCCTCCCGGCGCCACCGCGGCCGAGGCGCTGCTCGCCGCCGGGCTCGAGGAGCCGGCCCGGGCGGCGGCCGGCGGGAGGCTCGATCTCGGCATCTGGGGACGTCCGGTGAGCGCCGCCCGGGTGCTCGCCGACGGTGATCGGGTCGAGTGCTACCGGCCGCTGCGCCGTGACCCGCGCGCGGCGCGCCGGCGCCGCGCGACGCGCGCCCGCTGAGAGTTTGTGAAAAAGCCGCCCGCCTGCTGCGGACGCCCCTGGTCACCCCGGACTGCGCTGTTCCGGGCCTTCCCTGGCCCGGCCCCTGCGGGCGCGCTGCGCGCGACCCAATCCGCTCCCGGCGGATGGGTGCGGGGACCCCCAACATGGAGTCACGTACTCCAG
>CAZRGU010000169.1:0-8175 GCA_964599705.1 uncultured Ectothiorhodospiraceae bacterium | reverse complement strand
TGCAGCAGCGCGCGCTCGAGCTGCTCGGAGTCAAGCTATAGCGTTCCCAGTCGCGTACGCCCGCAGCGACTTGTTTCTCCAGAAATAACAATCCCTTATCGATTCAGACAGGAGAAACTTCGGGCTAGCCGGTCACGGGGAGGGGCGCCGGACCCGGATCTTGCGCTCTCCCACGACGACGAAGCATCCGCGCCAGCTCTCCACATCCTCCGTCTCGAACAGCCTGTCCACGCGAGCGAGAAGCGCTTCCCGACCGGGGGCGGCGAGACGGACCAGAAGGATTCCATGGTGCGTGCCCGGCGCGAACTTTCGGATGTCGGAGAAGTCGAGGTCCTGGGTGATGAGAAACCGTTCCGCTTCCTGGACGGCAGCCCAGATCGCGGAGTCCATGCTGCCCACGAGGCGCTCTTCCCCGACCGTATCTACGTCGTGGCCGCGCGATCTTAGAGCGCTGGCGAGCCGTAGGGGAAGATTCTCATCGAGCTTGATCCTCATGCCACATCGGGGACACCCGGGACCGGAAGATCCTCCTCGGCGGAGGCGGCCGCGAACGCGATCACGGCGCGTACGTCCTCCTCGGTGAGGGAGGGGAAATCGCGCAGAATCTCCTCGATGCTCGCCTCTTCGGCGAGGCTGGCGAGCACCGTGCGCAGGGTCACTCGGGTGCCCTTGATTACGGCCTCCCCTCCGCAGATGCGAGGGTCGCGCACGAATCGGTTCTCGAAGTTCATGGCTGTGTGCCGTCGCAAGTCGTGGCGCCTTGTAGTCTAGCCCGCATCTCGGTTCGCCGCGCTAGAAGCTCCAGCGCCGGTCGCGGTAGGGGACGCCCTCGAGGGCCACCGCGCGGCTCATGCGCGGCATCTCGCTGACCAGCACGTCGTCGGCCGGGTGCAGGCGCAGCAGGGTCTCGACGGCCAGCACCACCGCCCCGGCGGCCCAGGCCTGGGGGGCGTTGGCCCCCGGGTAGGGCACCGGGAAGGCGGCGCTGCGCCGGGCATGCCCGGCGAAGAGCTCGGGGAGGCGGTGCTCGGGCATCGCCGCGGCGGCCTCGAAGAGCGCCCCGATCAGCTCGCTGGCCGCCGCGTGCAGCCCGTAGCGGGCCAGCCCGGCGGCGATGAGCGCGGTGTCGTGCGGCCACACCGAGCCGTTGTGGTAGGACAGCGGGTGGTAGCGGGCCATGGCGCTCGAGAGCGTGCGCACCCCCCAGCCGCTGAACAGCTCCGCGGAGAGCAGCCGCTCGGCGAGCGCCGCGGCGCGCTCCTTGCGCACGATCCCCGACCACAGGCAGTGCCCGGCGTTCGAGGCGATCGCGTCGACCTGCCGCTTGGCGCCGTCGAGGGCCAGCGCCAGGTAGCCCTCCTCGGCCATCCAGAAGGCCTCATCGAAGCGCTCGGCAAGCTCGGCGGCCTGGCGCTCGAGGGCCGCGGCGCGCTCGCTCTCGCCGAGGTCGCGGTAGACGGCGGCGAGCGCGCGGCGCGCCGCGTAGAGGTAGCCCTGGACCTCGCAGACCGCGATCGGGCCCTCGGCGAGGCGCCCGTCGGCAAAGGCGATCGCATCCCCCGAGTCCTTCCAGCACTGGTTGCGCAGGGTCGGGCTGGCGCTCGGGTACTCGATGAAGCCGTCGCCGTCGCGGTCACCGTCGCGCGTGCACCAGGCGAGCGCCGCCTCGGCGGCCGGGAGCAGGCCGCGCACCAGCGCCTCGTCGCCGCTCCAGCGCCACAGCTCGCCGACCAGGATCACGAACAGCGGGGTGGCGTCCACGGTGCCGTAGTAGCAGGCATGCGGGACCTCGCCGAAGTGGGCGAGCTCGCCGTGGCGCAGCTCGTGGGGGATCTTGCCGGGCTCGGCCTCGCGGAAGGGGTCGCTGGCCCGGGCCTGGTGGGCGGCCAGGGTCAGCGCCGTGCCGGCGAGCAGCTCGGGGCCGAGGATCCGGGTCTCGAGGGCGGTGAGGATCGAGTCGCGCCCGAAGATGGCCATGAACCACGGCATCCCGGCAGCCACGATCGGGTGGCGCCCGTCGGGGCGCAGGCACAGCCCCTCGAGGTCGGCGAGCGCCCGATCCCAGGCCCCGCGCAGCCCCGGGTGCACGGTCTGCAGGCGCGGCGGGGCGGCGAACGGCGGCTCGCGGCCACGGCGCGGCTGGCGCCGGGCGGCGCGCTCGCGCCGCGAGGCCGGGGCGCCGTCGGGCGGCCCCAGCCCGGAGGGCTCGTCGGCGGCCTGGCTGGTGCGCGCCCCGCCGACCGCCTCGACCTCGCAGACCAGCCGCCAGGTGCCGCGCGGGGGAAGGCGCGCGGTGACCCGCCCGAGCGCGCCCTCGAAGCGGCACTGCGGAGCGCAGCGCACCCGGGTGCGGCGCTGGTAGTCGCCGCGCGCGTAGGCGAGCACCAGGGTGCCGTCGGGGTCGTGCTCGACGCGGCTCTCGCCGCGCTTGGTGAAGTGCAGCCGCCTCACCTCGAACAGATCGGCGAAGTCGGCCGCGAAGGCCAGCGTCACCTCGACCTCGAGCGGCTCGTCGAGGTGGCTGAGCAGGGTGATCTCCTCGCGCAGCCCGGCCCCCACGCCGCGGTCGCGCACCACCGTGAGGTCGGCCCCGGGGCGGCCCTCGCCGGGCAGGTCGATCACCGTGTAGAAGGTGGTCAGGCCGCTGCCGACCTCGCCGGCGCGCAGCGCCCGCGGCGCCCGCCCGGCCACCCGCAGGGTCAGCTCGGAGAGGAACCGGGTGTCGCTGGCGTAGAAGCCGTCGAGCCGCCCGGGGCGGATGTCGCCGTTGGCGCCGGAGACGGCGAACACCGCCCCGGCGCTGGTCACCACCCCCCCCGAGAGGACGTAGAAGCTCAAGCGGCCCGCTCGCTCGGGGTCCGGGTGCCGCTCGCGGCGAGCACCCGGCGGTAGGCGGCGAGGTAGTCGCGGACCATCCGCTCGGCGCTGAAGTGCCGCTCGACGTGGGCCCGGCAGGCGCGCGCCTCGATCGCCTCGACCCTGCCCAGCGCCGCGCACATCTCCTCGACCGAGTCGACCAGGTAGCCGGTCTCGCCGTCGGCGATCACCTCGGGGGCCGCCCCGCGGCGCATCGCCACCACCGGGGTGCCGCAGGCGTTGGCCTCGGCCATGAACAGCCCGAAGGGCTCCTCCCAGGTGATCGGGGCGAGCAGGCAGCGGGCCCGCGAGAGCAGCTCGCGCTTGGCCCGGTAGTCGGCCTCGCCGCGGTACTCGATCTGGCGCCCGTCGACCGCCGGGCGCACCCGGGTCTCGAAGAACTCGCGGTCGCAGGCGTCGACGTTGCCGGCCAGCACCACCCGCACCCCGCTGCGGCGGGCCACCTCGATGGCCAGGTCCGGTCCCTTCTCGGGGCTCATCCGGCTCAGGAACAGCACGAAGTCCTCCCGCGCTCCGGGGTTGAACGGGTAGCTCGGCACGTCGATGGCATTGTGGATCACCCCGACGCAGCGCTCCTTGGGCGGGAGCAGGGCGAGCGCCGAGTGGCTGATGGCGTTGAACCAGCCCCGATAGTGGGCGAGCAGCAGCCGCCAGTCACCGTCCATGCCGCCGTGCAGGGTGGTCAGCATCGGCGTCGAGACCAGCCCGGCGGTGGCCATCCCCTCGAGCGCGGTGTGGTTGTGGATGATATCGAACTGTCCGGCGCGCTCCAGGGCACGGACCACGTTGAGCAGCTCGAGGATGCCCTTGTGGCGGCTGCTGCCGCGCAGGAAGCGCGGCGCGCCGGGCACCAGCGCGGCGGCGGTCTCGGAGTCGCCACTGGCGAACAGGGTGACCTCGTGGCCGGCCCGCACGAGGCCCTCGGTGAGCAGGCTGACGACCAGCTCGGTGCCGCCGTAGCCGACCGGCGGCACGCGCATCTCCAGGGGCGAGATCATCGCGATTCGCACGTGGGTCACCTCCCGTAGTCCGGCGCGGGGAGCCATTCCCCGCGAGGAAACAACCGCGCAATATAGGGGCGCGCAGACGCCGCTCAAGGGGCCGGGCGGGGCGGCGGGCTGGAAGACGGCGAGGGGCTGGTGGACACTAGCCGGGGGCCGGCCGGAGCGGGCACCCCCGCGCCGGCACGGGCGGGGCGCCGGCCGCGGCCGGGAGCGGGCACCGGCAGCCTCTCGGCCGGGGCCGCGGGCCCTGGCCCACCGGATCCGGCCGGCCGGTGGCGCGATCCCTGCGGAACGTCGCGGCGCCGATCCGCTCCAAGCAACCACTGGCCGGTCCGCCCGGCCCCGGAGAAGGCATGCACCGACCCGACCGCCGCCTGCCGCCGCGCCTTGCGCTGGTGCTCGCCGGCCTGCTCGGGGCGCTCCCCGCCCCGGGCCTGCACGCCCAGCAGGGCGGCGCCCAGGGGCCGCCGCCGGCCCCGGTGGTGGTGGCCACCGCCGAGCGGCGCACCCTGGCCCCGCTGGCCTGGTACCCGGGGACCGTGATCAGCCGTGCCCGGGCGCGGATCCCGGCCGAGGTCGCCGGGCGCCTCGAGTGGGTCGCCGAGGTCGGCGCCCGGATCGAGCGCGGCGAGCCGCTCGCCCGCCTCGACGACACCCTGCTGCGCCAGCGCCTGGCCGAGGACCAGGCCGCGGTCACCAGCGACCAGGCCCGGCTCCGCTACCTGGAGGGCGAGGTGCGGCGGCTGCGCGAGCTGGTCGGCAAGAACAACGCCGCGCGCAGCCGCCTCGAGGAGGCGGTCTCCAACCGCGACGTCATCCACAGCGATCTGGTCGCCGACCGGGCGCGGCTGGCCTCGACCCGCGAGCGCCTCGAGCGCACCGTGATCCGGGCCCCCTTCCCGGGGGTGGTGACCGAGCGGCTGCTCCAGCCCGGCGAATGGGCCGAGAGCGGCCAGGCGGTGGTGCGGCTGGTCGACGCCTCGGCCCTCGAGGTCCAGACCTGGGTGCCGGTCAGCGCGCTGCGCTTCGTCGAGCCCGGCTCGCGGCTGCGCCTGCGAGCGAGCCCGGCGGCGGCCGCCGGGACGGTGCGGGTCATCGTCCCGGTCGGCGATGAGCGCTCGCGCCTCTACGAGCTGCGGGTGGCGATCCCGGCCGATACCTGGCCGGTCGGCAAGACCCTGCGGGTGGCGGTGCCGAGCGCGGCGCCGCGCGAGGTGGTGGCGGTCCCGCGCGACGCCCTGGTGCTGCGCCGCGGCGCGGTGAGCGTCTACCGGGTGGCTGCCGACGGGCGCGCCGAGCGGGTCGAGGTCGAGCCCGGGATCGCGGTCGGCGCGCTGATCGAGGTCAGCGGCATCGAGCCCGGCGACCGGGTGGTGGTGCGCGGCGGCGAGCGGCTGCGCCCCGGCCAGACGGTCCGCGTGATCGGCACCTCGCCGGCCTCGTGAGCGGGCCGGCGCCGGGCGGGCAGGGCGGCACGGTGGGCGGGGCGCCGGGGGGCGGAGGGGAGCGGCGGTGAGCTGGACGGCCCGGGCGCTCGACAACCCGGTGGCCACCGTGGTCGCGGTGCTGCTGGTCGCGCTGCTCGGCGCGATCGCCCTCGAGCGCCTCCCGATCCAGCTCACCCCCGAGGTCGAGAAGCCCGAGATCACCATCCGCACCGCCTGGCGGGCGGCCGCCCCCGAGGAGGTCGAGTCCGAGATCGTCGAGCCCCAGGAGAAGGTCCTGCGCGGCCTGCCGGGGATGACCCGGATGCTCGCCAGGGCCCAGCGCGGCCAGGGCGAGATCACCGTCCAGTTCCGGGTCGGCCACGACCTCGGCCGCGGCCTGCTCGAGGTGCTCAACCGCCTCAATCGCGTGCCCCGCTACCCGGACGACGCCGACGAGCCGGTGATCAGCACGGTCGGGGCGCGCTCGCGCCCGATCGCCTGGTTCATCGTCAAGACCGCGCCCGGCAACGAGCGCGACATCCAGTCCTACCAGGACTACCTCGAGGAGGTGGTGCAGACCCGCTTCGAGCGGGTCCCCGGGGTGGCCCGCTCGGAGGTGCGCGGCGGTCGCGGGCGCGAGGTGCGGATCACCTTCGACCCCTACCGGGCGGCCAGCCTCGGCATCGAGCTGCCGGCCGCGGCGCGCCTCGCCGGGCGCAACGACGACGTCTCGGCCGGCGAGGCGAGCGTCGGCAAGCGCCGCTACACGGTGCGCTTCACCGGGGCGTTGAGCGTCGATGAGCTCGGTGAGCTGGTCCTCGACTGGCGCGACGGGCGCCCGGTGCGGCTGCGCGACGTGGCCGACATCGAGGTCCGGCTGGTCGATCGCAAGAGCTTCGTGCTGACCGGCGGCGAGCCGGCGATGGCGATCAACGCCCACCGCGAGATCGGGGTCAACGTGCTCGAGGTCATGGCCGGGCTGCGCGCGGCGGCCGCCGAGCTCGCCGCCGGGCCCTTGAAGCGCGCCGGGCTGACCCTCGAGCAGGTCTACGACGAGACCGTCTACATCTACAGCTCGATCGCGATGCTGCGCACCAACCTGGCCCTCGGGGTGGTGCTGGCCATCGGCGTGCTGTGGTGGTTCCTGCGCCGGCTGCGCGCCACCCTGGTGGTGGCGCTCGCCATCCCGGTCTCGGTGCTGGCCGCCTTCCCGGTGCTCGAGGCGGCCGGGCGCACCCTCAACGTGCTCTCGCTCGCCGGGCTCGCCTTCGCCGTCGGGATGGTGCTCGACGCGGCGATCGTGGTCCTCGAGAACATCGTCCGGCTGCGCGAGCGCGGCGAGCCGCCGGGGCGCGCGGCGCTCGACGGGGCGAGCCAGGTCTGGGGGGCGCTGCTCGCCTCGAGCGCCACCACGGTGGCGATCTTCCTGCCGGTGGTGTTCCTCGAGGACGAGGCCGGGCAGCTCTTCGCCGACCTCGCCCTGACCATCGCGGTGGCGATCGCCGCCTCGCTGGCCGTGGCGGTCACCGTGGTCCCGGTGGCGGCGAGCCGCTGGCTCGCCACGCTCGAGCTGCGCGACCCGCACCGCGGCTGGTGGCAGGCCGGCACCCGGGGGCTGATGGCGCTCACCGACGGCCCGGCGCGCCGGGCGCTCTGGATCGTGGTGCTGCTCAGCGTGCCGCTCTACGCCAGCTACCGGCTGCTGCCCAAGGCCGACTACCTGCCCGAGGGCAACCGCAACCTGGTCTTCGCCTTCATCATCCCGCCGCCCGGGGTCAACATCGACCACATCCGCAGCGAGATGGCCGAGGTGATCGCGGCACGCACCGCCCCCTACCTGAGCGGCGAGCGCCAGCCCCAGATCAAGCAGTACTTCTTCGTGGCCTTCTCGCGCGGGGTGTTCATGGGCGCGCGGGCCGCCGATCCGAGCCGCACCGGCGAGCTGGTGCCGGCCATCAACGGCATCGTGCGCGGCTTCCCGGACACGCTCGCCTTCGCCAAGCGGGCCTCGCTGTTCGGCGGCTTCGGGGGCGGGCGCACCGTCGAGATGAACATCCAGGCCCGCAACGTCGAGGCCGCGACGCGCGCCGCGGCGCTCGCCTACGGGGCCATCCAGCGGGCCATCCCCGGCGCCTCGGTGCGCCCCTTCCCGGGCTTGGAGCTCGCCGAGCCGGAGCTGCGCCTGGTGCCCGACGAGCGGCGCATCGCCGAGGCCGGCTGGACCCGCGAGACCATGGCCCTGGTGGTGCGCGCACTCGGCGAGGGGCTCTACGTCGGCGACTACTTCGACGGCGAGGAGCGCCTCGACATCGTGGTCCGGGTGCCGCCCTGGGACACCCCCGAGCAGCTCGCGGCCATCCCGCTGGCCACCCCACGGGCCGGGGTGCTCCCGGTCGGCGAGCTGACCCGCCTCGAGCGGACCGCCGGGCCGAGCCAGATCCGGCGCCTCGACCGGCGCCGCACCGTGACCCTGCAGGTCACCCCCCCGGAGGGGATGTCGCTCGAGGCGGCGCTCGCGGTGCTGCGCGAGAAGGTCGAGCCGGCGGTCACCGCGCTGCTCCCCGAGGACGGCACGGTGCGCTACACGGGGACCGCCGACAAGCTCACCGAGGCGCTGGCCAGCATGAGCGAGAGCTTCCTGATCGCGGTGGCGATCCTGTTCCTGCTGATGAGCGCGCTGTTCCGCTCCTTCAGGGATGCGCTGCTGGCGATGCTGGTGCTGCCGCTGGCCACGGTCGGCGGGGTGGTGGCGCTGCGCCTGGTCAACCGCTACCTCGGCTTCCAGCCGATGGATCTGCTGACCATGATCGGTTTCATCATCCTGCTCGGCCTGGTGGTCAACAACGCCATCCTGCTGGTCCACCAGA
>CAZRGU010000168.1:0-8234 GCA_964599705.1 uncultured Ectothiorhodospiraceae bacterium | reverse complement strand
CGGGCGTAGGTCGGGCGCCAGCCCGACGTATGGCTCCGCTTCGGCAGCGAACGTCTGCCGCATGCATGTTCGTTCCTCGAGCGCACGACCGGCGCTCGCCGAGGCTCTGAGGAGGACGACCGATGCCGGCTACTCGCCGACCACCACCCGCTCGACCCGCGGCGCGACCCGGGTCAGCGGCTCGTAGGGGATGGTGCCCATCGCGCGGGCGACCTCCTCGACCGGCAGGCCCTCGCCCCACAGCACCACCGGGTCGCCCGGGCGCGCGCCGGGGAGGCCGCGCAGGTCGATGGTGATGGCGTCCATCGAGACCCGCCCGATGAGCGGGGCGCGCCGGCCGCCGACCAGCACCGGCGTGCCGCTCGGGGCGTGGCGCAGGTAGCCGTCGCCGTAGCCGATCGCGGCCACCCCGACCGCCATCTCCTCGGGACAGGTCCAGGTGCCGCCGTAGCCGATCCGCCCCCCCGCCGGGATCCGGTTGACCGCGATCAGGCGGGTCTCGAGGGTCATCACCGCACGCAGGCCCTCCTCGGCGCCCAGCGAGTCGAGGAACGGCGAGGCGCCGTAGAGCATCAGCCCGGGGCGCAGCCAGTCGCCGTGCGCGGCGGGCCAGCCGAGCAGGGCCGCCGAGTTGGCGATGCTGCGCTCGGCCTCGAGGCCCGCGCAGGCCCGGGCAAACACCTCGAGCTGCTCGCCGGTGGCCGGGCTCGCCCGGTCGTCGGCCTCGGCGAGATGGGTCATCAGGCGCACCGGCGGGCGCACCTGGGGGCACTCGGCGAGCCGCCGGTAGCAGGCCTGCGCGCGCGCCGGCGGCACGCCCAGCCGGTGCATCCCGGTGTCGATCTTGAGCCACACGGCAAGCGGTGAGCGGGCCGCCTCGAGCGCCCCGATCTGCCCCTCGTGCTGGACCACCAGGTCGATTCCGGCGGCCGCCGCCGCGGCGACCTCGGCGCGCTCGAGCACCCCGGGAAGCACCACGATGCGCTTGTCGATCCCGGCGGCGCGCAGCTCGAGGGCCTCCTCGAGGCGGGCCACCGCGAAGGCATCGGCCCGCTCGAGCGCGCGGGCCACGCGGATCGCCCCGTGGCCGTAGCCATCGGCCTTGACCACCGCCATCAGGCGCCGGCCGGGCGCGGCCCGGCGGGCCCGCGCGAGGTTGTGGCGCAGGGCGGCCAGGTCGATGCGCGCGCGCGGGCGCGGGCTCATCCGTAGAAGCCGCCGGCGTAGTCCTCCGGCGCGTAGTTCTCGAAGCGCGTGTACTGGTGGCGGAAGGTCAGGTCGACGTGGCCGATCGGCCCGTTGCGCTGCTTGCCGATGATGATCTCGGCCTTGCCCTTGTCCTTGCTGTCCTCGTTGTAGACCTCGTCGCGGTAGATGAACAGGATCACGTCGGCGTCCTGCTCGATGGCGCCCGACTCGCGCAGGTCCGACATCATCGGCCGCTTGTTGGTGCGGCTCTCGAGCGAGCGGTTGAGCTGCGAGAGCGCCACCACCGGCACCTTGAGCTCCTTGGCGAGCCCCTTGAGGCCGCGCGAGATCTCCGAGATCTCGGTGGCCCGGTTCTCGCGGGTTCCCGGCACCTGCATGAGCTGGAGGTAGTCGACGACCACCAGCCCGAGGCCCTTCTCGCGCTTGAGCCGGCGGCAGCGGGCCCGGATCTCGGCCGGGTTGAGCGCCGAGGAGTCGTCGATGTGGATCTCGGTCTCGTTGAGGATGGTCAGCGCCGAGGTCAGCCGCGGCCAGTCGTCGTCGTCGAGCCTGCCGGTGCGCAGCTTGTGCTGGTCGATGCGCCCGAGCGAGGAGAGCATCCGCATGGTGAGCTGCTCGGCGGGCATCTCCATGCTGAACACCGCCACCGGCAGCCGGCCCTTGATGGCGGCCTGCTCGACGACGTTCATGGCGAAGGCGGTCTTGCCCATCGACGGGCGCCCGGCGACGATGATCAGGTCCGAGGGCTGCAGCCCGGAGAGCTTCTCGTCGAGGTCGGTGAAGCCGGTGGCCACCCCGGTGATCGGGTCATCGCGCTGGCAGAGCAGGTCGATGCGGTCCATGACCTCTTCGAGGACCGTCTTGATCGGGGTGAAGGAGCTGCGCCGCGCGGCGCCGCGCTCGGCGATCTCGAAGATCCGCTGCTCGGCCTCGTCGAGCAGCTCCTGGGCGCGGCGCCCCTCGGAGGCGTAGCCGAGCGCGGCGACGTCGGTGCCGACCCGCACCAGGCCGCGCAGCACCGAGCGCTCGCGCACGATCTCGGCATAGGCGGCGATGTTGGCCGCGCTCGGGGTGTTGTGCGCGAGCTCGCCGAGGTAGGCGAGCCCGCCGGCCTGCTCGAGCTCGCCGCGCGCCTCGAGGCGCTCGGAGACGGTGACCACGTCGAACGGACGGCCCTCATCGGAGAGCTCGCGCACCGCGGCGAAGATCCGCCGGTGGTCGGCGCGGTAGAAGTCACCCTCCTCGATCCGGTCCGCGATCCGGTCCCAGGCCTCGTTGTCGAGCAGCAGCCCGCCGAGCACCGCCTGCTCGGCCTCGATCGAGTGCGGCGGCACCCGCAGCGCGGCGGTCGCGCCGTCCGCGGATCGGGGACTGGTCAGCGCTTCGGGCATCGGCGGCACGCACGGCTCGCCGCGCCGCCGGGGGGGCGGCGCTCGGCATCGCTGGGGCGAGGATACACCACCGGCGCGGGGGCGAGCCCGCGGTCCCTACTCGGCGCGCACCACGTGGACCGTGATCGGCACCTCGACCTCGGCGTGGAGCAGCAACGTGGCCTGGTAGTCGCCGGTCTTGCGAATCACCTCGCCGCCGAGCTGGACCTCGTGGCGCTCCACCGGCTTGCCCTCGGCGGCGAGCGCCTCGGCAACGTCGCGCGGCCCCACCGAGCCGAACAGGCGCCCCTCCTCGCCGGCCTTGCAGGCGATGGTGACCTCGGTGCCCTCGAAGCCCTCGGCGCGGGCCCGCGCCGCGGCCACGATCTCGGCCTGCTGGCGCTCGAGCTCGGCCCGCCGGGCCTCGAACTCGGCCACGTTCTCGGGCGTCGCGGCCAGCGCCTTGCCCTGAGGAATCAGGAAGTTGCGTGCATATCCGGGCTTGACCCTGACGTTGTCACCGAGCCCGCCCAGGCCGTGGATGTTCTCGAGCAGTATCACCCGCATCTCGCTTCACTCCAGTTGTCTTCGGGACCGCGGGGACCCCCGCTCCCCTTGCCCTAGGTGCCGCCACCTGCCCGGCGCCGGTAGTCGAGCCAGGCATCGGTCAGTCCGGTGATGGCGAGCACCGTGGTCGCCATCGGCGGCATCAACACCAGCAGCACGTACATGCCCACCAGCCAGCCGTGCGGGGCTTCGCGCAGCGCCACCACCGCGTGCACCACGGCGATGCCCTGGAAGGCGTAGACCACCAGGGCGAGCTCCATCAGCGCCGGCCAGAGCCCGCCCAGGAAGTCGCTCGCGACCAGCGCCAGGGCCACCACCAGCACGCTCGGAACCGCCAGCCTACGGTCAAGCCGCAGGGCGCGGAACTCGCGCCGAAAGCCTCCCGGACGATCGAGCACCGCGTGCCACCAGCGCGCCAGCAGCACCATCATCATCGACGCCGCCACCACCCCGGTCGGCAGGCTCACCATCAGCGGGGCGAGCACGTCGAGCACCTGGCGCAGCCCCTCCATCGCCTCGGGGCTGAGCGCCTCGCCGCCGCTCATCCGCCCGATCACCAGCCCCTCGAGCACCCCGCGCCACCAGCGCGCCGGATCCCCGGTCAGCAGGTGCAGCATCGCGATCAGCAGCGCCCCGCCGAGCCCGGCCGCCGCCAGGGTGATGCCCTGCGAGGCGGTGGCGCGCAGCACCGCGCACAGCCCGAGCACCGGCAGGCCGGTCATGACCACGAACAGGATCACCGGATCGGCGCTGCCCACCACGCTCCAGAGCAGCGCGGCGATCGCCGCCGATCCGGCCAGCACCTGGACCCCGCCGAGCGCCCCGTGGCGCAGCGTGACCAGCCCGATCAGCCCGGCGCTGGCAATGCTCAGCGGCGGGACCAGCAGCCCGAGCGCCGCGGCCAGCGTCGCGTGCAGGCGCCCGCGCAGCAGGAACGCCAGCACTGCGCGCACCGTCAGGGCCCCGAGGACGAGCCTCGGCGCACCGCGCAGGTGCGCCCCCGCTCTCCCGCGCCGAGGGGCATCAGCGGTGGGCGTCGCAGTACGGCAGCAGCGCCAGGTAGCGCGCCCGCTTGACCGCCCGGGCGAGCTGGCGCTGGTAGCGCGCCTTGGTCCCGGTGATCCGGCTGGGGACGATCTTGCCGGTCTCGGTCACGTAGGCCTTGAGCGTCGCCAGATCCTTGTAGTCGATCTCCTTGACGCCCTCGGCGGTGAACCGGCAGTAGCGCCGGCGCCTGAAGAATCGTGCCATCGTTCTGTCCTCCGATTCGTCGCCGCGCCGGGCTCAGGCCTCGGGTGCCGCGGGGGGCTGCTTCGCGGCCGGTTCGGCGCCGGGCGCGGCCGCAGGCGACTCGCTGGCCTGGGGCGCCGGGCTCGCCGGCGCCTTGGCCTCGGGTCGCTGCTCGCCCTCGTTGCGCCGGGCGCGCCCGCGACGCCGCTCGTCGTCGTCCCGGTCGTCGCGGGTCTTGGCCAGCGGCGAGGGCTCGGTGATGGCCTGCTCGCGGCGGATGATCAGGTTGCGAAGAACGGCATCGTTGAAGCGGAAGGCGCTCGAGAGCTCGGCGAGCGTCTCCTGGCCGCACTCGATGTTCATCATCACGTAGTGGGCCTTGTGCACCTTGTTGATGGGGTAGGCGAGCTGGCGCCGGCCCCAGTCCTCGAGGCGGTGAATCCGCCCTTCCTTGGACTCGATCATCGAGCGGTAGCGCTCGATCATCGCCGGCACCTGCTCGCTCTGGTCCGGATGGACCAGGAACACGATCTCGTAGTGTCGCATCTGCGGCTCCTCTCGGGTTCGCCTCCCGGCGCCATGCGGTGAGGCAAGGAGTCCGGCGCGGCAAGCATTCTACCGCCCCGCAAAAGAGGGGAAGTCTATCGTCCAGCCTCGCCCGAATCAATGGAGGCCAGTCGCTGGCGGCGCGCCTCGAACAGGCACAGCGCCGCGGCCACCGACACGTTGAGGCTCTCGGCCGGAGCGGCCATCGGCACGTGGACCAGGCGCTCGCAGCGCTCGCGGGTCAGGCGCCGCAGCCCCCGTGACTCACCGCCGAGGACCAGCGCCAGCGGCCCGGTGAGCCGCGCCCGGTAGATCGGCTCGCCGCTGCCCGCCTCCGCCCCGACCAGGGCGAATCCGGCCTCGCGCAGGCGCTCGAGCGCCACGGCCAGGTTGCCGACCTCGGCGAGCAGCACCCGCTCGGCCGCCCCGCAGGCCACCTTGCGCGCCGCCGGCGTGAGGCCGCTCGCCCGGCGCCGCGGCACCACCACCCCGGCGCAGCCGGCCGCCTCGGCCGTGCGCAGGCAGGCGCCCAGGTTGCGGGGGTCCTCGACCCGGTCGAGGACCAGCACCAGGGGGTCGGCCGCCAGCCCGGCGAGCAGCGCCTCGAGCCCCCCGCGGCGGGCAACGCCGGCCCGGCGCAGGACCGCCACGCCCTGGTGGCGGGCACCCGGGAGCAGCGCGTCGAGCTCGGCACGGCTGAGCTCGTGGAGCACCAGGCGACCGGCGGCTGCGGCCGCCCGCAGCCGGCGGCTGGCCGCGGTGTCGCGCCCGCGCTGCACCCAGCCCTCGCGCAGCCCCTCGCCGCCGCGCTCGAGCAGGGCGCGGACCGCATGCTGCCCGTAGACGATCTCGTCGGCCCCGCTCACCGGCCGAACCCGCGGCGGGCGGCGGCTCAGGTGCGCGAGCGGCGGCCCGCGCGCCGGGCGCGCGGGCCGCGCCGCGGCACCCGCCCCGCTCCGGGCGGCGCCGACTCGAGCTCGAAGTCGATCTTGCGCTCGTCGGGGTCGGCGCGCACCACCCGCACCCGCAGCCGGTCGGTGAGGCGGTAGGTCACCCCGCTGCGCTCGCCGCTCAGCCGGTGGCGGGCGGGGTCGAAGTGGAAGAAGTCCTGGCCGAGCGCGCTGACGTGGACCAGCCCCTCGACGAAGACCTCGTCGAGGGTCACGAACAGCCCGAAGGAGGTCACTCCGGTCACCGTGCCGTCGTAGACCTCGCCGACCTTGTCGAGCATGTACTCGCACTTGAGCCGGTCGGTGGCGTCGCGGGTGGCCTCGTCGGCGCGCCGCTCGGTCATCGAGCTGTGCTCGCCGAGAGCCACCATCTGCTCGCGCGAGTAGCCGAAGGCACCCGGCTTGCCGCCGCCGAGCAGGTGGCGGATGGCGCGGTGCAGGAGCAGGTCGGGGTAGCGGCGGATCGGCGAGGTGAAGTGCGCATAGCAGGGCAGCGCGAGCCCGAAGTGGCCGCTGTTGGTGGGGCTGTAGACGGCCTGCGAGAGCGAGCGCAGGAGCACGGTCTGGACCAGCGGCTCCTCGCTGCGCCCGGCGACCTGGGCGAGCAGCGCCGCGTAGTGGCGCGAGCGTGGCCGCTCGCCGCCGCCGAGGCTCAGCCCGAGCTCGCCGAGGAAGGCGCGCAGCTCGGCCAGGCCGTCGGGGGTCGGCCCCTCGTGGACCCGGTACAGCGCCGGGATGCGGTGGCGCTCGACGAAGCGCGCGGCGCAGACGTTGGCCGCGACCATGCACTCCTCGATGATCCGGTGGGCATCGTTGCGGCGGCGCTGGACGATGCCGCGGATCTTGCCCTTGTCGTCGATCTCGATGCGGGTCTCGGGCAGATCGATGTCGAGCGCGCCGCGCCGCGCGCGCGCCCGGGCGAGCGCCCGGTAGAGGCGGTAGAGCTCGTCGAGCATCGGGGCGAGCGCGGCGTGGCGGCGGCGCGCCTCGCGTTCGCGATCGACGGCGATCGCCGCGGCCTCCTCGTAGGTCAGGCGCGCGTGCGAGCGCATCAGCCCCTCGTAGAAGCGCGAGCGCAGCACCTGGCCGCTGCGATCGACGAGCATCTCGCAGACCAGGCACAGCCGCTCCTCGTCGGGCTTGAGCGAGCAGAGCCCGTTCGACAGGCTCTCGGGGAGCATCGGCAGCACCCGGTCGGGGAAGTAGACCGAGGTGCCGCGCAGGTGGGCCTCGCCGTCGAGCGCGCTGCCCGGGGTGACGTAGCTCGAGACATCCGCGATCGCCACCCACAGCCGCCAGCCCTTGGGGGTGGGCCGGCAGCACACCGCGTCGTCGAAGTCGCGTGCATCCTCCCCGTCGATGGTCACCAGCGGCAGCTCGCGCAGGTCCTCGCGGCCGCGCCGAGCGCGGGCCGGCACCCGCTCGCCGAGCCGCGCGGCCTCGGCCAGCGCCGCCTCGGGAAAGGCCTGCGGCAGCCCGTAGGCACGGATCGCGATGTCGACCTCCATGCCCGGATCCATGCGCTCGCCGAGCACCTCGCTGACCCGCCCGATCGGCGGATTGTGCTTGCCCGGCTGCTCGCTGATCTCGGCGACCACCATCTGTCCCTCGCCGGCCTCGCCCTCGGCGCCGGGGGGGATCACCACGTCCTGGTGCAGGCGGCGGTTGTCGGGGCGCACGAAGCCCACCCCCCCCTCGCGGAAGTAGCGCCCGACGACGCTGGTCGTGTTGCGCTCGATGACCTCGACCAGGCTCGCCTCGGCGCGCCCCTGCCGGTCGATGCCGGCCACCCGCACCACCGCGCGGTCACCGTGGAGCAGCGAGCGCATCTGGCGCGGGGACAGGAACAGGTCATCCCCGCCGTCCTCGGGGACCAGGAAGCCGAAGCCGTCGCGGTGCCCGATCACCCGCCCGCGCACCAGGTCGAGCTTGGAGACCGGTGCGATCCGCCCGCCGCGGGTGCGCCGCACCTGCCCCTCGCGGGCCATCGCCCGCAGCCGCCGCTCGAGCGCGACTCGCTGGTCGTCGGCCGTGAGCCCGAGGCGCTCGGCCAGGGCCTCGAGCTCGAGCGGCCCGGCGGAGCGCTCCAGGGTCTCGAGAATGAACTCGCGGCTGGCAATCGGGCGCTCGTAGCGGCGCGCCTCACGCGCCCGGTGCGGGTCGCGCGCGGCGCCCCTGGCCTTCGTTGACATGATCTCCCCGCTCAATATAGAGTCA
This sequence comes from uncultured Ectothiorhodospiraceae bacterium, assembly GCA_964599705.1. Taxonomy (GTDB): domain Bacteria; phylum Pseudomonadota; class Gammaproteobacteria; order HK1; family HK1; genus CAZRGU01. The sequence goes on along the minus strand of CAZRGU010000168.1, from coordinate 145 downwards.
GCGCCCCCGCACGGGGCGCCGGATGCGCTATAGTATACGGCTTCCCGCACCACCCCTGCCGAGGTGGCGGAATTGGTAGACGCGCTAGCTTCAGGTGCTAGTGGGGGTAACCCCGTGGAGGTTCAAGTCCTCTCCTCGGCACCAT
>CAZRGU010000167.1:0-8248 GCA_964599705.1 uncultured Ectothiorhodospiraceae bacterium | reverse complement strand
CGCCTGCCCCAGCGCCCTGCAAGCGACTCGACGCAGTATCGGCTACGCCTTCGCCGCCCTCCGGTCCGTGCGCCCCGCCAGGACAGCGTCTCCGCGCCCTCGCTTCGCGCCTCGGTGAGATATCCAGGCTACTCCTCGGCGGCCGGCGACTCCTCCCCGGCCGGCTCCTCGACGGCCGAGAGCGCCTCGACGAGCCGCTGCTCCGGGTCGAGATCGGCCATCACGCCCTCGAGCATCCGCCGCCGGCGCCGCTCCTCGTGGTAGGCGAAGCCGGTGCCGGCCGGGATCAGGCGCCCGACGATCACGTTCTCCTTGAGCCCGCGGAGGCGATCGACCTTGCCGTTGACCGAGGCCTCGGTGAGCACCCGGGTGGTCTCCTGGAAGGAGGCCGCGGAGATGAACGACTCGGTGGCCAGCGAGGCCTTGGTGATGCCGAGCAGCACCGGGCGCCAGCGCGCCGGCCGCCCGCCGTCGGCCTCGACCCGCTCGTTGGCCTCCAGCACCCGCGGGCGGTCGAGCTGCTCGCCGCGCAGGAACTGGGTGTCCCCGGGCTCGAGGATCTCGGCCTTGCGCAGCATCTGGCGGACGATCACCTCGATGTGCTTGTCGTTGATCTTGACGCCCTGGAGCCGGTAGACGTCCTGCACCTCGTTGACGATGTAGCGGGCCAACTCGGTGACCCCGAGCAGGCGCAGGATGTCGTGCGGGTTGGGCATGCCGTCGACCACGGTGTCGCCCTGCTCGACGTGCTCGCCCTCGAAGACCATGATCTGGCGCCACTTGGGGACCAGCGCCTCGTGCTGCTCGCCCTCGGCGTCGGTGATCACCAGGCGCTGCTTGCCCTTGGTCTCCTTGCCGAAGCTCACCGTGCCGCTGACCTCGGCCAGGATCGCCGCCTCCTTGGGCTTGCGCGCCTCGAACAGATCCGCGACCCGCGGCAGGCCGCCGGTGATGTCGCGGGTCTTGGTGCTCTCCTGGGGCATCCGCGCGATGACGTCGCCGACCCCGACCTGCTCGCCCTCCTGGAGGGTGATCACCGCCCCCGGCGAGAGCACGTACTGGGCCGGCGCGCCGGTGCCCGGGAAGCGCAGCTCCTGGTCGCTCTCGTCGACCAGGCGCACCATCGGGCGCAGGTCCTTGGCCGCCGCGGCGCGCTGCTTGGGGTCCATCACCACCATGCTGCTCAGGCCGGTGATCTCGTCGACCTGCTGCTGCACGGTGACGCCCTCGACCATGTCGTTGAAGCGCACCTTGCCCTCGACCTCGGTGATCACCGGGTGGGTGTGGGGGTCCCAGCGCGCCACCACCTGGCCGGTCTCGGCCTGATCGCCGTCGCCGACCGCCAGCTCGGCCCCGTAGGGGACCTTGTAGCGCTCGCGCTCGCGCCCGCTCTGATCGAGCACCGCGAGCTCGCCGGAGCGCGAGATGGCCACGTAGTGCCCCTTGGCGTGGCGCACGGTCCTCAGGTTGTGGAGCTTGATCCGGCCGCCGGCCTTGACCTGGATGCTGTCGGCCGCGGCCTGGCGCGAGGCCGCCCCGCCGATGTGGAAGGTGCGCATGGTGAGCTGGGTGCCCGGCTCGCCGATCGACTGCGCGGCGACCACCCCGACCGCCTCGCCGATGTTGACCAGGTCGCCGCGGGCCAGATCCCGCCCGTAGCAGGCCGCGCAGACCCCGAAGCGGGTCTCGCAGGTGATCGGCGAGCGCACCCACACCTCGTCGACGCCGGCCGCCTCGAGGCGGTCGACCCAGCGCTCGTCGAGCAGGGTGCCGCGCGGCACGGCCACCTCGTCGCTGCCCGGGCGCTGCACGTCGGCCGCGGTGACCCGCCCGAGGACCCGCTCGCGCAGCGGCTCGACCACGTCGCCGCCCTCGATCAAGGGGGTCATCAGCAGCCCCTCCTCGGTCCCGCAGTCGGCCTCGGTGACCACCAGGTCCTGGGCGACGTCGACCAGCCGCCGGGTGAGATACCCCGAGTTGGCGGTCTTCAAGGCGGTGTCGGCCAGCCCCTTGCGGGCGCCGTGGGTGGAGATGAAGTACTGGAGGACGTCGAGCCCCTCGCGGAAGTTGGCCGTGATCGGGGTCTCGATGATCGAGCCGTCGGGCTTGGCCATCAGCCCGCGCATCCCGGCGAGCTGGCGGATCTGGGCGGCCGAGCCGCGCGCCCCGGAGTCGGCCATGATGTAGATCGAGTTGAACGACTGCTGGCGGACCTCCTTGCCCTCGGGGTCGCGCACCACCTCGGTGCCGAGCTCCTCCATCATCGCCTTGGCGACCCGCTCGCTGGTGTACGACCAGATGTCGACCACCCGGTTGTAGCGCTCGCCCTGGGTGACCAGCCCCCCGGCGTAGTCCTTCTCGACGCCCTTGACCTCCTTCTCGGCCTCGGCAAGGATGGCCTTCTTGCTGGCCGGAACGACCATGTCGTCGACCCCGATCGAGATCCCGGCGCGGGTCGCGTGGCTGAAGCCGGTGTACATGAGCTGATCGGCGAAGACCACCGTCTCCTTGAGACCGACGCGCCGGTAGCTGGCGTTGACCAGCGCCGAGATGGCCTTCTTGTTGAGGGTGCTGTTGACCAGGTCGAAGGGCAGCCCGGCGGGCACGATCTCGAAGAGCAGGGCCCGCCCGACGGTGGTCTCGACCAGCCGGTCGCGCTCCTCGCGCCCGCCCTCGTCGTCGATGATCTCCTCGTGGATGCGCACCTTGATGCGGGCGTGCAGATCGACCGCCCCGCTGGCATAGGCGCGGTGCACCTCGGCGAGATCGGCGAAGGTCATCCCGGTGCCGCGCGCCGCGATGCTCTCGCGGGTCATGTAGTAGAGCCCCAGCACCACGTCCTGGGTGGGGACGATGACCGGCTCGCCGTGGGCCGGCGAGAGGATGTTGTTCGAGGACATCATCAGGGTGCGCGCCTCGAGCTGGGCCTCGATCGAGAGCGGCACGTGGACGGCCATCTGGTCGCCGTCGAAGTCGGCGTTGAAGGCGGTGCAGACCAGCGGGTGGAGCTGGATCGCCTTGCCCTCGATCAGCACCGGCTCGAAGGCCTGGATGCCCAGCCGATGCAGGGTCGGGGCGCGGTTGAGCAGCACCGGGTGCTCGCGGATGACCTGCTCGAGGATGTCCCAGACCTCGGGCCCCTCCTTCTCGACCAGCTTCTTGGCCGCCTTGATGGTAGTCGCCAGCCCGCGCATCTCGAGCTTGCCGAACACGAACGGCTTGAACAGCTCGAGGGCCATCTTCTTGGGCAGGCCGCACTGCTGCAGCTTGAGGGTCGGCCCGACCACGATCACCGAGCGGCCCGAGTAGTCGACCCGCTTGCCGAGCAGGTTCTGGCGGAAGCGCCCCTGCTTGCCCTTGATCATGTCGGCCAGCGACTTCAGGGCGCGCTTGTTGGTGCCGGTGATCGCCCGCCCCCGGCGGCCGTTGTCGAGCAGCGCGTCGACCGCCTCCTGGAGCATGCGCTTCTCGTTGCGCACGATGATGTCGGGCGCATTGAGGTCGAGGAGCCGCTTGAGGCGGTTGTTGCGGTTGATGACCCGCCGGTAGAGGTCGTTGAGATCCGAGGTCGCGAAGCGCCCGCCGTCGAGCGGCACCAGCGGGCGCAGCTCGGGGGGCAGCACCGGGAGCACCTTGAGCACCATCCACTCGGGACGGTTCCCGGAGCTGCGGAAGGCCTCCATCAGCTTGAGCCGCTTGGACAGCTTCTTGATCTTCGACTCCGAGCCGGTGGCCGGCAGCTCCTCGCGCAGCCGCGCGATCTCGGTGTCGAGCTCGATGGTGCGCAGCAGCTCGTGGATCGCCTCGGCGCCCATCCGCGCGTCGAACTCGTCGCCGTACTGCTCGATGGCGTCGAGGTACATCTCGTCGTTGAGGAGCTGGCCGCGCTCGAGCTCGGTGAGCCCCGGGTTGATCACCACGTAGGCCTCGAAGTAGAGGATCCGCTCGATGTCGCGCAGGGTCATGTCGAGCAGCAGCCCCATCCGCGAGGGCAGCGACTTCAAGTACCAGATGTGGGCCACCGGGCTGGCCAGCTCGATGTGGCCCATGCGCTCGCGACGGACCTTGGCGAGCGTCACCTCGACCCCGCACTTCTCGCAGATCACGCCGCGATGCTTGAGCCGCTTGTACTTGCCGCACAGGCACTCGTAGTCCTTGATCGGCCCGAAGATCTTGGCGCAGAACAGCCCGTCGCGCTCCGGCTTGAAGGTCCGGTAGTTGATGGTCTCGGGCTTCTTGACCTCGCCGTACGACCAGGAGCGGATCTTCTCCGGGGAGGCCAGCCCGATGCGGATCGCGTCGAACCCCTCGACCTGGGTCTGCTGCTTGAGAAGGTTGAGTAGGTCTTTCAAGGTCTTGACTCCTGCCTGCCGGTGCAGGTCGCGCTCGCTCTCGCCATCATCGCGGTCGGCCGCGGCACCCCCGCCACCGCCCGTCAGTCGCTCTGCAGCTCGATGTCGATGCCGAGCGAGCGGATCTCCTTCATCAGCACGTTGAACGACTCCGGCATCCCCGCCTCCATGCGGTGATCGCCGTCGACGATGTTCTTGTACATCTTGGTGCGCCCGTTGACGTCGTCGGACTTGACGGTGAGCATCTCCTGGAGGGTGTAGGAGGCGCCGTAGGCCTCGAGCGCCCAGACCTCCATCTCGCCGAAGCGCTGGCCGCCGAACTGGGCCTTGCCGCCGAGCGGCTGCTGGGTGACCAGGCTGTAGGGCCCGGTCGAGCGGGCGTGCATCTTGTCGTCGACCAGGTGGTTGAGCTTCATCATGTACATGTAGCCGACCGTCACCGGGCGGTCGAAGGCCTCGCCGGTGCGCCCGTCGTAGAGCCGGGTCTGGCCGCTGCGCGGCAGGCCGGCGAGCTCGAGCATGTCCTTGATCTCTTCCTCGCTGACCCCGTCGAAGACCGGGGTCGACATCGGGATGCCCTCGCGCAGGTTGCCGGCCAGCTCGACGAGCTCGTCGTCGTCGAGCTCGGCGATCGGGTCGGGCTTGCCGGCCACCGCGTAGATGCGCTGCAGCCGCTTGCGCAGCCTGGCCACGCTCTCGCCGGCATCGAGCATCCGCGCCACCTGGCGCCCGAGCTCCTTGGAGGCCCAGCCGAGATGGGTCTCCAGGACCTGGCCGACGTTCATCCGCGAGGGCACGCCGAGCGGGTTGAGCACGATGTCGACCGGGGTGCCGTCGGCCATGTAGGGCATGTCCTCGACCGGCACGATCATCGACACCACGCCCTTGTTGCCGTGGCGTCCGGCCATCTTGTCGCCGGGCTGGATGCGGCGCTTGACCGCCAGGTAGACCTTGACCATCTTGAGCACCCCGGGGGCGAGATCGTCGCCCGAGGTGAGCTTGGCCCGCTTCTCCTCGTAGCGCCGATCGAGCTCCTCGCGCAGCGAGTCGAGCTGGGTGTGGGCCCGCTCGAGCTGCTCGTTGGCCGCCTCGTTGCGCAGCCGGATCTCGAACCAGCGGTCGCGCTCGAGCTCGGCCAGATAGCCGCGGGTCACCCGCGCGCCCGGCTCGAGACCGTCCGGCCCGCCCTCGGCGGTCTTGCCGACCAGCAGCCGCTCGAGGCGGGCATAGGTGTCGTCCTGGACGATGCGGAACTGGTCCTGCAGGTCCTTGCGCACCTTCTCGAGCTCCATCTCCTCGATCTGGCGGGCCCGGGCATCCTTCTCGATGCCGTCACGGGTGAACACCTGGACATCGATCACCGTGCCGTTCATGCCCGAGGGGACCCGCTGCGAGGTGTCCTTCACGTCCGAGGCCTTCTCGCCGAAGATCGCCCGCAGCAGCTTCTCCTCGGGGGTGAGCTGGGTCTCGCCCTTGGGGGTGACCTTGCCGACCAGGATGTCGCCCGGCTTGACCTCGGCGCCGATGTACACGATCCCCGACTCGTCGAGCTTGGACAGCGCGCTCTCGCTCACGTTGGGGATGTCGGCGGTGACCTCCTCGGGGCCGAGCTTGGTGTCGCGGGCCACGCACACCAGCTCCTCGATGTGGATGGTGGTGAAGCGGTCCTCCTCGACCACCCGCTCCGAGATCAGGATCGAGTCCTCGAAGTTGTAGCCGTTCCAGGGCATGAAGGCGACCAGCACGTTCTGGCCGAGGGCGAGCTCGCCGAGATCGGTGGCCGGACCGTCGGCGAGCACGTCGCCGCGGGCGATCACGTCGCCAGGGCGCACCAGCGGGCGCTGGTTGATGCAGGTGTCCTGGTTCGAACGGGTGTACTTGGTCAGGGTGTAGATGTCGGTGCCGGGCTCGCCGGCGACCGCCTCGTCGTCGTTGACCCGCACCACGATGCGCGCCGCATCCACCGAGTCGACCACCCCGCCGCGCACCGCGACCACGGTGACCCCGGAGTCGATCGCCACCTTGCTCTCCATGCCGGTGCCGATCAGCGGCTTCTCGGTCTTGAGCGTCGGCACGGCCTGGCGCTGCATGTTCGAGCCCATCAGCGCGCGGTTGGCGTCGTCGTGCTCGAGGAACGGGATCAGCGATGCGGCCACCGAGACGATCTGCTTGGGCGAGACGTCCATGTAGGCGATCCGCTCGGGGCTCGAGAGGGTGAACTCGTTGCGGTGCCGGCAGGTCACCAGCTCGTCGACGAAGCGCCCCTCCTCGTCGAGCGCGGCGTTGGCCTGGGCGATCACGTACTGGCCCTCCTCGATCGCCGAGAGGTACTCGATCTGATCGCTGACCCGCCCCTCGATGACCTTGCGGTAGGGGGTCTCGAGGAAGCCGTAGCGGTTGGTGCGCGCGTAGACGGCCAGCGAGTTGATCAGGCCGATGTTCGGCCCTTCCGGGGTCTCGATCGGGCAGACCCGCCCGTAGTGGGTGGGGTGCACGTCGCGGACCTCGAAGCCGGCCCGCTCGCGGGTCAGCCCGCCCGGGCCGAGCGCCGAGACCCGGCGCTTGTGGGTGACCTCGGAGAGCGGGTTGTTCTGGTCCATGAACTGCGAGAGCTGGCTGGAGCCGAAGAACTCCTTGACCACCGCCGAGACCGGCTTGGCGTTGATCAGCTCCTGGGGCATCAGCTCGTCGGTCTCGGCGAGGCTCAAGCGCTCCTTGACCGCCCGCTCGACCCGCACCAGGCCGATGCGGAACTGGTTCTCGGCCATCTCGCCGACGCTGCGGATGCGGCGGTTGCCGAGGTGGTCGATGTCGTCGACCATCCCCTTGCCGTTCTTGATGTCGATCAGGGTCTTGAGCACCGCGATGATGTCGTCGCCCGAGAGCACCCCGGGGCCGGTCTCCTCATCGCGCCCGACCCGGCGGTTGAACTTCATCCGCCCGACCGCCGAGAGGTCGTAGCGCTCGGGGCTGAAGAACAGGTTGTGGAACAGCGTCTGGGCGGCCTCCTTGGTGGGCGGCTCGCCGGGGCGCATCATCCGGTAGATCTCGACCTGGGCCTCGGTCTGGTTGTGGGTCGGGTCGATGGCCAGGGTCTGGGAGATGTAAGGCCCGCGGTCGACGTCGTTGACGAACAGGGTCTCGAAGCGGCGCACCCCGGCCGCGCGCAGCCGCTCGATCACCTCGGCGGTGATCTCCTGGTTGGCCTCGGCGATGATCTCGCCGCTGCTCTCGTCGACCACCGCTCGGGCCAGCACCCGCCCGTAGACGTAGTCATCGACCGCGTCGAGGGTCTTGAGGTTGGCCTTGGCCATCTGGTTGATGTGCCGGGCCGTGATCCGGCGCCCGGCCTCGACGATCACCTTGCCCTTCCTGTCGGTGATCTCGAACGGCGCGGTCTCGCCGCGCAGGCGCTCGGGAATGACCTCGAAGCGCACCCCGTTGTCGGTCAGCTCGAAGGCGTTGTGATCGAAGAACAGATCGAGGATCTCCTCGGTCTCGAGCCCCAGGGCGCGCAGCAGCACGGTGGCCGGCAGCTTGCGGCGCCGGTCGATGCGCACGTAGACGTTGTCCTTGGGATCGAACTCGAAGTCGAGCCACGAGCCGCGATAGGGGATCACCCGGGCCGAGAACAGCAGCTTGCCCGAGGAGTGGGTCTTGCCCTTGTCGTGCTCGAAGAACACCCCCGGCGAGCGGTGCAGCTGGGCCACGATCACCCGCTCGGTGCCGTTGATGATGAAGGTGCCGGTGTCGGTCATGAGCGGGATCTCGCCCATGTAGACTTCCTGCTCCTTGATGTCCTTGACCGCGCGCCCGCCGCCGGCCGCATCCTTGTCGTAGAGCACCAGGCGCAGGGTCACGCGCAGCGCGGCGGCATAGGTCATGCCGCGCAGCTG
>CAZRGU010000166.1:6761-8374 GCA_964599705.1 uncultured Ectothiorhodospiraceae bacterium | reverse complement strand
GCGGCCACTCCATCACACCCCTTCCTCCTCTGCGCCGCCGTTCCGCGCAGTCGCGCGGGCTTTCGCGCCCCTCCAACCCTCCAACCGCCGCCGCGTCTCCGCGATCTCCGCGGCGAGGAGCTTCTCGTCGGGCAAGGCGGTGCGGTACTCGGCCGCCAACACCTTGGTCGGCAGGTTGTCGAGGGCGTAGCGGGCCAGGGCCTCGTTCTTCTGGGCGCAGAGGATCAGGCCCACGGGTGGGTTCTCGTCGTCGCGGGTCCAGTGCTCGGCCGCGTAGTTCAGGTACACGTGCATCTGGCCGGCGTCGGCGTGGGTGAAGCGGCCGAGCTTGAGGTCGATGAGCACCAGGCAGCGCAGGCGCCGATGATAGAAGACGAGGTCCACGCGGTACCACTCGTCGCCGATCCGCAGGCGCTTCTGGCGGCCGAGGAAGCAGAAGTCGGCGCCGAGCTCGAGGAGGAATGCCTCCAGGTGGTGGACCAGAGCCTCCTCGAGGTCGCTCTCGGAGTACTCGTCCTTGAGGCCGAGGAACTCGAGCACGTAGGGGTCCTTGACCTCCTCCTCCGGCGTCACGGCTTCCTCGGGCCGCGGGCGCGCGCCCTTGCGTAGCATCGCCGCCTTGTCCCGCGAGAGCGCGGTGCGCTCGTAGAACTGACTCTGGATCTGGCGGTCGAGCTGGCGCACCGACCAGCCGCCGCGCAGCGCCTCGGCTTCGTAGAAGCGGCGGGCCTCCTCGCTCCTGACCGCCAGCAGGCGGACGTAGGCGGACCAGGGCAAGGGAAAGGCCCGCGCCAGGGTGGCCAGAGGAAGGGATTCTCCAGACGACATCGGGAGAATCTCCGGACCCTCGGATTCCGCAGACACCGTCTGCAGAAAGCCGGGTGCCTCGGATTGCGCAGACGGCGTCTGCGGATTCCGCCAGGCGAGGTAGAAGGCCTTCATCTGCTGGACGTTGCGCAGCGAGAAGCCACGGCCGAAACGGCCGGTCAGGTCGGCCGAGAGCCGCTCGAGCAGAGCTTCCCCGTAGGCCGCGCGAGCTTCGCCCGCTTGCTCGTGCTCCACGATCCTCCGCCCGATCTCCCAGTAGGTGGCGGTCATCAGGGCGTTGACGGCGCGAGCGGAAGTCCGGCGAGCCTCCGCGAGCAGCTCGGCGATCCCGCCGATCAGCTCCTCGTACGCGGCGACGCCGCGAGGCGCAACATGGGCCTTGCGCCTCGCAGGCTTCCCGCCCCGCTTGCTGCCGGATCGCCCCGTCACACCTCGATCTCCTTCAAGAGCTTCTCGAGGCCGTCTGTGATCTCCCTCTCGATCGCCAGCACCTCACGGATCAGCTCGGCCGGGTCCTCGTCGGGCACCGACTCGGCGACGCGCGGCTTGTAGCGCGAGGCGGCGAGGTTCCAGTCGTTCTCGGCGATGGTCTCGAAGGGCGCCCACCACGAGCGCGGCTCCTCGCTCCCCGCCTCGAGGACCACGCCGGCCTCAACGCCCGGGGGCTGACGGAACCTGGAAGCCTTGTACTCGGCCCAGGCTTCGAGCAATCCGGGGATGTCGTTCTTCTCGGGCGTCTCGGGGCGGCCGCCGCCCTGGATCTTGTCGGGGTCGTAGCCGTCGTT
>CAZRGU010000166.1:0-6661 GCA_964599705.1 uncultured Ectothiorhodospiraceae bacterium | reverse complement strand
CGGCGCAGCGGCCGCCCGGCGCGAGCGAGCGGAGCATGAGCGCGAGGAACAGAAGCTCGCTTTTCTTCGACTTCGTCGGCAGGTCCTGGCGGATCGATTCCCTGGGGATCTGGCCGGCGAAGGGCGGGTTCGAGAGGATCACCTGATAGCGGCGAGCGAGATCGTCCTCGGTGAGCCCGCTCATCTCGGAGAGCACGTTGGCGCGCTTCAAGCGCGCCTTGCGGATCCCGTGCAGCACCAGGTTCATCATCGCGATCCGCATCATCTGGCGCGAGACGTCGGTGCCGTAGATGGACGCCTCGAGGCGGCTCCAGTCGGGGATCTTCTCGCCCGGGCCCTTCCGGTAGGTCTGGAGGTTCGGGATCGCCTTCCTGGCCTCCTCCAGGGTCTGGTCGCGCTTCTCGAGCCAGTCCTCGCCGTAGATCGGCACCTCCTGCGGCGCCTCGCTGTAGCGGGCGAGGATATGGTCCACCACATCGATGAGAAAGCCCGCGGTGCCGCAGGCCGGGTCGTAGACGGTGTCGCCGAGATCGGGGTCCACCATCTTCACCATGAAGGCGCGGATCTGGCGCGGGGTGCGGAACTGGCCGTTCAAGGCCGACTGGCCGAGGTGGGTGAGCAGGTACTCGAAGATGTCGCCCTTGACGTCGGGACCGAGCTTGCGGAAGTCGATGGAGTCGAGCTCGTCGATGACCTGCTTGAGCACGTTCGGGTCGACGACCTCGAGCACGGCGTCGCGGAAGTACTCGGCCACCTGCGGCTCGTCCCTCACCAGCGAGGCCATGTAGGGGAAGACCTCGTCGCGCACGAAGTCGCGAAGGCTCGCCCCGCTCTTGAAGCGCCACTTGGACCAGCGGAACCGCTCGGCCTGCCCCGGATAGAGTCGCGCGCCGTTGCCGGCGCCGAGGCGCCCCTTCAGCTCGCGGCTCGCCTCCTCCTCGTCGAGGAGCTTCAGGTAGATCAGATACGAGATCTGCTCGATGTAGGTGACGGGGTTGGTGACCCCGCCGGCCCACAGGATGTCCGTGATCCGATCGAGCTTCCGCCTCAGGCTCTGGTCCATTCGGTTCCCCTCAGCTTGCCGTCTTGAAGACGCCTTCGTTCAGCTCGTCGACCACCTGCTTCAAGCCCTCCTCGCCGAAGAGCTCGATTCCCTTGCCGGCGGCGTCGAGGATCGAGAGCGGCGGCTCGAAGAGGTCCTCGAGGCGCACGCGGCCGGTGGCGATGCCGCGGTTCTTGAGCAGACACAGGTACTCGGCCTGCTGGGGCGTGAGCGAACGCGCCACGAGCCAGGCGCGAAAGGCCTCCTCGAGCTTCTCCTCGCGGCTCCTGATGCGCAGCCGCCCGAGCGCCGCGCGGATGAAGTCGATCAGGTTTCCGCCCGGATCGCGGTAGGCGCGGCGCAGGTTGTCCTCGTTGAAGTAGTGCTCGGGCCGGTTGAGGCGGCGGGCGAGCGCCTCCTCCTCTTCGGGCGTGAGCGGCTCCTCCGCGCGCACCTTGGCGAGGATCGGATCCTCGCCGGCCGCCTCGCGGATTGTCTCCTCCCAGCGGGTGACGTACTCCTTCTTGTCGATGCGCTCGCCCTCGGGGCCGACCTCGATGTAGGTCACGGCTTCGAGCCACTCGTCCTCGAGGGCCAGCTCGACGAGCTCGCCGGGCGGCTTCGGGGGCGTCGGGGTGCCGCCGGGCCCCCGGCCCCCGCCAGCGCCGGTGAAGACGTCGGTGTCGCTGTCGTTGAAGTGCTCGTGGTTCTTGAAGAAGTCGTAGATGACGAACTTCCGCTTGCCGATGTGGGGCGCGGTGCGGGTGCCGCGGCCGCGCATCTGCTGGTACAGGATAGGGCTGCGGACCCAGCGGCACATCACGAGGTGCAGCACCTCGCGGCAGTCGAATCCGGTATCGAGCATGCCGACGCTGACCGCCACCATGGGATAGGTCTCGGTCTTGAACTTGCGGATGAGCGTGTCCGGGTCGGTGACATCGGACGTAATTACCGCGGCGTAGTCCCCCTTGAGCTCGGGGTGGAGCTCGTTCAGGTACTGGGCGAGGCGGGCCGCGTGGTGCTTGGTAATGGCGAAGACGATCGCCTTGCCGGGGCCCGGGTCCTGGCCGGGGGCCAGCTCCGGGTACTGCTCCCAGGCGAGCCGGTCGAACGCCTCCGTCATCTTGCGATTCGTGTCCTCGTTCGTGAAGCGGCGCTCGAACTCGGCCGGGTCGTAGTGCTCGTCGTCGACGTCGGCGCCCTCGGCCACGATCGCGGTGATTCCGCTGGCGAAGCGGTAGGGCACCAGGTACTGCTCGCGGAAGGCGTCCTGGATGGGCAAGGAGAAGTCCGGCGTGCCCGGGTCGCACTGGTAGAAGTCGTACGTGTTGCGCTCGATGTAGTTGGCAGGCGTGGCCGTGAGGCCCACGTGGATGGCGTCGAAGTGGGTGAGCGCCGTCTGCCAGGCGCCGTAGATCGAGCGGTGGCACTCGTCGGCGATCACGACGTCAAAGTAGCCGGCAGTGTACTCGTCCACCCTCCCGATCATGGTCTGCAGCAGCGCGACCGTGATCTGCTGCTCCTGACGCGCGATGCCCGGGCGCAGCCAGTAGCTCGAGTGGGTGGAGAGCACGTCCTGGATCGCCTCGATGGCCTGCTTGGCGAGCTGCTCGCGGTCGACGAGAAAGAGCACCCGCTCGGCCCAGCCCGCCTCGAAGAGGCGCTTTAGGTAGAGGCAGACGAGGTCCGTCTTGCCGGTGCCGGTGGGCAGCTCGATCAAGAACCGGCGCCTGCCGAGCTCGAGCGCGTGGTCCAGCGCCCGCATCGCGTCGGCCTGGTAGGGGCGCACGGTGCGCGTCTCGCCCTGGCGGATGTAGTGCTCGGGAATCTCGACGGTGGCGAGCGGCTTGCGTGCGATCCGCATCTCGACCATGCGCTCGAGGTCGCGGCGGGAGTAGAAGCCGGCGATAGGGCGGGCGTCGTCGTTCCGGTAGTCCCAGAAGTAGGTGATCTCGCCGTTGGTGAGGAAGATGAACGGTGCACCGAGGGACTTGGCGTAGGGCAGCGCCTGCTGCTTGGCCACGTAGGGGTTGATGGCGTTCTTCTTGGCCTCGATCACGGCGAGGGGGCGGCCGCGCTGGTCGTAGAGGACGTAGTCGGCGCGTCCGCGGGGCGGGCCTCCGTCTCCGGCGGGTTCTAGGAGGCAGACGAACTCGCCGATCACGCGGAGGTCGTCCTCGGCCGCCGGGTCGAAGACCAAAGCGCGATAGGCCGGGTCGGGGTTCAAGGGCTCCAGGCGGATCTCGCTGTGGCTCCAGGTGCCGTCGGGGTTCTGCGTCTTGGTGCTCGTGTACCTCTTGACCGAGAACTCGCCGCCGAGGGCCGGGTCTGTGCAGCCCCGGTGCCAGACCAGGACGTGCTTTCCCTGGCGGCTGCCGCCACGCTCGGTGCGGAACAGGCACCAGGCGCCGTCCGGGATCGCCGGCTCCATGGAGTGGCCCGCGACGCGGGCCACGAAGTGATCCCGGGTCAGGCGGACGTGCCCCGGGACCTCGATCCAGCCCTGCTCGTCCGGGAGCTGGCTGACCGAGGCATCCGCGCCGAACGCCCCGGCGGCGGCGACCAGGTCGTAGACGGGCGCGTGGGTGTCGAACGGCTGTGCTTCAGAACGATCGACGAGTCCTTCGCCCGCCGCCGCTCCCGCCACGTGCACTTCGGTGCCCACCATCGACTTGTCGGCGGGATCCCAGCCGGCTTTCCGGAGCAGGTCGTCGATCGCGATTCGGGCGTCCGCTTCGCTCTCGTGCCGGGTCATGGGGTGCACCTCGTCCATGTCGAGACTAGGATGCGCAAACCGTGTGCCATGTTCACGCCTTCACTCCGTAGCGCCGCATCCAGTTGGTGAACGTCTGGTAACTCGGCAGGCCCACGAGCCTGGCGGCACGCGTCTTGTTGCCGCCGGCCTCGCCGAGCGCGCGCTCGAGATAGTGGCGCGCCACCTTGGCCAAAAGCCCCGGCAAATCAAGCTCTTCGCCGAGGGCGCGGCCGAGAACGGCATCGCCGGGCCCAGCCGGGACGGAGAGCAGGGCCTCGTGGATGTCTTCCGCTCCGAGGGTGGCCTCCGGAGTCCAGATCGCCGCGCGCCGGAGCGTGTTCTGCAGCTCACGCACGTTGCCCGGCCAGGGATGGTGCAACAGAAGATTTCTTGCGCCAGCAGTAAGATTCTTCTCCACGAAGCCCGGCTGCTCGTGCCCCTCCTGGTTGACCTGGGAGAGAAGGTGGTCGATGAGCAGGGACAGGTCCTCCCGGCGGTCCCGCAACGGGGGCAGGCGTAGCACCGCGACGGCCAAGCGGTGGAACAGATCCTCGCGAAACGTGCCGGCTGCCACCTCGGCGAGGAGCGAGCGGTTCGTCGCCGCGATCACGCGCACGTTCACGGGCCGCGCGCGCGAGCTGCCGACCGGCAGAACCTCCCTTTCCTGCAATGCGCGCAGCAGCTTCACCTGTGCCGGCTTGGGGAGCTCCCCCACCTCATCTAGGAAGAGGGTGCCCTCGTCGGCCGCGGCGAAGTGTCCCTTTCGGCTCGCCGTCGCGCCCGTGAACGCGCCCTTCTCGTGTCCGAAGAGCTCGGATTCGGCGAGCTCGGGTGGGATCGCGCCGCAGTTCACCGCCACGAAGGGCTTTTCCCTGCGCGGGCTCGCGCGATGGATCGCGCGGGCGAGCAGCTCCTTGCCGGTTCCGGTCTCCCCTTCGATCAGCACCGGAACCGAGCGCGGGGCGACGCGGCGCGCCTGCAGGATAACGCGCTGCATCGCCCGCCCGCGGTGGACTATCTCGTCGAACTCGGGGGTTTGCGGCGGGAGCCCGGCGCTCAGACGCGCGAGTTCCTCGTCCGGGCGCCGGAGCAGATCGGGAAGGAAGTCGGCCGAGATGTCGAACGGCACGGATGCGACTCGCACGCCGTGCTCCCGAGAGGATTCGATAAGCTCGGCCGGAAACCGCGTCTTCGCGAGGATGATCCACACCGCCGCCATGGCGGGGGTGCCCGGGCTCAAGTGGAACGTAAGGTCGACGTTTCCGCGGAAACGCTCGACCAGCTCGGAGACGGTGCCGCCCGCGGCGACATAGATGTCACCGAAGTGCGTCGGGCCGGCAAGACAAGCCGGCCGGAGCTCGAAAGGGGTGCTCGACTGCGTTCGTAGCCAGGTGGTGTAGGGCGCCACGCGGTCGGCGGGGAAATCGCTGAGCAGTGTCGCGTGGTCGAACGCGCCCCACGCAAGGGCGCTGGCGACGGGCCCAGGGGCTTCGCCTCTCGGCGCCGCGAGATCGGCGTTGCCGATCCAGGATACCAGGGCTCTCGCAGAACCGAGGTGATTCACAAGAAAGCTTGTAACACCGTTTTGATTCTTTCGCCAGTGGCCTCCCGGCCGCATTTTCGGGTGCGCCCGACTCGCGCGCTCGCGCCGCCGGGCGGCAGTCGAACGCTATATCGAGGACGTCGTAGCGGCGAGCTTTCCGATTCTGGAATACGACCAACGGGCCGCCGACTGGCACGCGCTCGAGCGCGCGCAGCTGACCGGCGCCGGAAGAACAGCACCGTTCGTCGACGGGCGGATCGCGGCGATCGCCCGCGTCAACAACCTGATCCTCATCGCGTCGAACAAGGCCGACTTCCGCGGGTTCAAGGGGCTGCAGGCGCGAAGCTGGGCCTGAGTGGCCGCGAACCGTACGGGCATGGTGCGCGCCCAACCACCACCCGATCCGCACCCTCGCGCACCGCCCGGGAGCAGAGGGCCTCCGGTGCTGGTGGCCGTGCGCGGTGTGCGAGAAATCGGCCCCATATCGCAGCGACTTGGCGGAGAGAGGGGATTCGAACCCCTCGATCCTCGCGGATCAGGGGATAGGCATGTCCTTCGCTTCCGAGATTGACATAACCTCCGTTGCGCGCTCCGCGCTCCCGCGCGTCTCGACGAGCGCTGCGCCCGCAGTCCGTGTTGCTGGAGGCCGCCAGCGCACCTTCGGCGCCCGAAGACCTTGGGGAACGTAGCCGAGGGAAGCGGCGACCGCAAGACCGCGCACTGGGTGAGGGAATCGGGGCGTCGCCGCGAGTGGCACCTGCCTCGGGGCATGCTCAGGCGATGTCGGGAACGGGATGGCGGGTGAGCGGGAGCTGGGCACCGCGCGGCCACTGTGGCGGTCCGGGATCATCGGGCTCGATCCCCTCACGCGGCGACCACTCGCCGAGGTGCTCGAGGATCCGGCGCATGAGCGTCGATTCCTCGGTCAGGGCGATCACCCGCATCGATCCGGCGCAGCGCGGGCACACCAGCGGGTCGACCTCGTAGACCCTGGCGATCAGCCGCGCCCAGCTCGCGCGCGCCCCCCCTGCATCGCCGCCCGCTCGCGAAGCAGCGCCGGCACCTGCACCACAGCCACGTCCTCAACATCAAGGGCCGCAGCTACCGTCTGCGCGACCTCGAGCAGGCCGTGAGCCTGCGCCAGCGACTGGAGCGCTGCGATGACACGACACGGGTGCGTAAGACTGGGTGTCGCCTTATCGCGTAAATCTGGATGTCGCTTGACAGGTGTCGGCTGGCTACTCCCCCGCCTCGGCGAGGGGCTGCCCCGCCGCCCGGCGCACCGCCTCGAGGATCTTGGCGTAGCCGGTGCAGCGGCACA
>CAZRGU010000165.1:0-8399 GCA_964599705.1 uncultured Ectothiorhodospiraceae bacterium | reverse complement strand
GGCGTCGCGCTCCTGCTCGAGCTCGGCCTGGGTGGCATCCATCTTCGCGCGGCTGAACTCGTCGATCTCGAGGCCCTGGACGATCCGGTACTGGCCGTCGCTGACCGTGACCGGGAACGAGTAGACCAGCCCCTCGGGGATCCCGTAGCTGCCGTCGCTCGGCACCGCCATGCTCACCCAGTCGCCCTCGGCGGTGCCCTCGACCCAGTCGCGCATGTGCTGCAGGGCCGCGTAGGCGGCCGAGGCGGCGCTCGACAGCCCGCGCGCCTCGATGATCTCGGCGCCGCGCTTCTGGACCCGCGGGATGAAGGTCTCGCGCACCCACTCGGGGTCGACCCGCTCGCTGGCCGGCACCCCCTCGATGGTGGCGTGGCTGATGTCCGGGTACTGGGTGGCCGAGTGGTTGCCCCAGATCGCGACCCGCCGGATCGAGTCGACCGGCGCCCCGGTGCGCTCGGCGAGCTGGCTGATCGCGCGGTTGTGATCGAGGCGGGTCATCGCCGCGAACTGGGTGGGGGCGAGGTCCGGGGCGTTGCGCAGCGCGATCAGGGCGTTGGTGTTGGCCGGGTTGCCGACCACCAGGACCTTGACCGCGCGGCTCGCACAGGCGTTGAGCGCCTCGCCCTGGGGCTTGAAGATCTTGCCGTTCTCCTTGAGCAGGTCGCCGCGCTCCATGCCCTTGCCGCGCGGCTTGGCGCCGACCAGCAGGGCATAGTCGGCATCGCGGAAGGCGACCTCGGCGTCATCGGTGATCACCACGTCCTCGAGCAACGGGTAGGCGCAGTCACGCAGCTCCATGACCACGCCCTTGACCGCGCCGAGGGCGGCCGGGATCTCCATGAGCTGGAGAATCACCGGCTGGTCGGCGCCGAGCATCTCCCCGGAGGCGATGCGGAACAGGAGCGAGTAGCCGATCTGGCCAGCCGCCCCGGTCACCGCGACTCGTACCGCTTGCTTCATCGTCGATCTCCCTTCGTTTGCCGGCTCAGCCGCGCTGATCCATCGCCACGTAATCGCGCTGCGGCGCGCCGATGTAGAGCTGGCGCGGGCGCCCGATGCGGAAGTCCTCGTCGCCCATCATCTCCATCCACTGGCTGATCCAGCCGACGCTGCGCGCCATCGCGAAGAGCACCGTGAAGAAGTTCCTCGGGATGCCGAGCGCCGAGAGGATGATCCCGGAGTAGAAGTCGACGTTCGGGTAGAGCTTGTGGGAGATGAAGTAGTCGTCCTTGAGGGCGATGTCCTCGAGCTGCATCGCGATCTCGAAGAGCGGCTGCTCGCGGGCGTCGAGGTCGGCGAGCAGCTCGTGGCAGGCCTTGCGGATGATCTTGGCGCGCGGGTCGTAGTTCTTGTAGACCCGGTGGCCGAAGCCCATCAGCCGGAACGGGTCGTTCTTGTCCTTGGCCCGGGCCACGTACTTGGGGATCTCGTCGGGGTCCTTGATCTGCTCGAGCATCCGGATCACGGCCTCGTTGGCCCCGCCGTGAGCCGGTCCCCAGAGGGTGGCGATGCCGGCGGCGATGCAGGCGAACGGATTGGCCCCGGAGCTGCCGGCCAGGCGCACCGTCGAGGTGCTCGCGTTCTGCTCGTGGTCGGCGTGCAGGATCAGCATCAGCTCGAGGGCCCGCACCGCGACCGGGTTGGGCACGTAGGGCTCGGCACGCACCGCGAACATCATCTGCAGGAAGTTCTCGACGTAGCCGAGCGAGTTGATCGGGTACATGAAGGGCTGGCCGATCGAGTACTTGTAGCAGTCGCCGGCGATCGAGGGCATCTTGGCGATCAGGCGGATGGCGCAGGTCTCGCGGTGGGCCGGGTCGTGGATGTCGAGCGAGTCGTGGTAGAAGGTCGACAGCGCCCCGACCAGACCGACCAGCATCCCCATCGGGTGGGCGTCATAGCGGTAGCCCTGCAGGAAGCGGCGCACCCCCTCGTGGACCATGGTGTGCTGGCGGACCTGGGCGTTGAACTCCTTCCACTGCTCCTCGTTGGGCAGCTCGCCGTAGAGCAGCAGGTAGCAGACCTCGAGGTAGCTGCTGTGCTCGGCGAGCTGCTCGATCGGATAGCCGCGATAGAGCAGGATTCCCTGCTCGCCGTCGATGTAGGTGATGCGGCTGCGACAGGCCGAGGTGGCGCCGAAGCCGGGGTCGTGGGTGAAGTAGCCGAGCGCGGCGGGAATGCCGCGGATGTCGATGACCGGCTTGCCGTGGGCGCCCTCGAGCACCGGGCACTCACAGCTCTTGCCGGTGGCGGAATCGGTTACGGTGACGGTTCGGTTGGCAGTCATGTCCTTCCCCCTTTCGCTGGACAATCCTGGTCGGGGGCGGTCGGACGAAGCGCAGGCCCCGCCGCGCGCGCCGCAGGCAGAACCCCTCTCGGGTTAGGGACAGGCGCGCCGTGCGGCGTCGAGTGAGGCTGGATGGACCGGCGTCCCGCCGGCTGCCGCACGTGCCCGTCCCGGGCGCGCTGACCGCTCCGGTTCACGGGCCGGATCCCGAGCGCTGCGGCGCAGCCGAGCTGGGCCGGCGCTCGCAGACACGGGCGCCTTGAACCGGACCGCGGCCATGATCGCACAGTAGGGCGGTCATTGGTACCCATCGCGGCCGCCTTGGACTACACTTCGCGGCCAACGTCGAGAATCCCTCTCATTCGCCGGCCGGGCCCTCGAGCCCGGCGGGCGACATGCGCATCACCGGTAGGCCCGATGACCGATACCACCCTGTTCCACCCCGGGAACGCCGAGTTCCTGGACCAGCTCTATCGCGCCTGGCTCAGCGACCCGGACTCCGTCGATCCGCGCTGGCGGGACTGCTTCGCGGAGCTGCGCGAGCCGCGCACCGTGGCGCCGGCCGGGCCCTCGGCGACCCGCTCGGACCTCACCGAGAAGCAGGCCAAGGTGCTGGCCCTGATCAGCGCCAACCGCTACCGCGGCCACCGCGCCGCCGACATCGATCCGCTCGGCCTCTACGAGCGTCCCCCGGTGCCCGATCTCGAGCCCGCCCACTACGGCCTCGGGCCGGCCGACATGGACCAGGTCTTCAACACCGGCACCCTGTTCATGGCCCCCGAGGCGCCGCTGGCCGAGATCGACCGGCTGCTGCGCGAGACCTACCGCGGCAGCATCGGCGTCGAGCTCACCCACATCGGCTCGACCGAGCAGAAGCGCTGGGTCCAGGAGCGCCTCGAGCGGGCCCGCGGGCGCCCGGCCTACGAGCCGGCCCGGCGCCGCGAGATCCTCGCCTGGGCGATCGCGGCCCGGGCCCTCGAGGAGTACCTGCACCGGCGCTACGTCGGCCAGAAGCGCTTCTCGCTGGAGGGTGGCGAGGCCCTGATCCCGGCCCTCGACGCCCTGATCGCGGGCTGCGGGGAGCGCGGCGTGCGCGAGGTGGTGATCGGCATGGCCCACCGCGGGCGGCTCAACGTCCTGGTCAACATCCTCGGCAAGCACCCCAAGGCGCTGTTCAGCGAGTTCGAGGGCAGCGCCGCCGGCGCGGGCTCGGGCGACGTCAAGTACCACCTCGGCTTCTCCTCGACCGTGGCAACGCCCGGCGGGCCGCTGCACCTGGTGCTCGCCTTCAACCCCTCGCACCTCGAGATCATCAACCCGGTGGTCGAGGGCTCGGTACGCGCCCGCCAGGAGCGGCGCGACGACCGCGAGCGCGACCAGGTCGTGCCGGTGCTGATCCACGGCGACGCGGCCTTCTGCGGCCAGGGCGTGGTCACCGAGACGCTGAACCTGTCCGAGACCCGCGGCTACGGGACCGGCGGCACGGTGCACTTCGTGGTCAACAACCAGATCGGCTTCACCACCAGCGACCCGCTCGACTCGCGCTCGACGCTGTACTGCACCGATGTCGCCAAGCTGGTCCAGGCGCCGATCTTCCACGTCAACGGCAACGACCTGGAGGCAGCGGTGTTCGTCACCGCGATCGCGCTCGACTACCGGATGCGCTTCAAGCGCGACGTGGTGGTCGACATCGTCTGCTACCGCCGCTACGGGCACAACGAGGCCGACGAGCCGTTCGCCACCCAGCCGATGATGTACCGCCGGATCCGCGAGCTCTCGCCGCCGCCCGAGGTCTACGCCCAGCGCCTGATCGCCGAGGGGGTGATCGAGCCCGACGCGCCGCAGCGCCTGCGCGACGAGTACGTGGCGCGCCTCGACCGCAACGAGGCGGTCTCGCGGCCGCTGGTCGCCGCGCCCGATCCGAGCCATCTGGCCGACTGGCGGCCGTATCTGGGCACCGGCTGGCGCGAGCCGGCCGACACCACGGTCCCGGTCGAGACCGTCGAGCGGCTCGGCGAGCGGATCTGCCGGGTGCCGGACGACTTCGAGCTGCACCGCTCGGTGGCCCGCATCTACCAGGCCCGGGGCGAGATGGCCCGCGGGGCCCGCCCGATGGACTGGGGCTTCGCCGAGATGCTCGCCTACGCCACCCTGCTCGAGCAGGGCGTGGCGGTGCGCCTCTCGGGCCAGGACAGCCAGCGGGGCACCTTCTTCCACCGCCACGCGGTGGTTCACAACCAGGCCCGGCGCGGCACCTGGACGCCGCTCGCCCACCTCTCCGAGACCCAGGCGCCGGTGCGCTTCATCAACTCGATGCTCTCCGAGGAGGCGGTGCTCGGCTTCGAGTACGGCTACAGCTCGGCGGCCCCCGAGCGGCTGGTCGTCTGGGAGGCCCAGTTCGGCGACTTCGTCAACGGCGCCCAGGTGGTCATCGACCAGTTCCTGAGCTCCTCGGAGGCCAAGTGGGGGCGCTACTGCGGGCTGGTGCTGATGCTCCCGCACGGCTACGACGGCCAGGGCCCGGAGCACTCCTCGGCACGCCTCGAGCGCTTCCTGCAGCTGTGCGCCGAGGAGAACATGCAGGTCTGCGTGCCGAGCACCCCGGCGCAGATGTTCCACCTGCTGCGCCGCCAGGCGCTGCGCCCCTACCGCAAGCCGCTGGTGATCATGAGCCCCAAGAGCCTGCTGCGCCATCGCCTCTCGGTGTCGAGCCGCGAGGAGCTCGCCGGCGGCGGCTTCCAGCCGGTGATCGACGAGGTCGACGATCTCGACCCGCAGCGGGTGCGCCGGCTGGTGCTGTGCGCCGGGAAGGTCTACTACGAGCTGCTCGAGCGGCGTCGCGAGGCCGAGCGGGCCGATGTCGCCATCGCCCGCATCGAGCAGCTCTACCCGTTCCCCGCCGAGGAGGTCCGGGCGCTGCTCGAGCGCTACCCGCGGGCCCGTCAGATCTGCTGGGCCCAGGAGGAGCCGCGCAACCAGGGAAGCTGGTTCTTCATGCTCTCGCGCCGCCACCTGGCCGGCTGCGTCGGGCCCCGCGACCGGCTGCTCTACGCGGGGCGCGACTACTCGGCCTCGCCGGCGGTCGGCTACCTCGGCCTGCACCTCGAGCAGCAGCGCGCCCTGGTCGAGAGCGCGCTCGGACCGGCACGGGCCGCCGCCCGGCGCAAGAGCGCATGATCCGACCGCCCACCGACAGAGGAACCCCGCCGTGCTGGTAGACGTCAAGGTGCCGATGCTCCCCGAGTCGATCCCGGATGCCACCCTGCTCGAGTGGCGCCTGCGCCCCGGGGAGAGCGTCGAGCGCGACCAGATCCTGATCGAGCTCGAGACCGACAAGGTGGTGCTCGAGGTCCCGGCCCCGGCCAGCGGGGTGCTCGCCGAGGTCCTCAAGCAGACCGGCGAGACCGCGCTCGGCGACGAGGTGCTGGCCCGCATCGACACCGAGGCGGCCCCGGCGGTGACCGCGGCCCCCGAGCCGCCGGCCCCGGCGGGCAGCGGCGCAGCGCCCTCCCCGGCCGTCGCCCCGCCCGCCGCGACGGCGGCCGAGCCGCTGCTCAGCCCGGCGGCGCGCAAGATCGCCGAGGAGCACGGGCTCGACCCGCGCGCCATCCCCGGCAGCGGCCGTGGTGGGCGGATCACCAAGGCCGACGTGCTCGCCCACCTCGCCGCCGCCGAGCGCCCCGCGCAGCCCGAGCCGGCACCCGCAGCGCAGCCGGCCGCCACCGCCGCGCCGAGCGCGGCCCCTCCGGCGGCTCCCGCACCCGCTGCGGGCCCGGCGAGCGGCGCGCGCGGCGAGCGGCGCGAGCCGCTCAGCCGGCTGCGGGCGCGGATCGCCGAGCGGCTGCTCGAGGCGCAGCGCACGGCGGCCATCCTGACCACCTTCAACGAGGTCGACATGGCCCCGGTGATGGCGCTGCGGCGCCGCTACCGGGAGCGCTTCGAGGCCGCCCACGGCGTGCGCCTCGGCTTCATGTCGTTCTTCGTCAAGGCCGCCGCGCACGCCCTCGAGCGCTTCCCGGCGGTCAACGCCTACCTCGAGGACGACGCCATCGTCTACCACGACTACTGCGACATCGGGGTCGCGGTGGGCTCGCCGCGCGGCCTGGTGGTCCCGGTGCTGCGCGGCGTCGAGCGGCTCGGCTTCGCCGCCATCGAGCGCCAGATCGCCGAGTTCGGCCAGCGCGCCCGCGACGGGCGCCTGACCATCGAGGAGATGAGCGGCGGCACCTTCACCATCTCCAACGGCGGGGTCTTCGGCTCGCTGCTCTCGACCCCGATCCTCAACCCGCCGCAGAGCGCGATCCTCGGCATGCACAAGATCCAGGAGCGCCCGGTGGTGGTCGACGGTGAGATCGCGGTGCGCCCGATGATGTACCTCGCCCTGTCCTACGATCACCGGATCGTCGACGGGCGCGAGGCGGTCCAGTTCCTGGTCACCATCAAGGAGGCGGTCGAGGACCCGGCCCGCCTGCTGCTCGAGGTCTGAATCCGATGCCTGACACCCCCGACCGCTACGACGTCGTCGTCATTGGCGCAGGCCCCGGCGGCTACGTGGCCGCCATCCGCTGCGCCCAGCTCGGGCTCAAGGTCGCCTGCGTCGACCGCTGGCTCGACCCGGCCGGCAAGCCGGCCCTCGGCGGCACCTGCCTGAATGTCGGCTGCATCCCGTCGAAGGCGCTGCTCGACTCCTCGCAGCGCTTCGCCGAGCTCGGCGGCGCGCTCGCCGCCCACGGCATCCAGGTCGGCGCCGTCGAGGTCGACGTCGCCGCGATGATCCGGCGCAAGGACAAGATCGTGCGCCAGCTCACCCGCGGCATCGGCGCCCTGCTGCGCAAGAACGGGGTCACCTTCCACGCCGCCAGCGCGCGCCTGCTTCCCGGGCGGCGGGTGGCCCTCGAGGCCACCGCCGGTGAGGTCCCGGAGGTGCTCGAGGCCGGGCACCTGATCATCGCCACCGGCTCGTACCCCATCGAGCTGCCGAGCGTGCCCTTCGACGGCGAGCGGATCCTCGACAGCAGCGGCGCGCTGGCGCTGACCGAGGTGCCCGACCGTCTTGCCGTGATCGGCGCCGGGGTCATCGGGCTCGAGCTCGGCAGCGTCTGGCGGCGGCTCGGCGCCGAGGTCATCCTGCTCGAGGCGCTCGACACCTTCCTGCCGGCCGCCGACGCCGAGATCGCCGCCGAGGCCCGCCGCCTGCTCACCCGCCAGGGCCTCGACATTCGCCTCGGGGCGCGGGTCGAGGGCGCCGAGCGGCGCGGCGAGCAGGTCGCGGTGCGCTACGCCGACGGCGACGGCGAGCACACCCTCGAGGTCGACCGGGTGGTGGTCGCGGTCGGCCGGCGCCCGTGCACCGAGGGGCTCGGCGCCGCCGAGGTCGGGCTCGAGCTCGACGAGGGCGGGCGCATCCCGGTCGACGGGGAGGGGCGCACGGCGCTCGACGGGGTGTGGGCGATCGGCGACGTGGTGCCCGGCCCGATGCTCGCCCACAAGGCCTCCGAGGAGGGGGTCGCGGTCGCCGAGCGCATCGCCGGGCAGGCCGGGCAGGTCGACCACGACCTGATCCCCTGGGTGATCTACACCCACCCCGAGATCGCCTGGGTGGGCAAGAGCGAGCAGCAGCTCGAGGCCGAGGGCGTGGCCTATCGGGCCGGCACCTTCCCGTTCGCGGCCAGCGGGCGGGCCCTGGCCGCCGGTGAGAGCGCAGGGCGGGTCAAGGTGCTGGGGGCGGCCGACGACGACCGGTTGCTCGGGGTCCACATCATCGGCCCGCAGGCCTCGGAGCTGATCGCCGAGGCGGCCACCGCGATGGCCTTCGGGGCCGCGACCGAGGATCTCGCCCGCATCTGCCACGCCCACCCGACGCTCGCCGAGACGCTCCACGAGGCGGCCCTGGCCGCCGATGGGCGGGCCATCCACATCTGACTCGTGTTTCGCACTTTTCGGGGCGGAGAAGGTCCCGCTGCGACACCGAACGGCTGGTGCCATCCCACGCTCGATCCCGGGCGTAGCTCGGGCGCCAGCCCGGTCGGGGCCCGCTTCGGCAGCGAACGGCCGGTGCGATCCCACGCGCAATCCCGGGCAGAGCCCGGGCTACGAGGAAGGCTGCCGAGGG
>CAZRGU010000164.1:0-8411 GCA_964599705.1 uncultured Ectothiorhodospiraceae bacterium | reverse complement strand
CACGAGCACCCGCGCGCGGGGGTTGCGGGCGCTGATCCGGGGCCTCACGTGCTCCCGGGAGCCTTCCCCGGGGACCGAGGAGACGGCCGCGAGCCGCTCAGAGGCGGTCGCGCAGCGCGAACCAGGTGAAGGCGGCGCGCTGGCCGAGGCGGCGCAGCGCGGCGAGCGGGATGCGCGGCAGCGGCGTGCGCAGCACCTCGGGGACGGTGTCGGCGCCGTTGATGGCCTCGGCCAGGCGCCGCCCGAGGTGGATGCCCGCCGCCACCCCGCTGCCGCAGTAGCCGAGCGCGTAGCGCACGCTGGGGTCGTCCTCGGCGCTGGCGAGGTGCGGGATCGAGTCCCAGGTCACCGCCACCCAGCCGCCCCAGAAGTAGTCGATCTCGATCCCGGCGAGCGCAGGGAGCTTGCGCGCCAGGGTCGCGCGCAGCCGCTCGCAGTGGGCCGCATTGGCCCGGGCGCGGTCGCGGATCGGGCCGCGGCAGCCGAGCAGGAAGCGCCCGTCGGGCAACGCCCGGTAGTAGTTGAGCAGCTTGCGGGTGTCGAACATCACGTCACGGGTCTTCAGCGCGCAGGCCTCGCGCTCCTCTGCCTCGAGCGGGCGGGTGACGATGATGTTCGAGATGACCGGCAGCAGCCGCCCGGCCAGGCACGGGTGCAGGTGCTCGGGGGTGTAGCCGTTGGTGGCGAAGACCAGCTCGGGGGCGCGCACCGCGCCGTCGGCCGTCTCGACCACGTGCACCGCCCCGGCCTTGCGCCAGCGCCGCGCCGGGCTGGCCGGGTGCACCCGGGCGCCGGCGCCGCGGGCCATCGCGAGCAGCCCGAAGCCGAGCTTGAGCGGGTGCAGGGCGAAGCCATCCGGCCAGCGCAGGGCGCCATGGGCCTCCTGCTCGTCGAGGTACGAGGCGGCCAGCTCGCTCCTGCCGAGCAGCTCGGTGCGGTAGCCGAAGGTGTCCGCGAGCAGGCGCTGGTCGCGCTCGAGCTCGGCCAGCCGGCTGGCGCGGTGGGCCAGGCGCAGGGTTCCCGGCGGCTGCACCTCGCAGTCGATCGGCCCGGCCTCGATCAGGGCGAGCACCGTGCGCGGCGCCTCGAGGGCCTCGGCGAACAGGGCCCGGGCCCGCTCCTTGCCCCAGCGCGGCAGCCACTCGGCGAGCGGCACCCGCCCGAGCGCCGGGCGGCAGAAGCTGCCGTTGCGCCCGCTCCCGCCCCACAGCGCCCGGTTGGCCTCGAGCACCACCACCCGCGCGCCGTGATCGCGGGCCAGGTGCAGGGCGCAGCTCAGCCCGGTGTAGCCACCGCCGATGACCACCACGTCGGCCTCGGCCATGCCGCGCAGCGGACCGTCGTCCTCGGGTGCCACCCCGGCCGTCGCGGTCCAGTACGAGTCCGGATAGCCGAGCCCGGTGCCCGGACCCCATGCCTTGATCGGGTCGTAGCTCATCGCTGCCGGTACCTCGTGGGGGCTAGAAGCTGTACGGGCTCTGGTAGCGCTCGAGGATGCGCAGGTAGTTGGCGCGCTCGTAGGCCGAGGGGTCGGCGACGTTGCGCTGGCTCATCGAGCCCTTCATCTGCGCCACCGAGGCGTACTCGTTGCGCTCCATCCACTCGCGCAGGCCGCCGACCAGCACCTGGAGGTGCTCGATGCCGTGCTTGAGCAGCGCCCCGGTGGTGAACACCGCGTCGGCCCCGGCGAGCAGGTACTTGATCACCTCCTCGGGTCCGTAGACGCCGCGGGTGGCCCCCAGCGAGGCGCGGATCCGGCCGTGGAGCCGGGCGATCCACATCAGCGGCAGGTGCATCTCGGCCGGGGTGCTGAGCTCGAGGCGGTGCTCGACCTCGCGGCGCTCGATGTCGATCTCGGGGTGGTAGAAGCGGTTGAAGAGCACCAGGGCGTCGGCGCCGGCCGCGTCGAGGCGCCGCGCCATGTTGCCGAAGGCGCTGAAGAAGGGGCTGAGCTTCAAGGCCACCGGGATCGAGGTCGCGCCCTTGACGTGACCGAGGATCTCCAGGTACTCGGCCTCGACCTCGGCGCCGGTCTTGTCGAGGTCGCCGGCGATCGCGTAGACGTTGAGCTCGATGGCCCGCGCGCCGGCCCGCTCGATCTCGCGTGCGTAGTCGATCCAGCCCTCGTTGGTCACCCCGTTGAGGCTGCCGATCACCGGGATGTCGACCGCCTCGGTGGCGCTGCGCACCAGCTCGAGGTACTCCTCGGCGCCGACCATGTAGTCGTCGCTGCCGGGGAAGTAGGTGAGCGCCTCGGCGAAGCTGTTGGCCCCGTGCGAGATGAGGTGCTCGAAGGCCTCGCTCTCGTGGCGGATCTGCTCCTCGAACAGCGAGAACAGGACCACCGCGGCCGCGCCCTCGTCCTCCATGCGGCGGATGTTGGAGAGCTGCTCGGACAGTGGCGAGGCCGAGGCGGCGATCGGGTGGGCCAGCTCGAGGCCCATGTAGGTGGTGCTGAGATCCATCGCGCGTCCTCCCCTGCTCAGCCGCGCCTGGCGAAGTGGTAGCTGGCGTCGCCGCGGGTCGCCATCTCCTCGTAGATCGCCCACTTGACGTTGACGTTCTCCTGGGCCAGGCGCATCAGCCGCTCGGCCTGGCGGGCGTTGCTGCGCCGCAGGATGCGGTAGCGTACCTCGCGGTAGGCGTAGTCGGCGAGGCGCATCCGCGGGCGCTGCGAGTCGAGCAGGAACGGGTTCTTGCCCGCCTCGCGCAGCTTCGGGTTGTAGCGGATCAGCGGCCAGTAGCCGCTGTCGACGGCCAGCTTCTGCTGGCGCAGGCCATGCTCCATGTTGATCCCGTGGGCGATGCAGTGGCTGTAGGCGAGCACCAGCGAGGGCCCGGGGTAGCGCTCGGCCTCGCGCAGGGCGAGCAGCGCCTGCTGGGGGTTGGCCCCGAGGGCGACCCGCGCTACGTAGACGTCGCCGTAGGCGATCGCCTGCAGCGCCAGGTCCTTCTTGGCGGTGGTCTTGCCGCCGCTGGCGAACTTGGCCACCGCGGCCAGTGGGGTGGCCTTGGACATCTGCCCGCCGGTGTTGGAGTAGACCTCGGTGTCGAGCACCAGCACGTTGATGTCGCGGCCGCTGGCGAGCACGTGGTCGAGCCCGCCGTAGCCGATGTCGTAGGCCCAGCCGTCGCCGCCGACGATCCACACGCTGCGCCGCACCAGGTGGTCGCACAGCGAGAGCAGGTGGGCGACCTCGGGGCCTCCTCCGTCGAGGGCGCCGAGCCGCGCCTTGAGCTCGGCGACCCGGGCGCGCTGGGCGCGGATCTGGCTCTCCTCGTCCTGGGGGGCGCCGAGCAGGGCGTCGGCGAGCTCGGCGCCGATCACCTCGCGCAGCCGCTCGACCAGCCGCTCGGCCTCGGCGCGGTGCGTGTCGGCGGTCAGCCGGAAGCCGAGGCCGAACTCGGCGTTGTCCTCGAACAGCGAGTTCGACCAGGCCGGCCCGCGCCCCTCGTCGTTGCACGACCACGGGGTGGTCGGAAGGTTGCCGCCGTAGATCGAGGAGCAGCCGGTGGCGT
Source organism: uncultured Ectothiorhodospiraceae bacterium (assembly GCA_964599705.1). Classification (GTDB taxonomy): domain Bacteria; phylum Pseudomonadota; class Gammaproteobacteria; order HK1; family HK1; genus CAZRGU01. The sequence continues at coordinate 4,892 of CAZRGU010000164.1, read as the reverse complement.
TGGCGACCAGCATCCGGTCCCCGAAGAGCTGCGAGATGAGCTTGAGGTAGGGTGTCTCGCCGCACCCGGCGCAGGCTCCCGAGAACTCGAACAGCGGGCGCAGGTACTGCACTCCGCGCACGTTGCTGAAGTCGACCCGGGCCCGATCGTTGTCGGGGAGCCGCTCGAAGAAGGCCACCGCGGCGCGCGCCTGCTCGAGGTCCTCGTCGAGCGGCTCCATGTTGATCGCGCGCCGCCCCGGCTCGCTGCGGCTGCGCACCGGGCAGGCCTCGACGCACAGCGCGCAGCCGGTGCAGTCCTCGGCATAGACCTGCAGCGTGTAGCGCACGTCGGGGAAGCCGCGCCCGCTCAGGCGCGCGGCCTGGAAGCCCTCGGGGGCGGCCTCGAGGTGGCCGCGATCGTAGAACTTGGCGCGGATCACGGCGTGCGGGCAGACCATCGCGCAGTTGCCGCACTGGATGCAGGTCTCCGGGTCCCAGCGCGGGGCGAAGGCCGAGACCCGGCGCTTCTCCCAGCGGGTGGTGCCGCTCGGGTAGGTGCCGTCGGCCGGCAGGGCGCTGACCGGCAGCTCGTCGCCGCGCCCGGCGAGCATCGCCGCGGTGACCGTGCGCACGAACTCCGGGGCCTCGGCGGGCACCGGCGGGCGCAGCCCGGCCGTGGCGCTGACCGTCCCCGGGACCTCGACCCGGTGCAGGTGGGCGAGCGCCTGGTCGACCGCGGCGAAGTTGCGCTTGACCAGATCCTCGCCCTTGCGCGCGTAGGACTTGCGGATGTAGGCCTTGATCTTGGCGATCGCCTCCTCGCTGGGCAGGACCCCGGAGATCGCGAAGAAGCAGGTCTGCATGATGGTGTTGATGCGGGTGCCCATGTCGTTGTCACGGGCCACCCGGTAGGCGTCGATCACCCACAGGGCGATGCCCCGCTCGATGATCCGCTCCTGGACCGGGCGCGGCAGCCGCTCCCAGACCTCGCCGGGCCCGTAGGGGCTGTTGAGCAGGAAGGTCGCCCCGGGGGCGGCGGCGGCGAGCACGTCGATGCGCTCGAGGAAGCCGAACTGGTGGCAGCCGACGAAGCTCGCCGACTGCACCAGGTAGGGGGCGCGGATCGGGCGCGGGCCGAAGCGCAGGTGCGAGGTGGTCTGGGAGCCCGACTTGCGCGAGTCGTAGACGAAGTAGCCCTGGGCGTGGAAGCCGGGTTCCTCGCCGATGATCTTGATGGTGTTCTTGTTGGCCCCGACCGTGCCGTCGGCGCCCAGCCCGTAGAAGATCGCGCTGACCGCCCCCTCGGGCTCGAGCACGTAGCCCGGGTCGTAGTCGATGCTGCTGTGGCTGACGTCGTCGCGGATCCCGACCGTGAAGTGGCGCCGCGGGCGCTCGGCGGCGAGCTCGGCGAGCACCCCGCGGACCATCGCCGGGGTGAACTCCTTGGAAGAGAGCCCGTAGCGCCCGCCGATCACGGCCGGCGCGCGCTGCGCGGCCGGCCACTGCTCGGCCAGTGCCGCGACCACGTCGAGGTAGAGCGGCTCGCCCATCGCGCCGGGCTCCTTGGTGCGGTCGAGCACCGCGATGGCCCGCGTGCTCGGCGGCAGCGCGGCGACCAGGTGGGCGGCCGGGAAGGGCCGGAACAGGCGCACCTGCACGACCCCCACCCGCTCGCCCCCGGCCGCCAGCCGGGCGATCGTCTCGGCGGCGGTCTCGGCCCCCGAGCCCATCAGCACCAGCACCCGCTCGGCCTCCGGGTGGCCTCGGTACTCGCACAGCCGGTAGCGGCGCCCGGTCAGCTCGGCGAGCCGCTTCATGGCCGCCTCGACCCGCCCGGGGACCGCCGCGTAGAAGGGGTTCACCGTCTCGCGGGCCTGGAAGTAGACGTCCGGGTTCTGGGCGGTACCGCGCACGAACGGGCGGTCGGGGTTGAGGGCCCGCTCGCGGTGGGCGATGACCAGCTCGTCGCGGATCAGGGCGCGCACCGTCTCGTCGTCGAGCAGCTCGATCTTGTTGATCTCGTGCGAGGTGCGGAAGCCGTCGAAGAAGTGCACGAAGGGCACTCGCGCCTCGAGGGTGGCGGCCTGGGCGATCAGGGCCAGGTCGTGGGCCTCCTGGACCGAGGCCGAGGCGAGCATCGCGAAGCCGGTCGAGCGGGCCGCCATCACGTCGCTGTGGTCGCCGAAGATGGACAGCGCCTGGGCGGCGAGCGAGCGGGCCGCGACGTGGAACACGGTCGAGGTCAGCTCGCCGGCGATCTTGTACATGTTCGGGATCATCAGCAGCAGGCCCTGCGAGGCGGTGAAGGTGGTCGACATCGCCCCGGCCTGCAGCGCCCCGTGGACCGCGCCGCTCGCCCCGCCCTCGCTCTGCAGCTCGGCGACCAGCGGCACGCTGCCCCAGATGTTGGTCCGCCCCTCGGTGGCCCACTGGTCGGCGAGCTCGCCCATCGGCGAGGAGGGGGTGATCGGGAAGATCGCGCAGACCTCGTTGACCCGGTAGGCGACGTCGGCGACCGCCTCGTTGCCGTCCAGGGTGGCTTGCCGGTTGCTGCTCATGCGCTCGCCTCCACCGGTTCCGGCTCCATCTCGATGGCCCCGCACGGGCACTGCTCGTAGCACACCGCGCAGCCGGTGCAGCGGGCGTAGTCGAAGCGGTAGCGCCGTCCCGGCCCGAGCTTGATCACGGCCCGCTCGGGGCAGGCCGCGTAGCAGCCGTCACACTCGAAGCAGTTGCCGCACGACAGGCAGCGGCGGGCCTCGTAGCGGGCCTCCTCGGCGTCGAGCCCCTCGACGACCTCGTCGAAGCCGTGCAGCCGCCGCTCGAGCTCGAGGCGCTCCTGCTCGCGCTGCGCGGCATCGGTCGAGTACCAGACGTGGAGCCGCTCGAACCCGGCGACTGCGGTGGTCCGCGGCTTGGCGTAGCGGGTCCCGCGCAGCCAGGCGTCGATGTGGCGGGCGGCCTTCTTGCCGTGGCCGACCGCGACGGTCACGGTGCGCTCCGAGGGGACCATGTCGCCGCCGGCGAAGATCCCCTCGCAGCCGGTCATCATCCGCTCGTCGACCACCACCGTGCCGTCGGCCTGGAACTCGACCCCGGGGGCGTTGCGCAGGAAGGCGGTGTCGGTGTCCTGGCCGAGGGCGAGGATCAGCGAGTCGGCCTCGAGGGTCTCGTACTCGCCGGTCGGCTCGGGGCGGCCGTGCTCGTTGATGCGCATCACCTCGACCGTGAAGGTGGTCTGATCGATGGTCTTGATGGTGCGCAGCCAGTGGATCTTGACCCCCTCCTCGAGGGCCTCGTCGGCCTCGAAGTCATGGGCCGGCATGTGCTCGCGGTCGCGCCGGTAGATGATCAGCGGCTCGTAGCCGAGCCGCCGGGCGGTGCGCGCGGCGTCCATCGCGGTGTTGCCCCCGCCGTAGACCGCCACCCGGCGCCCGAGGCGCGGCACCTCGCCGCTGGCCACCCCGCGCAGGAAGCTCACCGCGTCGAGCATCTGCCCGGCGTCGCGCGCCGGGATGTCGATGCGCTTGGACAGGTGCGCGCCGACCGCCACGAAGGCCGCGTCGAAGCCGCCGAGCTGCTTCTCGGCGAGCAGGTCCTGGACCTTGTGCTCGAGAACCAGGGCGACCCCGAGCGCGCAGATCCGCTCGACCTCGGCGCGGATCACCTCGCGCGGCAGCCGGTAGCTGGGGATCCCGAAGTGCATCATCCCGCCGGCCACCGGCCCGGCGTCGTGGATCTCGACGGCGTGGCCGAGCCGGGCGAGGTGGTAGGCGCAGGCCAGCCCGCTCGGTCCGGCCCCGACCACCAGCACCCGCTTGCCGCTCGGCGCGGCCTCGACCTCGACCCGCCAGCCCCGTTCGATGGCCAGATCGCCAAGGAAGCGCTCGACGGCGTGGATGGCCACCGAGGAGTCGAGCTGCACCCGGTTGCAGCGCTCCTCGCAGGGGTGGTAGCAGACCCGGCCGTGGATCGCGGGCAGCGGGTTGTCCTCGACCAGCAGCCGCCAGGCGCGCTCGAACTTCCCCCCCTGGGCGGCGGCCAGCCAGCCCTGGATGTTCTCGCCGGCCGGGCAGGCCTGGTTGCAGGGCGGCAGGCGGTCGAGGTAGACGGGCCGGTGGCTGCGCCGCGGGCCGGAGAGCTCGCCGTGGGCCAGGTCGGCGGGGCGGGTGAGGTCGTGGCGCTGCTGCATGCTGGCTGTCCTCGGTGGCGCTGCGGCCGCGCGCTGCGACGTTTCGCGGTCGGGGGTGCGGGCCTCGCCCGCGGGTCGGTGGGCGAGTCCGGCGCCGGGGCCGGCCTCGCGACCCCCAGTAGATAGCGCATCGGCCGGCGCGGTGCGCTGATCTGGATCAACCGCGAACCGCCGGCCGGGCCTGGCGCCGTCTGGCATAATCGCCGCGCGCCGCGGCAGGGCGGCGGGCAACGAGGGCGAGGCGATGGCGATCGAGGAAGGCAAGGCGGCTCCGCAGTTCACCCTGAAGGACGCCGACGGCAACAAGGTCTCCCTGCGCGCGCTGCGCGGGAACGACGTGGTGATCTACTTCTACCCGCGCGACGACACCCCGGGGTGCACCAAGGAGGCGTGCGGCTTCCGCGACCTGTGGGGCGAGCTCGAGCGGCGCGGCGTGGTGGTGCTCGGGGTCTCGCCCGACGGGGCCGACTCGCACCGGCGCTTCGCCGCCAAGTACCGGCTGCCCTTCACCCTGCTCAGCGACCCCGACAAGCGGGTCATGGAGCGCTACGGGGCCTGGGGCGAGAAGACCCTGTACGGCAAGAAGACCGTCGGGGTGATCCGCTCGACGGTCTGGATCGGGCCCGACGGCAAGGTCCGCCGCCACTGGCGGCGGGTGGCCAAGGCCGCCGATCACCCCGCCAAGGTGCTCGCCGCGATCGAGGCCGGGGGCGAGTAGC
>CAZRGU010000163.1:0-8458 GCA_964599705.1 uncultured Ectothiorhodospiraceae bacterium | reverse complement strand
CAAACGCTCAGCTTCGTGGCTGCGAGCGGATCTCGAGGTGGCGCTCGAGCAGCGCGGCGCTGAGCTCGGCGAGCGTGGCCCGCTGCGCGCGCACCTGGTCGGCGGGCGCGCCCTCGCGCTCGGCGACGATGAGCCGCGCCAGGGTGGTGAAGGCGCGCCGCGCGGCCTCGCCCGGGGCGTTGCTCGTGCCCTGGCTCGTGGCGCCGGAGGGCTCGTCGGCGCGGGCCTCCGGCCAGGCCCGGGCCAGCCCCGGCTCGGCGATCAGCAGCCAGGCCGGGAACCAGGCGGCCCCGAGCGGCGCCTCGAGGTCGAGGTCCGTGAACGCCTCCCAGGCCTGTTCCACCCCGTGGTCGGTGAAGCCCTGCTCGCAGAGCAGGGTGTCGGCCCGCTCCGGGTGGCGCCAGCACAGCTCGGCCAGCCAGCGGATCGCCGCGACCCGCTGCCCGAGGCGCAGCTCGGCGGTGGCCAGCCGCTCGAGCAGCTCGGGGTGGGTGGTGAATCCCGCGGTGGCGAGCACGCTGTCGCGGGCCGCCCGCCAGTCGAGGCAGCGCGCGTAGGCGTGGCTGGCGTGGAGCTCGGGGGCGCGCGGGTCGAAGGGCAGCGCCCGCAGGCGCTCGGCCAGGCGCCGCCAGAAGGGGGCCAGGAAGTCGCGGCTGCGGGCGCCGAGCACGCGCTCGGCGGCCGGCCCGAGCTGGCGCTCGATCGCGGCGAGCTCGAGGGCGGGCGGAAGCTCCGGGCCGCCGGCCGCGAGCGCCTCGAGGGCGTCGCCGAGCCGTTCGAGGTCGGCGAGCTGGCGGTGGCTCGGGGCGCGCTCGCGCAGCTCGGCGAGCCGCGCGGCGGCCGCGGCCGGGTCGCGCGCGACGAGCGCGGCGCACGCCGCGTTGAGCGCCGCGACCTCGGAGCCGTCGAGGAAGAGGTCGAGCTGCGGCGCGGCGCGCCGGCGCCGGTAGCCGGTCTCGAGCAGGGCGCGCAGGGCCTGGTGCGCCGAGGCCCGCAGCGGTTGTCCGGCGCGCGGGCCCCAGCCCTCGTAGCGCAGCCGCGCCGGGGCGAGCGACAGGCGCCGTGCCCACGCGGCCGCCTCCTCGAGGAGCCGGGCGATGCGCCGCCGGTTGCCGAGCAGCGCCTCGTCGAGGGTCTCGATCTCGCCGCAGCGCCAGGCCTCGTAGCGGGCGTAGTCGAGCCGCGCGAGCTCGATGAGCAGCTCGATCGGCTGGTAGGCGCCGCGCGCCACCAGCACCCGGTCGACGGCCGCGTGGACCAGCGCCGCGTTGCCGCTCGCCCCGGGCACCGGCTCAGCCGAGCGGCGCGAACAGCGCCTCGATGGCCTCGGCGTCGAGCGCGGCGCGGCCGCCGGCGGCCGCGGGCGCGAGCACCGCGTCGGCGATCCGCCGCTTGCTCGCCTGCAGGGCGAGGATCCGCTCCTCGACGGTGCCTGCGGTGATCAGCTTGTAGACGAACACCTTCTTGTCCTGGCCGATGCGGTGGGCGCGGTCGGTGGCCTGGTCCTCGACGGCCGGGTTCCACCACGGGTCGTAGTGGATCACGGTGTCGGCCGCGGTGAGGTTGAGGCCGGTGCCGCCGGCCTTGAGGCTGATCAGGAAGACCGGCACCTCGCCGGCCTGGAAGCGCGCCACCGGCGTCGCCCGGTCGCGGGTCTGGCCGGTGAGTGTGAGGTAGGCGATCTCGCGCGCGGCGAGCGCCTCCTCGATCAGGGCGAGCATGCTGGTGAACTGCGAGAAGAGCAGCACCCGGCGGCCCTCGGCGACCATCTCCGGGAGCAGCTCCATGAGCAGCGCGAGCTTGGCCGATGCGCGCACCCGGCGCGCCGAGGGGAGGCGGACCAGGCGCGGGTCGCAGCACACCTGGCGGAGCTTGAGCAGGGCATCGAGGATCAGGATCTGGCTCTGCTCGATGCCGCGGCGGGCGATCGCGGCGCGCAGCCGCTCGTGCATCGCCGCGCGGATGCTCTCGTAGAGGTCGCGCTGGCCGCCGTCGAGCTCGACCACGCGCTCGATGGTGGTCTTCTCGGGCAGCTCGGGCAGCACCTCCTCCTTGGTGCGCCGCAGCAGGAAGGGCGCCACCCGGCGGCGCAGCGCCGCCTCGCGCTCGCGCTCGCCGTGGCGTTCGATGGGGGTGCGGAACAGCCGCCGGAACTGGCGGGCATCGCCGAGCAGCCCGGGCTCGAGGAAGTGGAACAGGCTCCACAGCTCGCCGAGGTGGTTCTCGAGCGGGGTGCCGGTCAGGCACAGCCGGGAGCGGGCCTCCAGGGTGCGCAGCACCTGCGCCGCCTTGGTGCGCGGGTTCTTGATGTACTGCGCCTCGTCGAGCACCAGCAGGTGGTAGGGCTGCGCGGCGAGCGCCTCGGCGTCGCGGGGCAGCAGCGCATAGGTGGTGATCACCAGGTCGTGGTCGCCGATCTCGGCGAAGCGCTCGCCGCGCCCGGGGCCGTGCAGGACCAGGGTGCGCAGCGCCGGGGCGAAGCGGCGCGCCTCCACCGCCCAGTTGGTGGTCAGGCTGGTGGGCGCGACCACCAGCGCCGGGCGGTCGAGCCGTCCGGCCTGGCGCTCGAGGAGCAGGTGGGCGAGGGTCTGCACGGTCTTGCCGAGGCCCATGTCGTCGGCCAGCACCCCGCCGAGGCGGTGCTCGCCGAGGAGCTGCAGCCAGCCGAGCCCGTGGCGCTGGTAGGGGCGCAGCTCGGCAGCGAAGCCGGGCGGCTCGCTGGCCGGCTCGACGCCACGGCACTCGGCGAGGCGCCGGGCGAGGCGGCGCAGCCGCTCGCCGCCACGCCACTCGAGCCCGCTCCCGCCGAGCTCGGCGAGCCCGGGGGCGCGCCACTCCGAGAGCCGGACGCGTTCCCCGGCAAGCCGCAGGGTCGGGTCGGTGAGCTCGAGCAGCGTGCCGACGATGGTGCGCAGCCGCCCGGCCGGCAGCGCCAGCCACTCGCCGCCGGAGAGCTGGACCAGGAGCTCGTCGTCATCGGCCTGCTCGGCGAGCATCGCCAGGGCGTCGCCCTGGCTGAAGATCCGGTGGAGCACCGGCAGCAGCGGGACGCGCCGCCCGGCAACCACGATCCCGAGCTCGAGGTCGAACCAGCCGCGCTCCTCGGCCTCGGCCGTCTCGGCGTACCAGGAGTCGGGTTCCAGGGCATGGAACTCGAAGTCCTCGTCGATCGCGATCCGCCAGCCGGCCTCGCGGAGCGCCGGGACGTGGTAGCGCACGAAGCTCAGCCAGATCTCGCTCTCCGGTCCGGCGTCCTCGGCTGGGATCAGATCCCCGGGCGGCGCCTTGTACCACCAGCCCAGGCCCCTGCTCGCGGCCCGCGCGATCAGCGCGCACTCGGCGAGCCGCGCCAGGGCCTCGCGCTCGAAGGCGGCGTCGCGGTGGATGCGCAGCAGCCGCTCGTCGCCGTGGCGCACCGTGACCAGCGGCTCGCCGTCGGGGTCGCAGTCGATCTCGGCGCCACCGTAATCGAAGCGCAGCCGCGCGCTCGGCACCTTCGGCGCCGGGCCGTACCAGGGATGCTCGCGCGGCGGGGCCGGGTCGTTGGCGCTCGCCAACAGGTACAGGCAGGGCACCGGCCGGCCCGAGCGCTCCTCGATCTCGGGGACCCGGGGCGCCGGCAGATCGAGGGCGCGGAGCCGCTCGAGAAGCGCCGCGGGCAGATGGCGCGCCTGCTCGGGGCGCACCGCCGGGGCCGCGGCGATCGCCGCGGCGAGCGCCGGCGCGAGGCCGAGCTCGAGCGGCCCGCAGCAGCCGGCCTCGCGGTCGAGGTACCACGGCGGGGACAGGCGCAGGATCGCGCTGGCCGGCGGGTCGGCGCGCAGCACCAGCCACTGGCGCCCGTCGTCGGCCAGCGACCACTCGCAGGTGGCCGCTCGCGCCTCGCCGCGGGCCAGCGCCGGTGTGTTGCGGTCCAGCCAGTGGCAGCGCCCGGTGGCGAGCATCCGCTCGAGCGCGCTGGCGCCGAGCGAGCCGGCGAGGATCACCGGCCCGTGCTCGTCCTCGCTGCCGACGAGCAGGCGGAGGATGCCGATGTCGGCATCACCGAGCACCCGCGGTGGGTGGGCCTCGAGGGCCCGCCCGATGCGGAAGCCCCGCGGCTGGCCGTAGCCGCCGCGCTTGAGCGGCCGGCAGGTGATGACGTGGACGCGCAGCAGGGGCAGCGAGCTCGGCTGGGGCTGCTCGTCGAGGACGTAGAGCAACCGCTCGGCGCGCGCCCCCGCCCGGGCGCGGTCGGACAGCGGCTCCGCGCTGGCCCGGGCGATCTCGTCGGCCCACAGCTCCAGGGCCCAGGTGTCGGCCTCGGGCTCGAGCACCGCTGGGCTCCCCACCTCCGCCTGGCCGGGATCCGCCGGGCGGGCCAGCGCCTCGAGCAGGATGGCCACCACGTGCTCGCAGTTGGCTCCCACCCGGCACGAGCAGTCGCCGTCGATGAACACCCCGTCGCGCTCCCGTGCGATCGCCACATGGGCGGTGTAGCGACGTCCCTGTGGCTCCACCACCCGCCCGCTGACCAGCTCGAGGAAGCGGTCGCGGCGGTGGCGGATCTCGGGGACCCGTCCGGCGCGCTGGTACTCGGCGCCGTGCCGGTAGAGCTCCTCGGGGAACGCAGCGCGCAGCTCGTCGCGGGTCAGGCGCAAGGACGGCATCTCGGTGAGCGGTGCGTGTAGCGGGCGGCGAACGGTTCGATGGCGATACAGTTACGCTATCACCATCAGGGGGTGGTTGAGAAATGGCGGCTCGCGATCCGGCCCGAGGGTCCGTCCCGGCGGCCACCGAGCGGCTCGGAGGCAGCGTGGAGCGGGTGGTGTTCCACGCCGAGGAGAGCGGATTCTGCGTGCTGCGGGTCGCGGTGCGCGGGCGCCGCGAGCCGGTCACCGTGGTCGGCCGGGCCGCCGCGGTGGCCCCCGGGGAGCACGTCGAGTGCCAGGGGCAGTGGGTCAACGACCGCACCCACGGGCTGCAGTTCCGGGCCGCGGAGCTGCGCACCGTGGCGCCGAGCACCCGCGAGGGGATCGAGCGCTACCTCGCCTCGGGGATGGTGCGCGGGATCGGGCCGCGCTTCGCGAAGCGGCTGGTGGCGGCCTTCGGCGAGCGCATCTTCGAGGTCATCGAGCGCCAGCCCGAGCGGCTCCTCGAGCTCGAGGGGATCGGCCCGAAGCGCAAGGCCCGCCTGGTCGAGGCCTGGGCCGAGCAGCGGGCGGTGCGCGAGATCATGGTCTTCCTGCAGTCGCACGGGGTCGGCACCGCGCGCGCGGTGCGGATCTTCAAGACCTACGGGGATGCGGCCCTCGAGCGGGTCCGCGAGAACCCCTACCGGCTGGCGCTCGACATCCACGGGATCGGCTTCAAGAGCGCTGATCAGATCGCGCGGCGCCTCGGGATCGCCCCCGACTCGCTGATCCGGGCCCGCGCCGGGCTGCGTCACGTGCTCCAGGAGATCGCCGCCGAGGGCCACTGCGCGGCCGAGCGCAGCGCGCTGCTGCGACGCGCCGCGGCGCTGCTCGAGGCGCCCGAGCCGATCATCGAGCGCGCCCTCGAGGAGGAGCTCGCCGCCGGCGAGCTCGTCGCCGAGCCGATCGAGGGCCGGGCCTGCGTGCTGCTCGCCGCCCTGCAGCGCGCCGAGGTCGGGGTCGCCGGGAACCTCGGGCGCCTCCTCGAGGGCCCTCCGGCCTGGGGCCCGATCGATACCGCCCGGGCGATCCCCTGGGTCGAGCGCCAGGCCGGGATCACGCTCTCGGCCGGCCAGCGCGAGGCAGTGGCCCGGGCCGTCAACGGCAAGGTCACGGTGATCACCGGCGGCCCCGGGGTCGGCAAGACCACGGTGGTCAACGCCATCCTGCGCATTCTGGCCGCCAAGGGGGTGCGCATGGATCTGTGCGCGCCGACCGGCAGGGCCGCCCGGCGCCTGGCCGATACCACCGGCCGCGAGGCGCGCACCATCCACCGCCTGCTCGAGTTCGATCCGCGCCGCTTCGCCTTCAAGCACGACCGCGAGCGGCCCCTCGAGACCGACCTGGTGGTGGTCGACGAGTGCTCGATGATCGACGTGGTGCTGATGAGCCAGCTCCTGCGTGCCATCCCGAGCGAGGCCGCCCTGCTGCTGGTCGGCGACGTCGACCAGCTCCCCTCGGTCGGCCCGGGGGCGGTGCTCGCCGATCTCATCGCCTCGCGGCGGGTGCCGACGGTGCGCCTCGAGGAGGTCTTCCGCCAGGCCGCGGCCTCGCGGATCATCGTCAACGCCCACCGCATCCACCGCGGCGAGCTGCCTGAGCGCCCCGCCCCGGGGAGGGGCCTGAGCGACTTCTATCTGGTCGCCTGCGCCGGTCCCGAGGAGATCCACGAGCGGCTGATGGAGACGGTCACCGAGCGCATCCCGCGCCGCTTCGGGCTCGACCCGGTCGCCGAGGTGCAGGTGCTCACCCCGATGAACCGCGGCCCGCTCGGCGCCCGCGCCCTCAACGTCGAGCTCCAGGCGCGCCTCAACCCGGCCGCCGAGCCGGCGCTCGAGCGCTTCGGCTGGCGCTACGCCCCCGGCGACAAGGCGATCCAGATGGTCAACGACTACGAGAAGGAGGTCTTCAACGGGGACATCGGCCGGGTGGCGGGCGTCGACCCCGAGGAAGGCGTGGTGCGGATCGACTTCGACGGGCGCGCCGTCGAGTACCGCCTCGACGAGCTCGACGAGCTCTCGCTCGCCTACGCGACCACGGTCCACAAGAGCCAGGGCTCGGAGTACCCGGCGGTGGTGATCCCGCTCGCCGTCCAGCACTACACCCTGCTCGCCCGCAACCTGCTCTACACCGCGGTGACCCGCGGGCGCCGGCTGGTGGTGCTGATCGCCGAGCCGCGGGCGCTGGCCATCGCGGTCAGGAACGCCGGGGCGAGCCGCCGCCTGACCCGGCTCGCCGAGCGGCTGCGCGAGGCCGGGGAGTAGATTCGGTGCGCATCTGGGTCGACGCCGACGCCTGCCCGGGGGCGATCAAGGAGATCCTCTACCGGGCCGCCGAGCGGGTCGGGGTGGCGCTGACCCTGGTCGCCAACCAGCCGCTGCGGGTGCCGCGCTCGGCGCGGATCGACACCGTCCAGGTGCCGGGCGGCTTCGACGCCGCCGACCGCCACATCGCCGCGGCCGTCGAGCCCGGCGACCTGGTGATCACCGCCGACATCCCGCTGGCGGCCGAGGTGGTGGCCCGCGGGGCGCTGGCCCTCGACCCGCGCGGCGAGCTCTACAGCGAGGAGAACATCGCCGAGCGGCTCGCGGTGCGCGACCTGATGGCCGAGCTTCGCGCCGGCGGCGCGGTGACCGGCGGCCCGCCGGCGCTCGGCCGGCGCGACCGGCAGGCCTTCGCCAACGCGCTCGACCGGCTGCTGGCGCGGGGCAGGTCCTGAGCACCACCACGGCGTCCTCCGGCCGCGCCCGGCCGGGGCGCGCGGGCCGTCCCGGACGGCGCCGAGGGCTCCGGTCACCATGCCCGCGGAGGGCGGCCCGACAAGGACGGGCTAAAGTTCCCGATCCACCGTGTCGCTATCCACGGAAGGAGGCACGGTAGATGTTCAAGCTGTTCCCCCCCGCGGATGGGGGGCTCTCCACGGCCGCCGCCAGGGCGCTCCCGCGGCCGGCCGGCCGTCTGATCCCTGAAGACTGTCGTCCTCAGATCGGCACGATCGTCGAGGCGTTTCCCGAGGCGGTGGTCCTCAAGAGCGGTGACGGGCGATGGTGGACCGCCAACGCCTCGGCCCGCGCGCTGCTGGGGCTCGACGGTACCGACTGGCTGGGTCGCCTGAACGACGAGATCGCGACCCAGCGCCCCGACCTTGCTCGCGCCGGCATCGCCTCGCGTGACCAGGACGAGCGGGCGTGGTCCGCCGAGACTGCGCTCGACGACCACGCCACCTTCGTCACCCCGGCCGGGGAGCGGCGTTGCTGGCACCTGCGCCGGGTGCCGGTCTTCGTGAGGGGGCGGCGCGATCTGCTGATCCTCATCTGCAGCGACGTGACCGAGCACCGCCGCCGCATCGAGCAGAGCCGGCTTGCGGCCACCGCCTTCCACACCCACGAGGCGATCGTGATCACCGACGCGCAGGGGACGATCCTGCGGGTCAATCGCGCCTTCACCGACATCACCGGCTACACCGAGGAAGAGGCGCTCGGGCGCAACCCCCGGATGCTCAAGTCCGGCCGCCACGGCCAGGCGTTCTACGAGCACATGTGGCGGGCGCTCGCCGAGCAGGGGAGCTGGGAGGGCGAGATCTGGAATCGTCGCAAGAGCGGCGAGCACTACCCGGCCTGGGAGACGATCACGGCGGTCCGTGACGAGTCCGGGCAGGTGACCCACTACGTCGCCGTGCAGGGCGACATCTCGCGGGTCAAGAGCTTCGAGTCGATCGTCGCGCGCAGCGCCGCCGAGGAGCATGCCCTCGGCGCCCTCCTCAAGCTCTCGCTCGAGCAGCTAGC
>CAZRGU010000162.1:0-8496 GCA_964599705.1 uncultured Ectothiorhodospiraceae bacterium | reverse complement strand
CTGAGAGTTTGTGAAAAAACCGCCCGCCCGCTGCGGACGCCCCCTCAGGCGACCCGCCTGAGCCGCCAGAGCCCGAAGGCCAGGAACGCCGCGGTCGGCAGCACCGCGCTGCCGAAGGGGCTCAGCCCGTAGACGATCCCGACCTGGCCCGAGGCCTGGTTGACGACGTGGAAGCCGATCCCGACCAGCACCCCGATCATCACCCGCACCCCCATCGCCGCGCTGCCGAGGCGCCCGAGGACCAGCGGCACGGCCAGGAAGATCATCACCCCGGTGGCGAGCGGGTAGATGACCTTGTTCCACAGCGCGAGCTGGAAGCGCGAGGCGTCGAGCCCGTTGGCGCGCAGGTAGGCGACGTAGCGGATCAGCCCGAGCGCCGAGAGGCTCTCCGGCTTGACCGCCACGACCTCGACCAGCCGCGGCTCGAAGCCCGAGGCCCAGACCGCGCTGGCCAGCCGCCGGGTCCGGATCCGGTCGGGCTCGATCAGGGTCTGGCGCACGTCCTCGAGGGTCCAGCGCCGGCCGTCGAAGCGCCCGGCCCGCGCCCGGGTGACCACCCGCAGGCGCCGCTCGCCGTCGAACTCGTAGATCCGCACCCCCTCGATCCGCTCCCCGGTCAGGGCCCGCTCGATGTTGATGTAGCTCTGCCCGTCCCGCGCCCACAGCCCGCGCTCGCCGCCGGCCAGGGTGCGGTCAAGGGCACTGCTGCGCAGCAGCTGGGCGCGGCGCTCGGCCGGCGGGGCGGCGAGCTCGCCGATCAGCACCGCGGCCACCATCAGCACCGCGCCGCCCTTGAGCACCGCGGCGATGATCTGGGCCACCGAGTAGCCCGAGGCGCGCATCACCGCGAGCTCGAGGTTGCTGGCCAGGGTGCCGAGGCCGATCAGGCTGCCGAGCAGGGCGGCCAGCGGGAAGAGCAGGAAGGCCCGCCGCGGCAGGGTGAGCAGCAGGTACTGGGCGGCGGCGGCCATGGTGTAGTCGCCCTTGCCGACGCTGTCGAGGTCATCGACGAAGGCCACGAAGGTGAACAGCGCGAGCAGCGCGGCGAGCGCCAGCAGGGTGCTGGCGATGACCTGGGTGGCGATGTAGCGGTCGAGCAGCCTCATCGCCGGCCGGTCCCGGCGGCCAGCCGGCGGCGCAGCCAGACACCGGCCTGGGTCTGCTCGAGGAGCAGCGCCGCGATCCCCACCACCACCAGCAGGTGCACCGGCCACAGCCCGATGCCGGGGGCGAGGTCGCCACGCTCGACCAGCTTGCGCGCCACCCCCAGGGCGTTGTTGTAGATGAAGTAGATCAGCAGCGCGGTGAGCAGCCGCGCGTAGCGACCCTGGTGCGGCGTGGTGCGCGCCAGCGGCACCGCCATCAGCCCCAGCAGCAGGGCGGCGAGCGGCAGCGAGATGCGCCACTGCAGCTCGGCCGCATCGCGCGGCTCGCCGCTGGCCAGCAGCACCACGGTCGGCACCGACTCGGCCTTGCGCAGCCCCCCCTCGGTGCCCTCGTCGATGCGCACCGCATGGCGCTCGAAGCGGGTGATCACGAAGCCCGCCTCGCCGGGCTCGCCGCGGTAGCGGTAGCCGTCCTCGAGCAGCATGTAGCCGGCCCCGCGGGCCCCCTCCTCGCGGCGGTAGGCGCGGCGGGCCACCAGCACCTCGCGCCCGCCGGCGGCCCCGGCGACCTCGACGAAGACGTTGCGGAACAGCCCGCTGTCGCGATCGACCGCCTCCACGTAGAGCACCCGGCCGCCGCCGATCGGGCGGAACCGCCCGGGCAGGACCGCGGCGACCACGGCCTCCTTCTCGGCGCGCTTGCGCACCGAGTCCTGGAGGGCGGCGAGCTCGGGCGCGACGTACAGGGAGAGCAGCGCCGCGATCGCGGCGAACAGCAGCGAGAACCAGCCGACGCCGAGCAGGATCCGGCGCAGGCCGACCCCGCCGGCGCTCATCGCCACCACCTCGCTGTCCCGGTAGAGGCGGCCGAGGGCCAGCAGCACGGCCAGGAACAGGGCCAGCGGCATCAGCAGGACCACGTGCCCGACGGCCTTGAGGGCCAGCAGCTCGAGGATCGCGTCGCTGGCCAGCTTGCCCGCGGCGGCCTCGGCCAGGAAGCGCACGAAGCGGTTGCTGGCGTAGATCAGGGCGAGCACCGCCAGCACCGCGCCCAGGGTGCGGCCGAGCTCGCGCCGGATGTAGCGCTCGATGATCATCGCGGCGGGCGCAGGCGGCGCGCCACCGGGAGGGGCACGGACATGGGCGCGAGTGTAGCGGCGCGGCGCGCAAACCGGGACCTTTTGCGCCGCCCGGAGACAAGGAATACACTCGCGGCGCGCCGCCTGGCGCGCCCCGAGCACGCTGCCGGTACGTCCCCATGCAAGTGACGATCGACTCGACACCGCCCGAGCGCCTGCGGGCCGACTGCCTGGTGGTCGGCGTGCGCCGCGGGCGCCGGCTGGAGAGCGCCGCGGCGGCCGTGGATGCCGCCTCGGACAAGCATCTCTCGCGGGTCCTGCGCCGGGTCGCCTTCGAGGCCGCGCCCGGCGACACCGTGCTCCTGCACGAGGTTCCGGGGATCGCGGCGCACGCCGTGCTCGCCCTCGGGCTCGGGGATCGCGGCCCGCTCGAGGCGCAGCGCTTCGCCAAGGCGATCGGGGCCGCGGCCGAGGCGCTGGTCGGCGCCGGGATGCGCTCGGCGGCCTTCGCGCTCGCCGCCCTCGAGGTCGAGCAGCGCGAGGCGGCCTGGTGCGTGCGCCGGATCGTCGAGACCTGCCGCGCGGCCTGCTACCGCTTCGACCACTTCCACCGCGACCGCCAGCGCCGCCGCCGGCCGCGGCTCGCCGCGCTGCTCATCGAGGCCACCGACCGCGCGGCGGTGGGCGCCGCCCGTGCGGCGCTGCGCGAGGCCCAGGCGGTCGCCGACGGGGTCGCCCTGGCCCGCGAGCTCGCCGACCTGCCGGCCAACGTCTGCACCCCGAGCCACCTGGCCGCCCGGGCCCGCCGGCTGGCCCGCGCGCACCCGTCGCTCACCGTCCAGGTGCGCGGCGAGCGCGAGATCCGCCGCCTGGGGATGGGCGCGCTGCTCGCCGTGGCCCGCGGCAGCCGCGAGCCGCCGCGCCTGATCACCCTCGAGTACCGCGGCGCGCCGCGCGGCGCCGCGCCGGTGGCGCTGGTCGGCAAGGGCGTGACCTTCGACTCGGGCGGGATCTCGATCAAGCCCTCGGCGGCGATGGACGAGATGAAGTACGACATGAGCGGCGCGGCGGCGGTGCTCGCCGCGGTCTCGGTCGCCGCCAGCCTCGAGCTGCCGCTCAACGTGGTCGCGGTGGTGCCGGCCACCGAGAACCTGCCGGGCGGCAACGCCACCCGCCCCGGGGACATCGTCCGCACGCTCTCCGGGCTGAGCGTCGAGATCCTCAACACCGACGCCGAGGGGCGGCTGATCCTGTGCGACGCGCTGGCCTTCGCGGCGCGCTACAAGCCGGCCGTGGTGATCGACGTGGCGACCCTGACCGGGGCCTGCGTGGTCGCCCTCGGCAGCCACGCCAGCGGCCTGTTCAGCAATGACGAGACGCTCGCCGAGGCGCTGCTCGGGGCCGGCGAGCGCAGCGGCGATCGGGCCTGGCGGATGCCGGTCTGGGACGAGTACCGCGAGCAGCTCAAGAGCCGCTTCGCCGACCTGGCCAACATCGGCGGGCGCGAGGCCGGGGCGGTGACCGCGGCCTGCTTCCTGCGCCGCTTCGTCGACGATCAGCGCTGGGCGCATCTCGACATCGCCGGGACGGCGTGGCGCAGCGGGCGGCGCAAGGGCGCCACCGGACGCCCGGTGCCGCTGCTCGCCCAGTTCCTGATCGAGCGCGCCCGGGGACGCTGAACGCGGGAACGGTGGAGGCGAACGCCGACACTCCCCCGGGCGCCGCCGTGGAGGTCGACTTCTACGTGCTCGAGACCGACGGCGAGGAGGAGCGGCTGCGCATCGCCTGCCGGCTCGCCGAGAAGGGCTGGCGGCGCGGCTACCGGGTGCACCTGCGGGCCAGCGACGAGCGCCAGCTCGAGACCCTCGACGCGCTGCTCTGGACCTTCCGCGCCGAGAGCTTCGTGCCCCACGCGCCGCTCGCCTCCGGCGCCGAGGCGGCGGTGACCCTCGGGGTGCGCGATCTGCCCGCGCCGCCCGCCGGGCGCGAGCTGCTGCTGATCAACCTCGCCGACGCCCTGCCCGCCGCGCCGCGCCCGGCGCGCCTCGCCGAGCTGGTCGGCGCCGCGCCCGAGACCCTCGACGAGGGACGCGAGCGCTACCGCAGCTACCGGGCGCGGGGCTGGACGCTGCGCAGCCACCGGCTGCGATGAGCGAGCCGGGCGCGACCGGAAAGCCGGGCCGCGAGCGGGCCCAGGCGGCCCTCGAGCGGGCCCTCGATGACCTCGAGGCGGCGCTCGGCGAGCGTGGCGGGGGCGCGCCGGCTCCCCGCGGCGGCGCGGCGACGGACGACCGCGCCGCCGGGCCGCCCGCCGAGGCCCCGCCGCTCATCCCGGTGCTCGACCAGGTGGTCGCCGCGGGCGAGCCGGCCCGCGACGAGGCCGCCGAGCAGGCCCTCTACCGGCGCCTCGCCGAGCGCCTGGCCAGCGAGATCGAGGTGATCATGCAGGTCCACCTCGAGCGCCTGCTCGAGCAGGCCCGCGCCGAGATCCGCGGCCAGGTGCGCGAGCACCTGGCGATCACCCTGCGCGAGCTGATCGACGAGATCGAGAGCGCCAGCGAGAGCGAGTGAGAGACCCGATGAAGGACGACCGAGCAGCGATGGACAGCGTCTACGACCCGCACCGCATCGAGGCACGCTGGTACCGGCACTGGGAGGAGAGGGGCTACTTCGAGCCGCGCGGCGAGGGCGAGCCCTACTGCATCATGATCCCGCCGCCCAACGTCACCGGCACCCTGCACATGGGACACGCCTTCCAGGACACCATCATGGACGCCCTGGTGCGCTTCCACCGCATGGACGGGCGGCGCACGCTGTGGCAGGCGGGCACCGATCACGCCGGAATCGCCACCCAGATGGTGGTCGAGCGCCAGCTCGAGGCCGAGGGCAGCTCGCGCCACGCGATCGGGCGCGAGGCCTTCGTCGAGCGGGTGTGGCGCTGGAAGGAGCGATCGGGCGGAACCATCACCCGCCAGCTGCGGCGCATGGGCGCCTCGCTCGACTGGGCCCACGAGCGCTTCACCATGGACGAGGGGCTCTCGGCGGCGGTGCGCGAGACCTTCGTGCGCCTCCACGAGGAGGGGCTGATCTACCGCGGCAAGCGGCTGGTCAACTGGGACCCGGTGCTGCGCACCGCGATCTCGGATCTCGAGGTGATCGCCGAGGAGGAGGACGGCCACCTGTGGCACATCCGCTACCCGCTGGCCACCGGCACCGGTCACCTGGTGGTCGCCACCACCCGCCCCGAGACCATGCTCGGCGACACCGCGGTGGCCGTCCACCCCGACGACCCGCGCTACCGCGAGCTGATCGGCGCCGAGGTCGAGCTGCCGCTCACCGGGCGGCGCATCCCGGTGATCGCCGATGCCTACGTCGACCCCGAGTTCGGCACCGGCTGCCTCAAGATCACCCCGGCCCACGACTTCAACGACTACCAGGTCGGGCTGCGCCACGCCCTCGAGATGATCAACGTGCTGACCCCCGACGCGCGGATCAACGACCGGGCGCCCCCGCCCTACCGGGGGCTCGACCGCTATGCGGCCCGCGAGCGGGTGGTCGCCGATCTCGAGGCCGCCGGGCTGCTCGAGCGTGTCGAGCCCCACCGCATGAAGGTGCCGCGCGGCGACCGCTCGCGGAGCGTCATCGAGCCCTACCTCACCGACCAGTGGTTCGTGCGCACCGAGCCGCTGGCGCGGGTCGCCATCGAGGCCGTCGAGCAGGGCCGGATCCGCTTCGTGCCCGAGCAGTGGGCCAAGACCTACTTCGAGTGGATGCGCAACATCCAGGACTGGTGCATCAGCCGCCAGCTCTGGTGGGGGCACCGGATCCCGGCCTGGTACGACCGCGAGGGCAACTGCTACGTGGCTCGCAGCGAGGCCGAGGCGCGCGAGCGCCACGGGCTGCCCGCCGACTGCGAGCTCAGCCAGGACGAGGACGTCCTCGACACCTGGTACTCCTCGGCGCTGTGGCCGTTCTCGACCCTCGGCTGGCCCGAGGACAACGCGCGGCTGCGCACCTTCTACCCGACCACGGTGCTGGTCACCGGCTTCGACATCATCTTCTTCTGGGTGGCGCGGATGATCATGATGGGCCTCAAGTTCATGGGCGACGTGCCCTTCGGCGAGGTCTACATCCACGGCCTGGTGCGCGATGCCGACGGCAACAAGATGTCGAAGTCGAAGGGCAACATCCTCGACCCGATCGATCTCATCGACGGCATCGACCTCGAGTCGCTGGTCGCCAAGCGCACCACCGGCCTGATGCAGCCGCAGCTCGCCCCGGCCATCGAGGCGGCCACCCGCCGCCAGTTCCCCGACGGGATCCCGGCCTACGGCACCGACGCGCTGCGCTTCACCTTCTGCTCGCTGGCCACCCAGGGGCGCGACGTGCGCTTCGACCTGGGGCGGATCGGCGGCTACCGCAACTTCTGCAACAAGCTCTGGAACGCGGCCCGCTTCGTGACCCTCAAGACCGAGGGCGAGGACCGGGGGCTCGACGGCGGCGAGCTTCGCCCCGGGCTGCCCGAGCGCTGGATCGAGGCGCGCCTCGCCCAGACCGTCGCCGCGGTGCGCACCGCGATCGGCGAGTACCGCTTCGATCTCGCCGCCCAGGCCATCTACGAGTTCACCTGGAACGAGTACTGCGACTGGTACCTGGAGCTGGCCAAGCCGACCCTGGCGGGCGGCGACCAGGCCGAGCGGCGCGCCGCCCGGCGGACCCTGGTCACCGTGCTCGAGACCCTGCTGCGCCTCGCCCACCCGCTGATGCCGTTCATCACCGAGGAGCTCTGGCAGCGGGTCGCGCCGCTGGCCGGGCGGGGCGGCGACTCGATCATGCTCGCCCCCTACCCGCGCAGCGATCCGGCCTCGATCGACACCGCGAGCCTCGAGGAGATGGCCTGGCTGCAGACCTTCATTCTCGCGGTGCGCCGGATCCGCGGCGAGGTCGACCTGCCGCCACGGCGCCGGGTGGCCGTCGAGATCGACCACGGCGGTCCCGAGGACGACCGCCGGATCGCGGCCTACCGGCCCTGGATCGAGGCGCTGGCCGGGGTCGAGTCGATCGAGCGGCGCGGCGCGGGGAGCGCCGAGGCGGCGGTGGCCCTGGCCGGCGAGCTCGAGCTGCGCATCCCGCTCGCCGGGCTGATCGATCGGGCCGCCGAGAGCGAGCGAATCCACCGCGAGCTCGGCAAGCGCGCCAGGGAGATCGCCCGGGCGCGGGCCAAGCTCGACAATCCCAGCTTCTGCTCGCGCGCCCCCCAGGAGGTGGTCGCCCGCGAGCGCGCCCGGCTCGCCGAGCTCGAGGCCGAGAGCAGCAAGCTGCGCGCGCGGCTCGAGGCGCTCGGCGCAGCGTAGCGCGGGTGAGCGCGGGCCGCCGGCCGGAAATACTTGACTGAAAAAGTCAACATTGTAAGCTTAGGGCCTGGCTGGCAGGAGCGGATGGGACGATCGGATGAGACTGACCACCAAGGGCCGCTACGCGGTCACCGCGATGCTCGACCTCGCGCTGCACGACGGGCCCGGGCCGGTGTCGCTGGCCGACATCGCCAAGCGCCAGGGGATCTCCCTGTCCTACCTCGAGCAGCTCTTCGCGCGCCTGCGCCGGCGCGAGCTGGTGCGCAGCACCCGCGGGCCCGGCGGCGGCTATCGTCTCGCCCGCCCGCCCAGCGAGATCTTCGTCGCCGAGGTGATCGGCGCGGTCGACGAGAGCGTCGATGCCACCCGCTGCCGGGGGCGTGAGAACTGCCAGGGCGAGGAGCGTTGCCTGGCCCACGACCTGTGGGAAGACCTCAGCCACCAGATCCACGAGTTCCTGAGCGGCATCGATCTCGCCCAGATCGTCGAGCGGCGCCGCACCCGCGAGGTCGCCGAGCGCCAGGCCCGGGTCGAGGTCGAGCCGGCCGTGGCCGGCGGCGGGCACTGAGCCGCGGACCGAGCGGGATGGCGATCACCCTGACTCCTGCCGCGGCCGAGCGGGTCAGGCGCTTCATCGAGCGCTCTGCGGGATCGGCAACCGCGCTGCGCCTGGCGATCCGGCCGAGCGGCTGCTCGGGTTACACCTACGTCACCGAGCTCACCGCCGAGATCGGCCCGGGCGATCACATCTTCGAGGACGCGGGGGTGAAGATCGTGGTCGACGCGGACAGCCTGCCGCTGCTCGACGGCACCTGCATCGACTTCGGCCGCGAGGGCCTCAACGAGGGCTTCCGCTACCAGAATCCCAACGTCAAGGCGCTGTGCGGCTGCGGCGAGAGCTTCGCCGTCTGAGCCCACACCACGGCGGGCAGCGCCCCGCTCGCTCCCGGCGGCGAG
>CAZRGU010000161.1:0-8502 GCA_964599705.1 uncultured Ectothiorhodospiraceae bacterium | reverse complement strand
TGGCGAAGGTCTTGTGCAGGTTCATGTGCGAGACGTCGGCGCCGATCTCGGCCGGGCGGGCGATCCCGACCAGGGCGTTGAGGTTGGCGCCGTCGAAGTAGACCTGGCCGCCGTGCTCGTGGACGACCCGGCAGATCTCGGCGACCTGCTCCTCGAACACCCCGTGGGTCGAGGGGTAGGTGATCATCAGCGCGGCGAGCCGCTCGCCGTGCTCGGCGGCCTTGGCGCGCAGGTCCTCGAGGTCGACGTTGCCGTCCCGATCGCAGGCCACCACCACCACCCGCAGCCCGGCGAGCGCCGCGCTGGCCGGGTTGGTGCCGTGGGCCGAGGCCGGGATCAGGCACACGTCGCGCCCGCCCTCGCCGCGGCTGGCGTGGTAGCGGCGGATCACCAGCAGCCCCGCGTACTCGCCCTGCGAGCCGGCGTTGGGCTGCAGCGAGACGGCGTCGAAGCCGGTGATCTCGCAGAGCGCGTCCTCGACCTCCTCGAAGAGCTGCTGGTAGCCCTGGGCCTGCTCGAGCGGGGCGAAGGGGTGGAGGTGGGCGAACTGGCGCCAGGTGATCGGGATCATCTCCGAGGTGGCGTTGAGCTTCATGGTGCACGAGCCGAGCGGGATCATGGTCCGGTCGAGGGCCAGATCCTTGGCCTGCAGCCGGCGCAGGTAGCGCAGCATCTCGGTCTCGCCGTGGTAGCGGTGGAAGACCGGGTGGGTCAGGAACTCGCTGGTGCGGCGCAGCTCCGCGGGGATCGCCTCGCCGACCTCGCCGTCGAGCGCCTCGACGGAGAGCCGCTCGGGGGCGTGGCTCGAGAACACCCGCCACAGGGTCTCGACGTTCTCGCGCCGGGTGGTCTCGTCGAGCGCGATCCCGAGGTGGTCGGCATCGACGAAGCGCAGGTTGATGCGGCTCTCGCGGGCCCGCGCCGCGATCCGCGCCGCCTGCCCCGGGACGTTGACGGTGATGGTGTCGAAGAAGCGCTCGCTGGCCACCTCGAAGCCGAGCCGGCGCAGCCCCTCGGCCATGATCGCGGTCAGCCGGTGGACCCGCCGGGCGATGGTGCGCAGGCCCTCCGGGCCGTGATAGACCGCGTAGAGCCCGGCGACCACGGCGAGCAGGACCTGGGCGGTGCAGATGTTCGAGGTCGCCTTCTCGCGGCGGATGTGCTGCTCGCGGGTCTGCAGCGCCATGCGCAGCGCGGGGCGCCCCTCGGCGTCGACCGAGACCCCGATGATCCGTCCCGGCATGGTGCGCTTGTGGGCATCCCGGCAGGCCAGGAAGCCGGCGTGGGGGCCGCCGTAGCCCATCGGCGTGCCGAAGCGCTGGGCACAGCCGACCACCATGTCGGCGCCGAGCTCGCCGGGCGGGGTGAGCAGGGTCAGGGCCAGCAGATCGCTGGCCACCACCGCCAGCGCGCCGCGCTCGTGGGCCTGCTCGATCAGGGCGCCGAGCGCCGGGATGGTGCCACTGCTGCCCGGGTAGTGGAGCAGCACGGCGTAGGGCTCGAGGCGCGCCAGGCCGGCGGCCGGGTCATCGACCACCACCTCGATGCCGAGCGCGCGGGCCCGGGTGCGCACCACCGCGATGTCCTGCGGGTGGCAGTCGCGGTCGACCAGGAACAGGCTCGAGCGGCTCCGCGAGGCGCGCCGGGCCATGGTCATCGCCTCGGCCGCGGCGCTCGCCCCATCGAGCAGCGAGGCATTGGCCAGATCCATGGCGGTCAGATCCATGACCATCTGCTGGAAGTTGAGCAGCGCCTCGAGGCGCCCCTGGCTGACCTCGGCCTGGTAGGGGGTGTAGGCGGTGTACCAGCCCGGGTTCTCGATCACGTTGCGCAGGATCACCCCCGGGACCACGGTGCCCGAGAAGCCCATCCCGATCATCGAGACGAAGACCTCGTTGCGCTCGGCGATCCGGCGCAGCCGCGACAGCGCGTCACGCTCGCTGACCGCCTCGGGCAACGCCAGCGGCCGCTCGCTGACGATGCTCGCCGGCACGGTCTGCTCGACGAGCTCGGCGAGCGAGGCGACCCCGAGGGTCTGGCACATCTCGCGGATCTGCTCCTCGCCGGGGCCAATGTGGCGGCGCACGAAGTCGTCGCGCCGCTCCAGCGCTGCCAGTGTCGGTCTGCTCTCGGCCATGCTTGCGCTCCTGGTCGCGGGGGGGCGGGGGCTCACTCGAGCCCGGCGACGTAGGCCTGGTAGGCCTCCTCGTCCATCAGCTGATCGAGCTCGCCCGGGTCGCTGAGGCGCACCTTGATGAACCATCCCTCGCCGGTCGGGTCGCTGTTGACGGTGGCCGGCTCCTCGGCGATCGCCTCGTTGATCTCGACCACCGTGCCGCTGGCCGGGGCCTTGAGCTCGCCGGCCGCCTTGACCGACTCGATCACCGCGACATCGCTGCCCTGGCTCACCTCCTGCCCGACCTCGGGCAGCTCGATGTAGACCAGCTCGCCGAGCTGGTCCTGGGCGTAGTCGGTGATCCCGCAGGTGCCGATCTCGGCGTCCTCCATGCGGATCCACTCGTGGTCCTCGGTGTACCTCATCTCGCTCATCGATGCTCTCCTCGCTGCCTGCCGGCGCCGCGCGCGCCGCTGAGAAAACCGTCCTAGCGCCGGTAGCGATGGGCCACGAAGGGCAGCCTCGCGACCCGCACCGGCAGCGGGCGGCCGCGGACCATGGCGCTGAGCTGGGTGCCCGGCGCGGCCCGCTCGCTGGCCACGTAGCCCATCGCCACCGGGCGCCCGACGCTCGGCCCGTAGCCGCCGCTGGTCACCCGCCCGACCGGACGATCCTGGTGGTCGCGCAGCTCGGCCCCCTCGCGCACCGGCGCCCGGCCCTCGGGCCGGATCCCGACCCGGCGCCGCTCGACCCCGCGCTCGAGCTGCTCGGCGATCCGCTCGGCGCCCGGGTAGCCGCCCGGGCGAGCGCCCCCGGGGCGGCGGGCGCGCGACAGCGCCCAGGCCAGCCCGGCCTCGACCGGGGTGGTCTCGGTGTCGATGTCGTGCCCGTACAGGCACAGCCCGGCCTCGAGGCGCAGCGAGTCGCGCGCCCCGAGCCCGGCGAGCTCGACCTCCTCCTCGGCGAGCAGCCGCCGGGCCAGGGCCTCGGCCTCGCCGGCCGCCACCGAGATCTCGAAGCCGTCCTCGCCGCTGTAGCCCGAGCGCGAGACGTGGCACTCCCAGTCGCCGATGCGCAGCGCCGCGGCCTCCATGAAGCGCAGCTCGGCGCCGGCCGGGGCGAGGCGCTCGATCACCGCCCCGGCCGCCGGCCCCTGCAGCGCCAGCAGGGCGCGGTCGGCGAGCACCTCGACCTCGCAGCGCCCCGACAGATGGGCCTCGAGGTGGGCCACGTCCTGGCGCTTGCAGGCCGCGTTGACCACCACCAGCAGGTCGCCGTCCCGGCGGGTCACCATCAGGTCGTCGAGGATCCCGCCGCGCTCGTTGGTGAACATCGCGTAGCGCTGGCGCCCCGGCGGCAGGTCGATCACGTCGACCGGCACCAGCGACTCGAGGGCGGCGGCCGCGCCGTCCCCGCGCAGCACCACCTGGCCCATGTGCGAGACGTCGAACAGCGCCGCTGCGCTGCGCGCGTGGAGGTGCTCCTGGATGATCCCGGTGGGGTACTGCACCGGCATCTCGTAGCCAGCGAACTCGACCATCCGGGCGCCGCGCTCGCGATGCAGGGCATACAGCGGGGTGCGCAGCGCGGGCGCACCGACGCCCCTCTCGTCGACCATTCGATCCTCCTTTCCCGAATGACGCCCGAAGCGCCGATTATAGGTGTCCCCGCCCACCCCCCGCATGGGGCCAAGGCCGGCGCGGCGATGGGACCAGGGGTACGGGCCGATCCCTGCCCGTGCCCCGGCTACCCGCCACGGGCCGCGAGGTACTCGACGACGTCGATCTTGCTGACGATCCCGGTGACCTCGCCGCCCTCGACGACCACCGCCACGTCGTGCTCCTCGAAGACCGCCTGGACCCGGCTCAGCGGATCCTCGGGACAGACCTGCCCGGCGAGCGGGCGGGCGGCGCGCAGCACCGGGTCGGCGGGCCGGCACTCGCCGTTGAGCAGCGCGCGCAGGATGTCGCTCTCGTGGATCATGTGCAGGCCGGCCGGGGCGGCGACCGGCATCTGCGAGATGCCGAGCCCGGCCATCCGGTGGGCGACCCCCTCGAGGGGCTCGTCGGGCGCGGCGAAGACCACCGCGTGGGGACGGAAGCGGAGCAGATCGGCGACCGTGCCGAGGCGCTCGTCGGGGCCGAGGTAGCCGTGGTCACGCATCCAGCCGTCATCGAAGCACTTGCTGAGATAGCGGTCGCCCGAGTCGCAGACGATCACCACCACCCGCCGGCCCTCGCCGAGCTCGGCGGCGACCTCGAGGGCGGTGTGCAGCGCGGTGCCCGACGAGCCGCCGGCGAAGATCCCCTCCTCGCGGGCCAGGCGCCGGGCGGCCAGGAACGACTCGCGATCGCCGACCGTGCGGATCTCGTCGATCACGGCGAAGTCGAGGGTCCCGACCATGAAGTCGTGGCCGATCCCCTCGACCCGGTAGATGCCCGGCTCCGGGGCCTCGCCGCCGTAGTACAGGTCGCGGTAGATGCTGCCCACCGGGTCGGGACAGACCACCCGCAGCTCGCGCCCGGCCTCGGCGGCGCGCTCCTTGAGGTAGCGCCCGGCACCGGTGATGGTGCCGCCGGTGCCGATTCCGCCGACCAGGCAGTCGATCTGCCCGTCGGTGTCCTCCCAGATCTCGGGGCCGGTGGTCAGGTAGTGGGCCTCGGGGTTGTGGGGGTTGAAGTACTGGTCGGTGTAGAACCCGCCGGGGGTCTCGCGGGCGATGCGCTTGGCGACCTCGACATAGCTCTCGGGGTGGTCGTGGGGCAGGTCGGTGCGGGTGACCACGACCTCGGCCCCGTAGGCCTTGAGCATGTCGATCTTCTCCCTGCTCATCTTGTCGGGCATGGTGCACACGCAGCGGTAGCCGCGCACCGCCGCGACCATCGCCAGCCCCAGGCCGGTGTTGCCCGAGGTGCTCTCGACCAGGGTCGAGCCCGGGCCGATCAGGCCGGCCTGCTCGGCGCGACGCACCATGTTGACCGCCATCCGGTCCTTGACCGAGCCGCCCGGGTTGAGCTGCTCGAGCTTGGCGTAGAGCGCCGCCGAGCCGCGCGCCGGCATCCGCGAGAGGCGCACCAGCGGGGTGTTCCCCACCAGATCGAGCACGCTTTCGTAGCACCGCATGGTCGCCTCCCGGCTCGCCGCCTCGCCCCCCGGAACCCGGGAAGTCCATGCTCTGGTCTTTTCTCACCGGATGCAAGAGAATGATGGGTTATCGTCTCCCGGCGCCGCCGGGCTTTTGTCTATCTGCAGCGAGCGCAGCGCGACGCCACCATCCCGATGAGCGAACGGCATCCACGGCAGACCCGGCGCGCGGGGTCGAGGAGGCGGCGGTGAGCCGCGTCGCGGCCCGTCCCAGCGACTGGCTCGAAGCGACCACCGGCGCGCCCGAGATCGGCGTGCCGCTGGTGCCCCACGAGGCGCCGCTCGATGAGAGCAGCCCGCTGCTCACCGATCTCTACGAGCTGGCCATGCTCCACGTCTACCACGAGCAGGGCATGGACCAGATCGCGGTCTTCGAGCTGTTCATGCGCAAGCTGCCCGAGCGGCGCAGCTTCCTGCTCGCCGCCGGCCTCGAGCAGGCGCTGGTCTACCTGCAGCACCTGCGCTTCACCGAGCGCGAGCTCGGCTGGCTGGCCGAGACCGGACGGTTCAGCGCCGCCTTCCTCGACTACCTGGCCGAGTTCCGCTTCACCGGCGACGTCCATGCGATGCCCGAGGGCACGGTGTTCTTCGCCAACGAGCCGATCCTGCGGGTCACCGCGCCGCTGCCCGAGGCCCAGCTCGTCGAGAGCCGGCTGATGAACATCCTCCACCTGCAGACCCTGATCGCCTCGAAGGCGGCGCGCTTCAAGCTCGCCGCCCCCGAGGTGCCGCTGGTCGACTTCGGGCTGCGCCGCGCCCACGGTGCCGAGGCCGGGCTGTTCGCCGCCCGGGCCAGCTACCTGGCCGGGTTCGCCGGCACCGCCACGGTGCTCGCCGGGATGCGCTACGGGATCCCGATCTTCGGGACCATGGCCCACTCCTTCATCCAGGCCCACGGCTCGGAGAGCCTGGCCTTCGAGCACTTCGCCCGCACCCGGCCCCACGACGTCACCCTGCTCATCGACACCTACGACATCGAGACCGGGGCCCGTCACGCCATCGAGACCGCCCAGCGCCTGGCCCGCGACGGCATCCAGGTCAACGCGGTGCGCATCGACAGCGGTGACCTGATCCGCGACTCGCGGCGGGTCCGCGAGATGCTCGATCAGGCCGGCCTGCACGAGGTCGGCGTGTTCCTGAGCGGCAGCCTCGACGACGGGCGGATCAAGGAGCTGGTCGAGGCCGGGGCGCCGGTCAGCGGCTTCGGGGTCGGCACCAGCCTCGACGTCTCCCCGGACGCACCGTACCTCGACTGCGTCTACAAGCTCCAGGAGTACGCCGGGGAGCCGCGGCGCAAGCGCTCGGCGGGCAAGTCGACCTGGCCGGGACGCAAGCAGGTCTACCGGCGCTTCGATGCGGCCGGGCGGATGTGCGGCGACACGGTGTGCCTGGAGAGTGACCCGCCGCGCGGCCGTCCGCTGCTGGTCAAGGTCATGGAGCATGGCCGGCGCCTCTCGGCCCCGGCGGGCCTCGAGGAGCTGCGCGAGCGGGCCGCCGAGTCGCTCGCCGCCCTGCCCCCGGGGCTGCGCGAACTCGATGGCGGCTCGCCCTACCCGGTCGAGATCGCCGAGTCGGTCCGCGCCCTGGCCGCGCAGGTCGACCGCGCCACCCGCTGAGGCGCCACACCCCCCGGGGACGACGGTGCCCGGGGGCGGGGCACCCTCAGGCGGTGCCCTCGCGCAGCTTCCCGCCCTTCTTGAGCAGCCGCACCGCGAGGGTCGCCACGACCACCGCGGCGGCCGCCACCACGACCCCGATGAGCAGCGCCGAGCCGCCGCCGTCCCCGGCGCTCAGCACCTCGTAGGCGAGCAGCGCGCAGGCGGCGAGCACGGCGCTCGCGAAGCTCGAGTACTCCTTGGCGAGCACCCGGCGCCAGTTGAAGCGCATGCTCGCCAGGGTCTCGCGCATGCCCGCCAGGCGCAGGCCCCAGCGCGGCACCCGCCGGCAGTAGTCGCGGTAGGCAGCGCCGAAGCGGGCCTCGAGGTAGCGCTCCTCGGCGGCCACGATCGCCCGGTAGGTCACGGCGAAGAACAGCGCCCCGAGGGCGATCACCTCGGGGGCCCCGTGGATCAGCAGCAGGCCGAGCAGGATCAGGGCGTTGCCGACGTAGAGCGGGTTGCGGCAGTGGCCGAACAGCCCGCCGGTGACCAGCTCATCGGCGTAGACCCGCTTGTCCATGCCGCCGCGCTTGATGTAGGCGAGCCCGACCACGGCCACCCGCAGCGCCTGGCCGGCCAGCGCCAGGGCGATGCCGGCCAGGTCGCTGGCCAGCCCCGGGCCGTCCCCCGGGGGCAGCGGGCGGAAGGCGGCGAACAGCGCCAGGCTGACCAGCGGGAAGGCGAGATTGCGCCAGCGGAACATCAGCTCGCCGTAGCGCACCAGGAGCTCGGCCGCAGGCCCGGCGCCGGGCTGCTCGGGGGGGCTCACCGGGCTACTTCACGGCGAGGATGCCGCAGAAGTTGTACCACCGGAAGAACTCGTCGACCTGGGTGAACCCGACCCGCTCGAGCATCTCCACGTTCTCCTCGTAGCGGTAGGGAACCAGGACATTCTCGAGCGCCTCGCGCTTCTGCGAGATCTCGACCTCGGAGTAGCCCCGGCGGCGCTTGAGCTCGTAGTAGTACTTGATGAACTGGCGGTTGATCAGGCTGTGGCGGCTCAAGATCTTCTCGACCAGGATCAGGCAGCCGTTCGAGCGCAGCCCGCGAAAGACCCGGGCGAGCACCCGCTCGCGGGCCAGCGGGCGGACGAACTGGAGGGTGAGCAGCAGGACCACCACGGTGGCCTCCTCGATCGCCGGGCCGGTGTTGAGATCGGCGTTGATCAGCTCCAGGGTCCGTCCGGCCGCCACCGGGGCGAGCTTGACGCGGGCCTTGGCGAGCATCTCCTCGGAGTTGTCCACCCCGACGAAGCGCACCTCCGGGGCCACCGTCTCGTGCAGGGCGCGCAGGGTCGTGCCGGTCGCGCAGCCGAGGTCATAGAGGGTCGTGCCGGGGACCGCGAAGTCGCCGGCGATCTCGCAGGTGGTGCGCTGGAACTCCTCGTAGAACGGCACCGAGCGCCCGACCATGTCGTCGAACACCGCCGCGGTGGCGGCGCCAAAGCGAAAGTCGGCGGCCCCGGCATCGGGATCGGCGAAGATCCGATCGGTGCCCTCCTCGCCTTCCGGCCGCTGCTGTTCCTGGTCGCTCATGAGATCGGTCCTGCTCGCGGCCGCGCCGAAGCGCGCGGCCGAACAGCCG
>CAZRGU010000160.1:0-8639 GCA_964599705.1 uncultured Ectothiorhodospiraceae bacterium | reverse complement strand
GCGATTTTTTCACAAACTCTCAGCGCAGCGGCAGCTCGGCGTCGACGAACAGCGCCTCGAGGCGTGCCCGGCCGCCCAGGCCGAGGGCGGTGTCGACCGCCTCGCGGGTCAGGTGCGGGGCGAAGAGCTCGAGGAAGCTGTACATGAAGCCGCGCAGGAAGGTCCCGCGGCGCAGCGCGATCTTGGTGGTGCTGGGCTCGAAGAGGTGGCCGGCCTCGAGGGCGAGCAGGTCGCTGTCGAGCGCCGCGTCGATGGCCATCCGGGCGATGATCCCGACCCCCAGGCCGGCGCGCACGTAGGTCTTGACGATGTCCGCGTCGGTGGCCGTGAGGCGCACCCGCGGCTCGATCCCGCCGGCCCGGAAGGCGCGCTCGAGCACCGAGTCGCGGCTGAAGCCGAACACGTAGGTGCAGATCGGGTGCGCGGCCAGGGCCTCGAGGGTCAGCGGCTGGTGCTCGGCGAGCGGGTGCCCGCGCGGCACCACCACCACCCGGCTCCAGCGGTAGCAGGGCAGCAGCGCCAGCTCCTCGAAGTGCTCGAGGGCCTCGGTGGCGATCCCGAAGTCGACGCTGCCCGAGCTGACCAGCTCGGCGATCTGCATCGGCGTGCCCTGGTGGAGATCGATGCGCACCTCCGGGTAGCGCTCGGCGAAGGGGCCGAGCACGGCGGGCAGGGCGTGGCGGGCCTGGGTGTGGCTGGCCGCGATGCGCAGCTCGCCGCGGGCCGGGTCGCGGTGCTCCTGGGCGGCGCTGCGGATCGTCTCGATCTCGATCAGGGCGCGTTCGGCGCGCTCGATGATCGCCTGCCCGGCGGGGGTCACCCGGGTCAGCAGGCGCCCGGAGCGCTCGAAGATCTGCACCCCCAGCTCGTCCTCGAGCTGGCGGATCTGGCGGCTCACCCCGGGCTGCGAGGTGTAGAGGCTCTCGGCGGTCGCCGAGACGTTGAGGCCGTGGCGGGCCACGGCCGAGATGTAGCGGAGCTGGCGCAGGTTCATGGTGCCGGGTCCTCGGGCCATCCGCCCCGCGGCCGAGCGCGGGCCACATCGCGGCTCGCTCGGCGAGGGGCGGGGGGGCTCCGGCGCTATTGTCCGGGTCTTGCCGGCGCTTGGCTACGGTTGCCCGGGCCCGGATGTCTCACCGATCCACGGCTGCGGCCGCCGGCCCATCTGTCCTGGCAGGACGGACTCCCTGCGGGCGGCTCGAGGTGGGTCGGCCGGGCCTTCGCCACCCTCCGGTCCGGGCGCCCGCCGGGACGGCGTCTCGGCGCCCTCGCTTCGCGCGTCGATGAGATATCCAGGCCAGCTCAGGCCCTCGCCCGGCCCTCGCCGCGCTGCGGGATCACCATCACCGCCTGCCCGGTGGCGAGCGTGCGGCCGGTCGCGGGCTCGGCCTCCTCGGGCTCGACCCGGTTGCGCCCGAGCTCCTTGGCGCGATAGAGCGCCGCGTCGGCCCGCGCGATGAGCGCGCTCGGCGTCTCGCCCGGGTGCCGGCGGGCCACCCCCACCGAGACCGTGATCTGACCGATCGGCTCCTTGGTGCTGCTGCGCACCAGGGTGCCGGCCGCGATCGTCGAGCGCACCGTCTCGGCCACCGACCGGGCGCCGCTGAACGGGGTGTAGGGGAGCAGCACGGCGAACTCCTCGCCGCCGAAGCGCGACACGGTGTCGCGGCCCTTGACGCACTGGCGGATGGTGCTGGCGACGAACTGGATCACCCGGTCGCCGACCAGGTGCCCGAAGCGGTCGTTGACCCGCTTGAAGCGGTCGATGTCGATCATCAGCAGGCAGTGCTCGCCGTCGTCCCCGATCTCGGCGAGCGCGGAGTCGAGGCCCTTGCGGTTGAGCAGCCCGGTCAGGGCGTCGGTATGGGCCTCGTGGCGGGCCTGGTCGAGCTCGCGGCGCAGCGCCTCGACCTCGCGGCGGCTCTCCTCGAGGCGCTCGCGCAGCCGCTCGCCGCTGCTGCGCATCGCCGCGGTCTCGGCGGCGAGCCGATCGATCAGGGCGCGCATCTGGCGCGCGGCCAGCGGGTCCTTGAGCCGCTCGCAGGACTCGGCCAGGGAGCGCTGGTAGCGCGAGACCTCGTTGCCGGCCTCCTCCATCGAGCCGGCCAGCCCCTGGGCCAGCCCTCCCAGGGTGGAGCGGGCGGCCTCGATGCGCTCGTCGGTCCACGGCGCCAGGTAGCGCCGGTGAAGCTCGGCGGTGCGCTCGGCGTCGACTTTCTGGCCGGCGTCGAGGAGCGCCTGGATCTCGGCGCGCAGCGCCTGGTGCTCGCCCGAGATGTAGGCGTACCAGACCGCGTAGTTGGGAGGGGTCACGGGGACGCCGTTGCGGGCCATCATCGGCAGCGCCAGGCGCAGCCACTCGGCGACCGTGTCGGGCGGGGTGCTGGCGGTCACGTCGGTCCTCCGGGGAAGGCGCGTCCTGGTGCGCCGGTCCCGCGCCCGAGCGGTGCGGGGACGCGCCGATCTATCGCGCGGTAACTGAGAAACTTTAGCCTCCATCGCTCGCCATCGCGCGACGCGAGGGCCACGAGACGCCGTCCTGGCGGGGCGCACGGGCCGCAAGACGGCGAAGGCGCGCCGGCAGCGGCTCGAGCCGGGCGCAGGGAGCGCCTCCGGTCAGCACAGGCGGACCGGCACCGGCCGCCGCGGATCGGTGAGCGATGGGGGCTGGGCCGGGTGTCCGCCGGGGCCGCGCCCGGCGCGGCGCCCGGGAAGGATTCGCGCGCCGTCGCGAGGCGCCCAGGGGCGTCCCCGGCAGGTGCGTGGCTCTCTCCCCGGCGGTCAGCCCGGGGCCGCGCCGAGCACCTCGCCCGGCACGTAGGTACCGTGCGCCGAGAGGTCGGTGAGGCGCACCGCGTGCTCGTCGCCGATGTCGATGATCAGGTGCTTGCGCGAGACGTCCCGGTAGCCGCTGTCCACCACCACGTCGTTGCCGGGCTGGCGCCCGACCAGGTTGCGCCCGGGGCGCAGCAGGTAGTCGCCGCCGTTCTCGTCGGCGAGGTAGCAGCGCGCCCCACGGGTCAGGGTGAAGCGATGGCGCGAGAGCACCAGGCGCAGATCCTCGCCGGGGGCGAGGGCGATGGTCACGGTCTCGCCGCGCGGCAGCCGCTCGAGGCTCGCCCGCGGGGTTGGCGCGGCGGCCGAGGAGTCGGCGACTGGCACCCCGTCGGGCGAGGAGAGGTCGAAGATCAGGGTCTGGCGAAGCGCCGGGTTGGCCGGACCCTCGGGCTCGCCGGGCTCACGCTCCTCCTCGCGCCGGGCCGCGTAGAGGCTCTTCAGGACGTCCTGGCGCGAGGCCAGGTACTGGACATACTTGACCAGCGCGATCTTCTTGAACTCGTCGAACTCGCGCGGCTGGCGGGCCAGCGCGGCGATGATCGAGCGCCAGGCATGGTCCTGGGAGAACAGCTTGAGGTCCATGTCGGCGAGCAGGTAGCCGATGCTGCCGGTCTCCTCGATCGACTTGGCGATGACCTCGACGAAGCGCTTCTCGACCTCGCGGATCTTGCTCGCCTCGCGACGCAGGGCATCGGGGGTCATCCGCACCAGCTCGGCGATCTTGGCCGCCGGCACCTCGGTGCGGCTGGCCAGGCAGAACTCGAAGTCACCCGGGGTATTGAAGCTCACGGTGCGCTCGTCCAGCTCGAGCTGGAGCGGCTTGACGAACAGGTTCTTGAGCACGCCGGCGACTCCCAACGACCTTCCAGGGCGCAGAGGATAGCCGCCCTGCGGGGCGCGGCGCGAGCGACCGGGCCCGCATCCCGAGCGGGCCGGCACGGCGCCCGGCCGCGGCGCAGGCGAGCGCGGCGCGGTTGCACCACCATGCCACCGGGCAGACAATGCCCGCCTGCCGCGCCGACATGCTCGCCGCCGGAGTGAGCCGCCTGAATGAGGGCCGAGATCACGAGACCTCCAGCCGCCGGGCTCGGCGCCCTGGCGTGGCTGATCGCGCTGCTCGGCCTGGCCGCGCCCGCGGCGCGGGCCGTGGTTCGCGACGCGCCGGGGATCGGCCTCGAGCTGTGGGTCGAGGCCAAGGTCCAGCGCGCCGACGGCAGCAGCGCCGAGCTTCCGCTCGAGGATGGCGGCGTGCTGCGCAGCGGCGACGCGGTGCGCTTTCGCTATCGGGTGGGCCGCGAGGCCTACGTCTACCTGCTGGCCTTCGGAAGCAGCGGTGCGGCGACCCTCATCGACCCGATCTCGGGGGCCGCCGAGGCGGCCCGGCTGGCCGCTGGCGAGGAGCGCCGGGTGCCGGCCGACGGCGGCTACCTGCGGCTCGACGAGACCGTCGGGCGCGAGGTGTTCGCCGCGCTCGCCGTGACCCGGCCGCTCGACCCGATCTCGCCGCTGCTGGTGCGCATCGAGGGCAGCGGCGGTGATCCCGAGGCGCTGATTGGCACCCTCGAGGCCGAGGGGGCGGCGTTCGCGACCGTCGCCGTGCGCCATCTCGGCCGCGAGCCGCTGATCGGGGTCGGCCCCTCGGTGGCGCGGCGCGGCGAGGCGCCGGTGCCGGAGGCGGTCGCGGCGCCTCGTCCCTCGCCCTCGTCCGGCCAGCCGACCTCGCAGCCTTCCGGCCAGCGGCCGGCGCCGGCGCCTCCGACCCGCCTGTTTCCCGAGAACGATCCCTACCGCGAGCCGGAGGTGCTCGGCGCCGTGGGCAGCCGGATCCGGGCGCTGCCGGTCGGCGGCGGGGAGCCGGCGCGGGGCCTCCCGGGGGTGCAACCCGGCGAGGCGCCTCCCGCCGCCGAGGCGCCCCCTTCGCGCCGTCCCGGCGAGGAGCAGGGGAAGAGGAAGGAGCCCTCCCCGGAGTCGGGCGGCGGGCTGCTCGGCAAGCTCGGGCGCCTGCTCAGGCTGGGGGGAGGGGAGGATCGCCCCGCGCCCGCCGAGCCGCCCTCCCCGGCGCCGCCGGTGCCGGCCGAGCCGGTCGCCCGCAGCTACCCGCTGCCGGGCGCCGAGCCCGAGGGGAGCGGCCGGGCGCCCGCGCCGGTCCCCGTGCCCTTGCCGGGGGAGGCCTCCGCGCGGGTGCCCGCCGGGGCGCCGCCTCGGCCTGGCATGCCCGGGCCGCCGCCGGTGCCGCCGCTCGCCGGGGCCGCTCCGGTGCCGCCGGCCTCGCCCCCGTCCGCGTCGCCGACCAGCGCGCCTCCGGCGCCCGGTGCGCCGCCCGGGGCACCGCTCGAGGTCCTCGAGCCGCGCCCGCCGGGGAGGATCGAGATGCCGTCCGGGGAGGCCCTGGCGGCACCGGCCATCGCCCTGCCCGGCCGCGCCGAGCTGCTCGAGGTGCCGCTCCCGGCCGGCCGGCCCGCGACGCCCTCGCCGCTGCCCGGCGGGGAGGGGATGGCGCCGACCGACATCGCCGCGCGCAGCGAGCCCGAGCCCGCCGCGCCGCCCCCCGAGCCGGCCAGCGAGGCCACGAGCCGCGGCGGGGGGGAGCGCTCGGCGGGAGGGCTGCTCTCGGTGCTCGGCTCGCTGCTCGGCGGTGGCGGGCGAGCCCCGCAGGCCGGCGAGGAGAAGCCGGTGGCGGGCGAGGCGGTCGTCGAGCCGGCGCTCGAGCCGATCGCGGCCCGCGAGCCCGGGCGGGTCGCCGGGCTGGCCGCGGAGCCGGAGCGCTTGCCGCGGCCGAGGGCCATGCGGCTGGCCGAGGTGCAGCCGCTGGCCGTGGCCCCGGCCGGGGCCGGCGGCGGCGAGGCGCGCGTCCGGCGCGGCGCCGCGCCGGGCGGTGGTGAGCCAGCCGCCGGGCAGCGGCGGGCAGGCGGCTGGCTCTCCTCGCTGCTCGGCGGTCTGCTCGGTCGCGGCGAGGGGGGCGAGGCCGGCAACGGCGCGGCGCGGGAGGCCGCCGGCGAGCGACCGCAGGGCGAGGGCGGCGCGGAGAGGCCGGCGGCTACGGGGCCTGCGGCGCGGCCGGCCACCCGGCCGGTGCGCATCGCCGGGGAGAGCAGCGGCCAGCAGGCCGGATCCGCCCCGGGCGCTCCCCGCGGACCGGAGGGACCCGGCGCGGGCGTGCTCAGCGGCACGGGCAGCAAGATCGCGGCGCTGCTCGCCGGCGAGGAGGTGCCGCCCGGGGCGCCGGCGAGGCCGGCCGGCGAGGCGGCGCTCCCGTCCGCCCGGGCGGCGCGCGAGCCCGGCCCGGACACCGGGCAGGCGCCTGCGAGCGCCGGCGCGGAGCCGGCGCCTTCCTCACCGATCGTCCCCGCGCCGCCGGCGCCATCCTTGCCGGGACCCGTCGCCGCGGCGCCGGTCCCGCCGGCTCGCGCAGCGGGCGGTGCCCCGGCGCTGGCGGGCGGCAGCACGCCGGGTGCGGCGCCGGCGCCGCGGGTCGAGCCCGACCCGGTCCAGCTCGCCCTGGTCAGGGAGGCGCCGGGGAGGCAGCCGGCTGCGGCCGCCAGCGTGCCGCCCAGCGCGGCGCTCGAGCCGCTGGCGCGAGTCGATCTCCGCGACCCGGATGACGTCTCGCGAGCGGTGGTCCAGGTGAGCACCGCCCGGGGGTCGGCCGCCGGGGTCCTGCTCGACGAGCGAGGCCACGTGCTCACTGTCTGGCACGCGGTACGCGGGATGGGCAGCGCGGCGGTCATCTTTCGAGCTCCCGACGACCCGTTCGGCGACGCCACGCGCGTCTTGCGGGCGCGGGTCGAGCGGGTCAACCGGTTCGCCGATCTGGCCCTGCTGACCCTCGAGACGGTTCCCGAGGACGTCACCCCGCTGCGCCTCGCGGCGCCCGACGCTCCCGCGACCGGCGCCGTGCTGCACGTCATCAGCCAGGGTCGCGACGGGGTGTGGCGGCACACGGTTGGCAAGATCAGCGCCGTGCGGCGCAACTCCTCGTGGTATTCCGGACAGCGGATCCTGCACCGCGCGACCGTGCTGCGCGGCAAGGTGCTCGACGAGCCGGGCAACGCCGGTGCGGCGCTGCTCGGCAACGACCTCGAGCTGCTCGCCCTCGGCGCCGAGGATCGACTGCGCAACGACCGGCTCACCGCGATCGGGGTCGACACCATCCGCCGCTTCCTCGCCGCCGGCAGCGGCGACGGAGGCGGGCTGGCCGGTGGAGACTGACCCCTCGCGGGCCTCGTCGTGCAGCGCAGCAAGAAACACGTCATAATTGCAGGGGTTCAATCGCGCGCCGGCCAGCGATGCGCGGGAAGGGCAGGGGTGTGAGCGAAGTCAGGATCATCAAGAAGTATCCGAATCGGCGCCTCTACGATACCGAGATCAGCAGCTACGTCACCCTCGAGGACGTGCGCCGGCTGGTCCTGGAGGGTGTCCCGTTCTGCGTGCGCGATGCCCGCACCAAGGAGGACATCACCCGCAGCATCCTGCTCCAGGTGATCATGGAGCAGGAAGAGGACGGACAGCCGATCTTCACCGAGCAGGTCCTCGCCCAGATCATCCGCTTCTACGGCGACTCGCTGCAGGGGATGGTCACCACCTTCTTCGAGAACGGGCTCAAGCTGTTCGTCGAGCAGCAGGGCAAGATCCAGGAGCAGGTGCAGAGCGTGATGAGCGGTGATCCGCTCACCGTGATGCGCGAGATGACCGAGAAGAACCTCGCCTTCTGGAAGGAGATGCAGGAGGGGTTCTTCCGCTCCGCGGCCGGCGGCTCGACGGCCCGCACCGGCAAGGGCGAGACGGAACGCAAGTCGCGCTAGCGCCGCGTTTCCCACCGGCGCAGCCTCCCGGCGAGCCGGTTTGACAACCTCCCGAGCGCCGACCTACCATCGCCGCCGATTGTGCTGCGACGCAGCATGGAGGGGCCCGGCCGCGCGCGGGCGGGCCCCGCTGGGTAGCCGGGCAGTGGCCGGCCGCGGCCGCGGCTGGGCGGCGAGTCCGGGGTAGACCTCAGGGAGGATTGCGATGAGCGCGAGAGTGGCGTTGGTGACCGGTGGTGCCGGCGAGCTGGGGCGGGCGATCGGCGAGCGCCTGGCGGCGGGCGGTGCGCGGATCGTGGCCATGGACCTGGTCGCCAGGAGCGACGAGGCCCTGGCCTGGCAGGCGCAGATGGCCGAGCGCGGCCACCCGGTGACCCTGATCGAGGGCGACGTGACCTCGTTCGAGTCGTGCGCGAGCACGGTGCGCGAGGCCGAGGAGCAGGTCGGCCCGATCGACATCCTGGTCAACTGCGCCGGGATCACCCGCGACGCGACCCTGCGCAAGCTCAGCCCCGAGGGCTGGCAGGCGGTGCTGCGCACCAACCTGGACAGCGTCTACAACATGACCAAGCAGGTGATCGAGGGGATGACGGCGCGCGGCTTCGGGCGGGTCGTGAACATCTCCTCGCTCAATGGCGAGAAGGGCCAGTTCGGCCAGTCCAACTACTCGGCGGCCAAGGCCGGGATGCACGGCTTCACCATGGCCGTCGCCCAGGAGGTGGCCAGCAAGGGGGTGACCGTGAACACGGTCTCGCCCGGCTACATGGCCACCCGCATGGTGATGGCGGTGCCGGACAAGATCCGCGAGCGGATCATCGCCCAGATCCCGGTCGGGCGACTCGGCAAGCCCGAGGAGATCGGGGCCATCGTCGCCTTTCTCGCCTCCGACGACGCGGCCTTCATCACCGGTGCGAACATCAGCGTCAACGGCGGCCAGCACATGCATTAGGCAGCGCGTTCCCGCGGCGGTTGACAAGCGGGGTGCAGGCCCGTATATTG
>CAZRGU010000159.1:0-8703 GCA_964599705.1 uncultured Ectothiorhodospiraceae bacterium | reverse complement strand
GCCCGGGATCGAGCGCCGGATGGCACCGGGCAAACGGGCACGTCGCCTCGGATACAACGTGGTTGCGTGCCCTGGGGCGCCCGCAGCAGGCGGGCGATCTGTTCACAAACTCTCAGACCAGGCCGGCGCTGATCTGGTAGGACCAGTCGACCGCCTCGGCATAGGCGCGACCGATGGCGGCCGGATCGAGCCCGGCAGCGCGGGCGTGGTCCCAGTCGCAGCGCTCGTAGGCGAGCACGCAGGCGAGCACCTCGCCGAGCAGCCCTTCGCCGGCGAGCAGCGCCGCGCTGACCTCCTCGGCGAGCGGCAGCTTGTCGAGGATCTCGGCGAGCGGCGCGTCCATCAGGGACTCCAGGGTCGAGAACAGGCCGACCGTGAAGCCGCTGTCCTCGTCGATGCCGGGCAGCGCCGCGCAGAGCCGCTCGCACATCCGCGCCCGCACCAGCGCGATGCGCACCAGCTCGCTCGGCTTGTCCTCGGCTCCGGCCATCGCCGCCAGGGCGACCAGGCGCTTGAGCGCCCGCAGGCCGAGGAAGACCACCGCCCGGTGGATCGACTCGACCCGCCGGGGCAGCGCGAAGGCCGCCGAGTTGATGCAGCGCAGCAGCTTGTAGCTCAGGGCCACGTCCTGGCTGACCAGGGCGTCGACCTTGGCGAGATCCACGTCGGGGCGCTGCAGCGCGCCGAGCAGCTGCACGGTGGCCAGCCGGTTCTCGGGCAGGCGGCGGCCGCTGACCACCTCCGGGCGGGCGAAGAAGTAGCCCTGGAAGAGGTCGAAGCCGAGCGCGCGCAGCTCCTCGAACTCGGCCCGGGTCTCGACCTTCTCGGCGAGCAGCCGCACTCCGTCGCGGCGCAGGCGGCGCACGTGCTCGGCGAGCCCGGCCTCGTCGAGGGCCGGCACCTCGATCTTGATCACCGAGGCGAGCGGCAGCAGCGGCTCCCAGCGCGGGTCGTAGACGAAGTCGTCGAGCGCGATGGTGAAGCCGCGCTCGCGCCAGCTCCGCACCGCGCCGATCAGCTCCTCGTCGATCACCGCGTCCTCGAGGATCTCGAGCACCACCCGCTCGCGGGGCAGCGGCGGCGGGTCGTCGTCGAGCAGGAACTCGCGGGTCACGTTGACGAAGGCCAGCCCGTTGCCGACCACCCGCTCGATGCCGATCGCGAGGAAGGCGTCGAGCACCACCCGCGAGGTCATCCGGTCGCCGTCGACCCCGGCCGGGCCGCCGCCGTCGGCCGAGCGGTAGAGCAGCTCGTGGCCGAAGGCGCGCTGATCGCGGTCGAGGATCGGCTGCCTGCCGACGAGGGCACAGGTCTCCACGGGTACCTCCAGGGCGTCGCGGCGCTCGCTGCCGCGCCTCGCCCGCATGTCTCACTGATTCACGGCTGCGGCCGCCGATCCGCTCACCCTGACGGGAGGGGCTCCCTCCAGGCGGTTCGACATGGTGTCGGCCACGCCTTCGCCGCCTTCCGCTCCGTGCGCCCCACCAGAGCGGCGTCGCGGCGCTCCCGCTTCCCGCATCGGCGAGCGATGCCGGCGGGCGTAGCCGGTTATCGGCGCGTGCCGGGCGCGCTTGAGCCGGGCGCCGGGCGGCGCGTGTAGCCCCAGCCGATCGCCAGGCCGGCCGCGATCCAGAGCAGCTCGCGGAAGCGCCGCACCAGGGCCAGGGCGAGGCCGAGCTCGGGCGAGCCGGTCAGCGCCTCGACCACCACCACCAGGGCGCCGTCCTGGGTTCCGGCGTTGGCCGGCACGAAGAAGGTCGCGGCGCGCGCGAGCTGGGTCAGGGCCTCGATGATCCAGGCCTCGGCGAGGCTCACCGGGTGGCCGAGCAGGGCAAGCGCGACCCAGGTTCCGGCAGCACCGACCAGCCAGTTTCCGAGCCCCAGGGCGAGGGCGGCCAGAAAGCGCCCGGGGCGCTCGACGTAGAAGCCGGCGACCCGGGCGTCGAAGGCCTCGAGGTGGTGGAGACGCTCGTCGAGCCAGGCGCCGAGCCGCGCCCGCGCGCTGCTCGCCGGCGCGCGCGAGAGGCGGGCGAGGCGCCGCCCGAGCGCCGCGGCCAGCCCCAGGCGCTGGAGCACCAGGAAGGCCAGGGCGGCGAGCAGGAAGGCGGCGAGCCCGGCGCCGGCCGCGCCCTGGTAGGGGCCCGCGAGGCGCGGCTCGCGACCGATGAGCACCACGGCGGGGATCAGGAACAGCACCAGTCCGAGCAGGTCGACGGTGCGCGAGACGATCAGCGAGGGGGTCGAGTCGCCGAGCCCGAGGCCATGGTGGCGGCTGAGCAGCAGCGCCTTGAGCGGCTCGCCGCCCATGCCGGCCAGCGGGGTCACGGCGTTGACCGCCTCGCCGACCATCCGCACCCGGAACAGCCGGGCGAGCCAGCGCGCCCGCAGCGGCGCGCGCTCGATGGTGAGCTGCCAGGCGGCCGTGTCGAGCAGGAACTCGAGCAGGTAGAAGGCCAGGATCGCCGCCACCCCGGCGGGCCCGAAGGCGACCACCCGGGCCCAGACGGCCGCCGGATCGGCGTCCGCGGCGATCAGCGCGAGCAGCCCGAGCCCGAGGGCGACGAGCGCCAGGCGCGGCCAGCGGCGGCGCGGCGCGGTGCGGCTCAAACGTGGTATCCCCGGGCCCGCTCGAGGAAGCCGGTCAGCCAGTAGACCTGTGCCCCGAGCGCCGCGGCGGGCAGCAGGAGGCGGGTCACGTCGAGCAGCGCCAGGGCGAGCAGCAGGAAGCAGAAATCAGCGCGGCTCAGCTCGCGGAAGGCGAACAGCAGCCACTCGCCGCTCCCCGCCCCGGCGCCCGGGCGGGCCGCGGCATCGCCGGGGGCGGTGGCCGGCTCGGGGGCTCGCGCCTCGCGCCACATCGCAAGCGCGCTGTTGATGGTGGTCCCGGCCGCGGCCACCCAGCCGCACCACAGCCAGAACGGGTTGCCGGTGCGGGCGCTGGCGCCGAGCCCGAGGGCCACGAACAGGGCCGCATGCACCAGCCAGTCGCCGAAGGAGTCGAGCAGCGCGCCGAGGCGGCTGGTCAGGCCCCGGGCCCGAGCCACCTCGCCGTCGCAGTTGTCGAGCACGTAGCCGGCGACCACCAGCAGCGCGCCGGCGACCCCGAGGCCCCGGCCGCCGTCGGCAAACAGCAGCGCGCCGGTCAGCGAGGCGGCGATCGCGGCCAGGGTGATCTGGTTGGGGGTCAGCGGGGTGCGCAGCAGCCACGGGGTCAGGCGCGCCGAGAGGTGGCGCACCAGCGGCAGGGACCAGGGCGCCGCGCCTCCCGCCGGGCTCACCACGGGGCCCGCCCGTGCGCGCCCGGCCACTCGCCGTCCGCTCTCATTGCGCGCTATGGTAGCGCGGGCGGCAGCGGGGAACGATCCGGGGTCTTCCCCGGTCTCGAACAGGTAGGCAGTCGCGGCAGCGGATCATGGAGAGGAGCGAGGAGGGTGGTGGCACGCGGGCGCGGCTGGTGAGCCTGCTCGCCTACCCGATCGCCCTGGCCCGCGACCAGTGCGAGCTCCACGACTGCCAGCACGCCGGCTTCTACGACGGCGAGGACCGGCGCTGCGCCGGCTGCGGGGTCGGGCTCGAGTGCGAGTGGCTGATGAGCACGATCGCCCCAGAGGCACGGTCGCGCGCCGAGCTCGCCGAGGCGCTCGAGTTCGCGGTGTGCTACGTCGACGCCTACCTGGTGCGCCGCGCCCACCGGCGCCACGGCTGCACCTGCCCGGCCTGCCGCTGGCTCGAGGAGGCGCGGGCGTTCACCGCGGAGCTCGACACCCGGCGGTAGCCCGCCTTTCCGGTGCTCCTGCTCATGCTGCCCGGGATGGATGACTCCTTGCACCGGGACGCGGGCCGCTACTGCTCGGTGGCCTCCTGGGCACTGTTCCCGGCGGCGGCCTGCTCGCGGCACAGCAGGGTGACGGCCTCGCGCCACTGGCTGGCGGTGGCCTGGCGCTCGGCCGGGGTGGTCGGGCGGAAGCGCCCGCCCGGGTCGCGCCGGTACAGGTTGACGTCTCCACGCGCGAAGAAGCGGCTGAAGGCGCGGGCCTGCTCGCAGGTGTAGGGCGACTCGATGCGCGGCTCTTCGAGCTTCGCCTCGGCCGCGCGCCGCCGCGCCTCCTCGGCCTCGCGCGCGCGCCGCGCCGCCTCCTCCTCGCGGCGCCGGCGCTCGGCCTCCTCGCGCTCGCGCTCGAGGGCCTCGCCGACGGTCGGCGGCTTCGGGCCCTCGTATCCTCCGGGGGGCTCCTTCTCGGGCGGGCGGTCGGCGAAGTGCACCCCACCCTGCTCGTCGACCCACTGGTAGAGGGTCACCGCCCCGGCCCCCGCGGCGGGCGCGAGCAGCGCCGCGATCAGCACCATCCGCATCCACATCTCGCTCACCTCCACCTCCGCGCGCCCCCGGGGCGGGGGCGGCAATCGGCTCCGCCCCCCATGGTAGGCTATCCGCGCACCGCCTCCTGCGCCGGCTGCCCAACCATGCCGCTGTCACGACTCGCCGAGCTCTGCGCCACCCTGCGCGCCGCCCCGCTCCCGGAGGCCGCCCGCCACGGCGCGCGGCGCTGCCTGCTCGACTGGTTCGCGGCAGCAATCCCCGGCGGCGCGCTGCCCCCGGCCACGGCGCTGGCCGAGGCGCTCGGCGAGAGCGCCGGGGCGGCGCTGCTCTATCCCTCGCTCGCGGCGGTCTCGGCGCGCCGCGCGGCGCTGGTCAACGCCGCGGCCGCCCACACCCTCGAGGTCGACGACATCTACCGCGACGCCCTCTACCACCCGGGGGCGCCGGTGATCGCGGCCGCCCTGGCGCTCGCCCAGGAGCGCGGAGCGAGCGGCGAGGCGCTGCTGCGCGCGGTGGTCGCCGGCTACGAGGTCTCGACCCGGATCGGGGTCGCGGTCGCCCCCTCCCACTACCGCCACTGGCACGCCACCGGCACCCTGGGCACCTTCGGCGCCGCGGCGGCCGCCGCGACCCTGCTCGGCCTCGATGCCCGGGCCGCCGGCGACGCGCTGGCCAACGCGGCGACCCTCGCCGCCGGTCTCCAGCAGGCCCTGCACGGCGGCGGGATGGGCAAGCCGCTGCATGCCGGGCACGCCGCCGAGACCGGGCTGCTGGTCGCCCTGGCCGCCGCCCGCGGGGTGAGCGGG
The DNA here is from genome assembly GCA_964599705.1 of uncultured Ectothiorhodospiraceae bacterium. Classification (GTDB taxonomy): domain Bacteria; phylum Pseudomonadota; class Gammaproteobacteria; order HK1; family HK1; genus CAZRGU01. Next base: position 3,576 of record CAZRGU010000159.1, on the reverse strand, counting down.
GCCCCGCGGATGCTCGACGGGCCGCACGGCTTCGCGGCGGCGATGGCCGAGGCGGCCGACTGGGAGGGGGCGCTGGCCGGGCTCGGCGAGCGCTGGAGCGTCAGCGCCGTCACCTTCAAGGCCCACGCCTGCTGCGGGCACTGCTTCGCCGCCCTCGACGCGCTGCTCGGGCTGCGCGAGCGCCACGGCCTCGCGGCCGAGGCGATCCGCGCGGTGCGGGTGGCGACCTACGCCAAGGCGGTCGAGATCACGGGCCGAGCCGATCCGGCGAGCGCCGTCGAGGCCCGCTTCAGCCTGCCCTACTGCGCAGCCGCGGCCCTCAGCCTGGGGCGGGTCGGAGTGGCGGCTTTCTCCGCCGAGCGCCTCGCCGACCCGGCCATCCGGCGCCTCGCGGCGCGCGTCGAGCTCGCGGTCGATGCCGAGGCCGAGGCCGCCTTTCCGCGGCGGCGCTCGGCGCGGGTCGAGATCGAGACCCGCGACGGGCGCCGGCTCACCGCCCATGCCCCGACCCGGCATGGCGATCCGGACGATCCGCTCGGCGACGGCGAGCTCGAGGACAAGCTCGCCGAGCTGGCCGGCCCACTGATCGGCGAGCCGGCGCTCGAGCGCCTGCGCGGGCGCATCTGGGGGCTCGATCGGCTCGCCGAGACGCGGGCGCTGCGCTGGTGAGCCGGGGCCGGGAGGAAGAGACAGGCGCTACGGGCCGCCGTTCTCCTCGGCCAGCCAGCGCCGGACCTCGGGCCAGCTCCCGCCCTCGGGGTGACGGGCAATGATCCGCGCCACCCGCCGGTGCTCGCGGGCGCCGCGCTCGATCAGGCCGACCAGATCGTGGCCGCGCGAGGCGCGCCACATCAGCGCCACGATCGCGACCAGCAGCCCGTAGAGGATCCAGCCGCCGACTGCCGGGTCGAGCACCACGCCTAGATCTCCGCCAGCAGATCCTCGGTGCTGCGCACCTTGGCGTAGATCCCGGCCAGCGCGGCCATGAAGGCGCCGTGCACGTCGGCGGCGGCCAGCGCCCGGCCGTTGAACTCGAGGTCGCGGGTCGCGCAGGCGTCCTCGGCGACCGTGCACGGGAAGCCGAGGTCGAAGGCGGCCCTCGTGGTGGCGTCGATGCACAGGTGGCTCATCGCCCCGCAGATCAGCAGTCGCTTGACGTCGGCCTCGCGCAGCGCCTCGAGCAGCCGGGTGCCGCGGAAGGCGTTGGGGAAGTGCTTGTCGATCACCTCCTCGTCGTCGAGCGGGGTGACCGCGCGGTGGATCTCGGCCCCCTCGGTGTCGGGCAGGAAGAAGGTCGCCCCCGGGCGGGTCGAGAGGTGGCGGACGAAGAACACCGGCCAGCCGGCATCGCGGCAGGCCTGGAGCAGGGCGGCGGCGTTGGCCGTCGCCTCCTCCATCCCGACGAGCTCCATGCGCCCGCGCGGGAAGTAGTCGTTCTGGATGTCCACGAGCAGCAGTGCGCTCGTCATCGGCGGGCCCCTCGGTGGCTGCCGGCGCATGATACCGATTCGTGCGCCCGGCGCCATAGGCGCGGTGGTGTGGCCGCGGCGGGTCATGGCCGGGTATAAAGGGGCGCGGCCGGGTGAGCACCGCGCAAGGAGGCCCGAGATGACAGTGGCAGAGCAGCTTCGCCGGCGGCTCCGGGAGCCGCGGATCCTGATCGTACCCGGGGTGTTCGACGCGCTCAGCGCGCGGCTTGCCGAGCGGGCCGGCTTCGAGGCCGCCTTCATGAGCGGGTTCGCGGTCTCTGCGGCGCGCATCGGCGCGCCCGACACCGGGCTGATCTCCTACGGCGAGATGCTCGATCAGGGCCGTGATCTGTGCGCCGCGGTCTCCATCCCGGTGATCGGCGACGGGGATACCGGTTACGGCAATGCGCTGAACGTGCGCCGCACCGTGGCCGGCTACGCGCGCGCCGGGTTCGCCTGCGTGATGATCGAGGACCAGGTCGCGCCCAAGCGCTGCGGGCACACGCGGGGCAAGCAGGTGGTCGGGCGCGAGGAGGCCTGCGCGCGGATCCGCGCCGCGGTCGACGAGCGCGAGGCCGGGGCCGACATCCTGGTGATGGCGCGCACCGACGCCAACGCCTGCCTCGGGCTCGAGGAGGCGATCGAGCGCTGCCGGCGCTTCGCCGCGCTCGGCGCCGACATCACCTTCCTCGAGGCGCCGCGCTCGCGCGCCGAGATGGCCGCCTACTGCGAGGCCGTCCCGGGGCCGAAGATGGCCAACCTGGTCGAGCAGGGCGAGACCCCGCTGCTCGATGCCGCCGAGCTCGAGGCGCTCGGCTACGCCATCGCCCTGCACCCGGTGACCGCGCTGCTGGCCGCGCTGGCGGCGATGGAGGAGGCGCTCGGCGCGCTCGCCGCCGGCACCCCGGCACCGCGCCTGGCCAGCTTCGAGCACCTGCGCGAGGTGGTCGGCTTCCCCGAGTACTACCAGGCCGAGCGGCGCTACGCCGGTCCCGGCCCGCAGGGCGGGCCGTGAGCCGACCGGCTCCTTGCGGCCGACCTGCGGGTCGCGGTCCCGGGGCGACGGGTTCGGAGCCGGGCACGCGGTTTTTTTACGGACTCTCAGGGCAGGTAGCGACCGAAGCGCACCGCCGACTCGCCGCGGCGCAGCCGCCGCGAGGGCATCACCAGCACGCACTGGTCGTAGGGGGTGCGCACCTCGCGCTCGCCGTCCCAGCCGATCACCGTGCCGGCCCGGGGGATGACCTCGAGGCCGCGGTACTCGGCGGCGAAGCGGAAGGCGTCGGTCTCGATGGTCACCGGGGCGGTGACCTCGATGACCCGCTGCTCGGCCGGGGGCTCGCCGCCGAGCCGCTCGGCGACGAACCCGGGGTCGAGCACCTCGAGGCAGGCGAGGAAGCGCAAGGCGACGTCGATGGCGACCTCGGCGGTGCCCCGCGCCCAGTGCTGGCCGCACTCGACGAGCAGCGCGTTGCGCGGGCTCGCCGGGTCGGCGAAGGCCTCGTAGTCGCGCATCCGGGTGCCGGCGGCGTGCCCGGCGTCGCTGACCACGTGGGCCGGGACGCCGACGGCGCGGGCCAGTCGCCGGCCCTTGGCGAGCGGACCGCACAGCATCAGCGGCTCGGTCGGGTGCTGCATGGAGTGGATGTCGAGCAGCAGGTCGACCTCGTCGAGCAGCGGGCGCAGCGCCCGGGCGCGGCGCAGCTCGACGCTGTCGCGCCGGCCCTCGAGCACCTCGAGCGACCACACCCGGTTGAAGTCCTCGTCGACGAAGCGCGACTCGGTCGGGCGGGCCGGGTCGAAGCGCTCGAAGGCGGCCACGTTGACGAAGGCCAGGGTGAGGCGCCCGCGCAGCGGGCGCACCCCCTCGCGCAGCAGGTGATCGAGCGCGATCGCCCCGCACAGCTCGTTGCCGTGGACCAGGGCGCTCAGCATCACGTGAGGGCCGGGCGCGCCGCTCTCCAGCGTGGTGACGTAGTCGATGCCGCGGTTCCCGGCGCGGTAGCGGGCGATGTCGGGCGGCTCGAGCTCGACCGGGTACTCGTCGTCGCTCACTGGCTCGGTTCCAGAGGTGGGCGGGGCGCGGCGGATGATAACCCGGCCCCCG
>CAZRGU010000158.1:0-8718 GCA_964599705.1 uncultured Ectothiorhodospiraceae bacterium | reverse complement strand
CTGCGCTCAGCGCCGCGCGCGGAAGAAGGCGCGCAGCAGCCCGGCGGCCTCCTCCGCGAGCAGCCCGCCGGCGCACTCCGGGCGGTGGTTGAGGCGCCCAGAGACGAGCACGTCGAAGACGCTCCCGGCCGCCCCCCAGCGGCTGTCACCGGCCGCGTAGACGACCCGGGCGACGCGCGCCTGGATGATCGCCCCGGCGCACATCGGGCAGGGCTCGAGGGTCACGTAGAGGGTGGTGCCGGGCAGGCGGTAGTTGCCGCGGGCGGCCGCGGCGGCGCGCAGCGCGCCGATCTCGGCATGCGCGGTCGGGTCGCGGGCCGCGATCGGGCGGTTGTAGCCGGCCCCGAGCTCGACCCCGGCGGCGACCAGCACCGCGCCGACCGGGACCTCGCCGGCGGCCGCGCCCTGCTCGGCAAGGGCCAGCGCGCGGCGCATCCAGGCATGATCGGCCTCGTCGAAGCCGCCCGCCGCGCTCACTCCCACTCGATGGTCGCCGGCGGCTTGCTCGAGATGTCGTAGGCGACCCGCGAGATCCCCGGCACCTCGTTGATGATCCGGGTGGCGACCCGCCCGAGGAGCTCGTAGGGCAGGTGCGCCCAGCGCGCGGTCATGAAGTCGACCGTCTCGACCGCGCGCAGCGCGATCACGTGCTCGTAGCGGCGCGCGTCGCCCATCACCCCCACCGAGCTGACCGGCAGGTAGACCGCGAAGGCCTGGCTGACCTGCTCGTAGAGCCCGGCGGCGCGCAGCTCGGCGATGAAGATCGCATCGGCCCGGCGCAGCAGCTCGGCGTACTCGCGCCTGACCTCGCCGAGGATCCGCACCGCCAGCCCCGGGCCCGGGAAGGGGTGTCGGTGGACGAGATCGCTGGGCAGGCCGAGCTCCATGCCGATCACCCGCACCTCGTCCTTGAAGAGCTCGCGCAGCGGCTCGACCAGGCCGAGCGCCATCCGCTCGGGCAGCCCGCCGACGTTGTGGTGCGACTTGATCACCTGGGCCTTGCCGGTGGCCGCCCCGGCCGACTCGATGACGTCCGGGTAGATGGTGCCCTGGGCGAGCCAGCGCACCCCGTCGAGGGCCCGGGCCTGCTCCTCGAAGACCTCGATGAACAGCCGCCCGATGCGCTTGCGCTTCTCCTCCGGGTCGGCGACCCCCTCGAGGGCAGCGAGGAAGCGCTCGGCGGCATCGACCCGCACCACCCGCACCCCGAGGTGCTCGCCGAGAGCGGCCATCACCTGGTCGCCCTCCTCGAGGCGCAGCAGGCCGTTGTCGACGAACACGGCGGTCAGGCGCTCGCCGATCGCGCGGTGCAGCAGCGCCGCAACCACCGAGGAGTCGACCCCGCCGGAGAGGGCCAGGATCACCGGGTCGTCGCCGACCTGGGCGCGGACCCTCCGGATCGCGTCGTCGATGATCCGCTCCGGGGTCCACAGCCCCTGGCAGCCGCACAGCTCGCGCACGAAGCGGCGCAGGATCCGCGCCCCCTGGCGGGTGTGAGTGACCTCGGGGTGGAACTGCAGCCCGTAGAGGCCGCGGGCCTCGTCGGCCATCGCCGCGATCGGCGCGTTGTCGCTCGAGGCGATGCGCCGGAAGCCGGGCGGCAGCGCGGTGACGTGATCGCCGTGGCTCATCCACACGTCGAGCAGCCCGTGGCCCTGGGCGTTGGTGTGATCCTGGATGTCGGCGAGCAGCCGCGAGTGGCCGCGGGCGCGGACCTGGGCGTGGCCGAACTCGCGCCGCGCCGAGGCCTCGACCTCGCCGCCGAGCTGCACGGCCATGGTGTGCATCCCGTAGCAGATCCCGAGCACCGGCACGCCGAGCTCGAAGACCGCCGCCGGGGCGCGCACCGCCGGCGCCTCGGCGACCGACTCGGGCCCGCCCGAGAGGATCACCCCGCGCGGGGCGAGCGCCCGCAGCGTCGCCTCGTCGAGGTCGAAGGGCCGGATCTCGGAGAACACCCCGGCCTCGCGCACCCGCCGGGCGATGAGCTGGGTGTACTGCGAGCCGAAGTCGAGGATCAGGATCCGCTCGGCATGGATGTCGAGAGGGGTGCTCACCGCATCTCCTCGCACCGCCAGGCGCCGCCGCGGTGGCGGGTCAGTCCCGGCGATAGTTGGGCGCCTCCTTGACGATGGAGACGTCGTGGACGTGGCTCTCGCGCATCCCGGCCGCGGTCAGGCGCACGAAGCGGGCCCGCTCGCGCAGCTCGGCCAGCGTCCGGCAGCCGGTGTAGCCCATGCTCGCGCGCAGCCCGCCGAGGAGCTGGCCGATGACCGCGGCCAGCGTCCCCTTGTAGGGGACCCGGCCCTCGATGCCCTCGGGGACCAGCTTGTCGAGATCGGTGGTCTCCTCCTGGAAGTAGCGGTCGCTCGAGCCCTGCTGCTGGGCCATCGCGCCGAGCGAGCCCATCCCGCGGTAGGACTTGTAGGAGCGGCCCTGGTAGAGCTCGACCTCGCCGGGCGACTCCTCGGTGCCGGCGAACAGCGAGCCGATCATCACCGACCAGGCCCCGGCGGCGAGCGCCTTGGCGATGTCGCCCGAGTAGCGAATGCCGCCGTCGGCGATCAGCGGCAGGCCGCTGCCGGCGAGCTCGCGGGCGACCTCGGCGATCGCCGAGAGCTGCGGCACCCCGACCCCGGCGACCACCCGGGTGGTGCAGATCGAGCCCGGCCCGATGCCGACCTTGACCCCGTCGGCGCCGGCCTCGGCGAGCGCCCGGGCGGCCTCGGCGGTGGCGATGTTGCCGCCCACCACCTGCACCTCCGGGTAGCGGCTCTTGACCCAGCGGACCCGCTCGATGACCCCGCGCGAGTGCCCGTGGGCGGTGTCGACGACGATCACGTCGACCCCGGCCTCGACCAGGGCCGCGACCCGCTCCTCGGTCCCGGCCCCGGTGCTCACCGCCGCCCCGACCCGCAGCCGGCCCTGCTCGTCCTTGCAGGCGCGCGGAAACTGGGTCGCCTTCTGGATGTCCTTGACCGTGATCAGGCCGCGCAGCTCGAACTCGCCGTTGACCACCAGCACCTTCTCGATGCGGTGGCGGTGGAGCAGCTCGCGGACCTCCTCGCGGCTCGCCCCCTCGCGCACCGTCACCAGCCGCTCCTCGGGGGTCATGACCTCGGAGACCGGGCTGGCGTAGCGGGTCTCGAAGCGCAGGTCGCGGCTGGTGACGATCCCGACCAGCCGCTCGCCCTCGACCACCGGCACCCCGGAGATGTCGTGCTCGCGGGTGATCTCGAGCACCCGGCCGACGCTGGTCTCGGGGCTGACCGTGATCGGATCCTTGATCACCCCGCTCTCGAACTTCTTGACCTGGCGCACCGCGGCGGCCTGGTCCTCGGAGCGCATGTTCTTGTGGACGATGCCGATGCCGCCCTCCTGGGCGATGGCGATCGCCAGGCGGGCCTCGGTCACGGTGTCCATGGCCGCCGAGACCAGCGGCACGTTGAGCGCGATCTCGCGGGTCAGGCGGGTGTCGAGCTCGGCCTCGCGGGGCAGGATCTCGGAGTAGCCGGGGACCAGCAGGACATCATCGAAGGTAAGCGCATGCTCGACCGTGTGCATCGCGGGTCCCGGGCGAAGGTGAAGCGTGGAATGATAGGATGCCGCGCGCGGTGGGAACAAGAGCGGCGCGCGGCACGGGGGGGTGAGCAGCGATGCGGCAACGACGCCGGCCCGATCGGGTCTACACGGTCTCGCAGCTCAACCTCGAGGTCCGCGCGCTGATCGAGGAGGGCCTCGGGCCGCTCTGGATCGAGGGCGAGATCTCCAACCTCGCCCGGCCCCGTTCCGGGCACCTCTACTTCACCCTCAAGGACGCGCACTGCCAGGTCCGTTGCGCGATGTTCCGCGGCGCCAACCGCCACCTCGAGTTCGCCCCCGAGGACGGCCAGCAGGTGCTCGCCTACGCGCGCCCGGGGCTGTACGCCGAGCGCGGCGAGTTCCAGCTCGTGGTCGAGTACCTGGAGCCGGCCGGGGCCGGCGCGCTGCGCCAGGCCTTCGAGCTGCTCAAGCGCCGCCTCGAGGCCGAGGGGCTGTTCGACGCGGCGCGCAAGCGCCCGCTCCCGGCGGTGCCGGACCAGATCGCCGTGCTGACCTCGGCGAGCGGCGCGGCGCTGCGCGACATCCTCAGCGTGACCGCGCGGCGCTGCCCGCAGATCCCGCTGCTGGTCGTCCCGATCCCGGTCCAGGGCGCCGAGGCGGCCGCCGCGATCGCCGCGGCCCTCGACCGGGTCGGGGCGCGCGGCGACTGCGACGTGGTGGTGCTGGCCCGCGGCGGCGGCTCGCTCGAGGACCTGTGGGCGTTCAACGAGGAGGTGGTGGCCCGCGCCATCCGCCGCTGCCCGGTGCCGGTGGTGACCGGGATCGGCCACGAGACCGACTTCACGATCGCCGACTTCGCCGCCGACTGCCGCGCGCCGACCCCCTCGGCGGCCGCCGAGCTGGTCACCCCGGAGGCGGCGCGCTGGGCCGAGCGGCGCGCCGCGCTCGAGCGGCGCCTCGCGGCGCTCGTCGCCGAGCGGCTGCGCCGCGCCGGCGAGCGCCTCGAGCTCACCGCCCGGCGCCTGGTCCACCCGCGCCGTCGCATCTGGGACCTCGCCCAGCGCCACGATCACCTCGCCGTCCGGCTCGCGGCCGCCGCCCAGGCCGCCCTGGCGGTGCGCCGCGAGGCCCTGGCCGCGGCCGCCGCCGGTCTCCAGCGCCGCTCCCCGGCGCCGCGCCTGGCCACCGCCAGACAGCGCTGCGCGGAGCTCGATCGGCGCCTCGCGGCGGCCGCGCGCGGCGCCCTGGAGCGACGCGGCGCGCGCCTGGCGACGCTCGCCCGGGCGCTCGAGGCGCTCGGCCCCCAGGCCACCCTCGAGCGCGGCTACGCGATCGTCACTCGCGAGCGAGACGGCGCGCTGGTGCGCGAGGCCGCAGCCCTCGAGCCGGGCGAGCGGATCCGCGCCCGGGTCGCCCGCGGCAGCCTGCGCGCGCGGGTCGAGGGGCGTGCCTGAGGGTCTCGCGGGGCGGCGGCACGGAAGCGATGTGCGATACTGGCCGGATGGACAAGACCGCCCCAGATCGCACCCTGCGCCGCGGCGAGCGCGGCGCCGCCAAGACCGCCCGCAACCCGGTCAAGATCGACCCCACGGCCCGCCAGCCGGCCCGCAAGCCGCCCTGGATCCGGGTGCGGGCCGGCAGCGGCGCCGGTGTCGCGCGCATCAAGCGGCTGCTGCGCGAGCAGGGCCTGCGCACGGTCTGCGAGGAGGCCTCCTGCCCCAACCTCGGCGAGTGCTTCGGGCACGGCACCGCGACCTTCATGATCATGGGCGAGCTGTGCACCCGGCGCTGCCCGTTCTGCGATGTGGCCCACGGCCGCCCCGACCCGCTCGACCCCGAGGAGCCCCAGCGCCTGGCCGCGACCGTGGCCCGGATGGGGCTCGCCTACGTGGTGGTGACCTCGGTCGACCGCGATGACCTGCGCGACGGCGGTGCCGGGCACTTCGCGGCCTGCGTCGCGGCGCTGCGCGCCGCGAGCCCTGCGACCCGGATCGAGATCCTGGTGCCCGACTTCCGCGGGCGCATGGAGCCGGCCCTCGAGGCGCTCGCCGCCCATCCCCCCGACTGCTTCAACCACAACCTCGAGACCGTGCCGCGCCTCTACCGGCGGGCCCGGCCCGGCGCCGACTACCGCTGGTCGCTGGAGCTCATCGGCCGCTTCGGCGAGCGCCACCCCGGGGTGCCGACCAAGTCCGGGCTGATGGTCGGGCTCGGCGAGACCCGCGACGAGATCGTCGCGGTGCTCGCCGACCTGCGCGAGCAGGGCTGCGCCATGGTGACCATCGGCCAGTACCTGCAGCCGAGCCGCGGCCACCTGCCGGTCGAGCGCTACTGGCACCCCGACGAGTTCGCCGAGCTGGCCGAGACCGCCCGCGCCCTCGGCTTTGCCAGCGTCGCCAGCGCCCCGCTGGTGCGCTCCTCCTACCATGCCGACCGCCAGGCGGCGGCCGGGGCGGTGGGGGGCAGCAGCCGCTGAGCCCCCCGGCGCGCCGAGGCGAGCGCCGTGGAGATCGAGCTCGTCAAGGTCGTGACCGCCCTGCTCCTGCCCCCGGGCGGCAACCTGCTCGGGGTGCTCGCCGGGCTGGCGCTGTGGCGCCGCGCCCCGGCGCTGGCCCGCGCGCTGGTGGTCTTCGCCCTGGCCTCGCTCTACGCGCTCGCCACCCCGTGGCTCGCCGGGCGCCTGGTGGCCGGCGTCGAGCAGGCCGCCCCGATCACCCATCCGCTCGAGCTCGCCCGGCGGGCCGAGGCGATCGTGGTGCTCGCCGGCGGGCGCAACCCGGCCGCCCCCGAGTACGGGGGCGAGACGGTCAACGACGCCTCGCTGCGCCGCGCCCGCTATGGCGCGCTGCTCCAGCGCGCCACCGGCCTGCCGCTGCTGGTCAGCGGCGGCACGCTGCGCGACGGCGGGTCGGCCGAGGCCGAGCTGATCGCGGAGCTGCTGCGCAACGAGTTCGACGTGCCGGTGCGCTGGACCGAGACCGCCAGCCGCAACACCGCGGAGAACGCGATCCGCAGCCAGGCGCTGCTCGCCGCGGCCGGCATCGCACGCATCGCGCTGGTCACCGACGCGCTGCACATGCCGCGGGCCCGAGAGATGTTCCAGCGCGTCGGCCTCGAGGTGATCCCGGCCCCGACCGCCTTCCACCACCGCGCCGAGCGCGCATGGCGGGCCACCGACTGGCTGCCGCTGGCGGGCGCCCTGGCGCTCAGCGCCGCGGCGCTCCACGAGCGCCTCGGCCGGCTCTGGTACCGGCTGCGCTACTGACGGCGCTCGCCGCGCTACCCGGCGTTGCCCCCACCGGTCCCGCGCGGCTCGCCCCACAGGTTGACCACCGCGCAGAACAGCCGTGCGGTCTGCTCGGCGTCGTAGATCGCCGAGTGGGCCTCGCGCGAGTCCCACTCCAGGCCGGCGGCCTGGACCGCGCGCGAGAGCACCGTCTGGCCGAAGGCGAGCCCCCCCAGGGTCGCGGTGTCGAAGGTCGAGAAGGGGTGGAAGGGGTTGCGCTTGAGCCCGGCGCGGGCCGCCGCGGCGTTGATGAAGGCCAGGTCGAAGGACGGGTTGTGGCCGACCAGGATGGCGCGCGTGCAGCCGTGCTCGCGCACCGCCCGGCGCACCGGCTGGAAGATGCGCTGCAGCGCCTCGCGCTCGGGCAGCGCGCCGCGCAGCGGGTTGTCCGGGTCGATGCCGTTGAACTCGAGGGCGGCGCGCTCGATCCGGGCCCCCGGGAAGGGCGCGACGTGGCAGGCGTGGGTCTCGGCGAGCTGCCAGCGCCCGGCCTCGTCGAGGCGCAGGAGCACCGCGGCGAGCTCGAGCAGGGCGTCGCTGCGCGGATCGAACCCGCCGGTCTCGACGTCGACGATCACCGGCAGGTAGCCGCGGAAGCGGCGTGCCACCGGGCTGTCGCGCTTCTCGCTCACGACCTGCTCACGCGCCAGCCGAGCGCCTCGCCGGCGCGCAGCGGCACCACCACGTCGGCGCCGAGGGCGAGCTCGTCGGGCACCGTCCAGGGGCGCGGCTCGAGGGTCAGGCGCTCGGCGCTGGGGGCGAGCCGGTAGAAGGCCGCCCCGCGCCGCGCGGCGAAGGCCTCGAGGCGCTCGAGCGCCCCGGCCGCGGCGAAGACCTCGGCGTAGAGCTCGAGGGCGGCCGGGGCGCTGTAGATCCCGGCGCAGCCGCAGGGGGCGAGCTTGGCGCCGCGCGGGTGCGGGGCGCTGTCGGTGCCGAGGAAGAAGCTCGCATCGTCCCCGCAGGCCGCCGCCACCAGGGCCTCGCGATCGCGCTCGCGCTTGAGCAGCGGCGCGCAGTAGTGGTGCGGGCGCAGGCCTCCGGCGAGCAGGTCGTTGCGGGTCAGCAGCAGGTGGTGGGCGGTGATGGTGGCGGCCACCCGTGGCGGGGCGGCGGCCACGAACTCGACCGCGGCGCGGCTGCTCAGGTGCTCGAGCACCACCCGCAGGCCGGCGAAACGCTCGACCAGCGGCGCGAGCCGGTGCTCGACGAAGTGCGCCTCGCGGTCGAAGACGTCGATCTGCGGGGCGACGCTCTCGCCGTGCACCGAGAGCACCAGATCATGGCGCTCGAGGGCCTCGAGCTGGGCGCCGATGCGCCCGAGATCGCGCACCCCGCGCGCCGACCCGGTGGTCGCCCCGGCCGGGTAGAGCTTGAAGGCGAGCACCGCGCCGCTGGCCGCGGCCCGCTCGATCTCGGCCACCGGGGTCTGCTCGGTCAGATAGAGGGTCATCAGCGGGGTGAACTCGACCCCCGCGGGCCGGGCGGCGAGGATCCGCTCGCGGTAGGCGAGCGCCGCGGCCACCGTGGTCACCGGCGGGTCGAGGTTGGGCATCACCAGGGCGCGGGCGAAGCAGCGCGCGGTGTCGGCGACGGTGCGCGCAAGCGCCGCGCCGTCGCGCAGGTGGCAGTGCCAGTCGTCGGGTCTTGGGATGGTGAGCACGCCGGGCAGGGGAAGGTCGAGGGGCCGGAGGAAACGGTAGCAGATCGGTGGCGCACCTGTCGCCTGCGCTGGCGCGCGCGGCCCTCCTCCTCGTCCTCTGGGCCGGAAGGCACGAGGGACCATCGAGCGCCGGGGAGGGCGGTGGGGCAGGGCCCGGAGCGACACGGCGTAAATCCATCCCTGGAGCCTCGCGCTCGGCATCCTGCCTCGCGACGGTCGCTCCGGGCCC
>CAZRGU010000157.1:0-8730 GCA_964599705.1 uncultured Ectothiorhodospiraceae bacterium | reverse complement strand
CTGAGCGCTCCGCCCCGGTACGGTCCGACCAGCAGGTACAGCGCGACGTTGGTGCAGACGCCGTAGAAGGCGGCCAGGGTGGGGGTGTTGCCCGAGAACATGCTGCTCAGCAGGACGGTCAGGGTGATCACCAGCGGACCGATGCGGCGCGGGGCGAAGACCTGCCGGGCAGGCGGGATCTGCGCGGCGTCGAAGGCGCGCATCTTCTCGCGCCGGGCCTCGACGTCGATCGACATCCACACGCAGACGAAGAAGAGGATCGCGGGGATGGTGGCCGCGTAGACGATGTCGAGATAGGGCACCGAGAGCAGCTCGGCCATGACGAAGGCGCCCGCGCCCATGATCGGCGGGGTGATCTGGCCGCCCGAGGAGGCGGTGGCCTCGACGGCGCCGGCGAAGCTCGCCCGGTAGCCGAGCCGCTTCATCGCCGGGATGGTGAACGCGCCGGTGGTGGCGACGTTGGCCACCGCGGCCCCGTTGAGCATGCCGAACAGCGCGCTCGACACGGTCGCCACCTTGGCCGCACCGCCCGGGAAGCGCCCGGCGGCGACCAGCGCGATGTCCATGAAGGTCTGCGCGGCGCCGGTCACCAGCAGGAACGCACCGAAGATGATGAAGATCGCGATCAGGTTGGCCGACAGGCCGGTGACCGTCCCCCAGATCCCCTCGGTGCCCAGGAACAGGTGCTCGACCAGGTAGCGGGTGTCGAATCCGGTGTGGCCCCAGTAGCCGGGGATGCGCTCGCCGAGCATGGTGTAGAGCAGCATCAGCGCGGCCAGGATCGGCAGCGCCGGCCCGGTCGTGCGCCAGGCCGCCACCAGCAGGATGGCGGTCAGTGCCAGGCCCAGGGCGATCTCCTCGGGGCGGGCGGCGAGGTCGAAGGACTCGGTGATCCGCTGCTCCTGGGTGAGGATGTAGACGGCTGCCCCGAGGGCGATCCCCGCCGCCGCGAGGTCGCCGGCGATGGCTGCCAGCCTGGTTCGCCGGCCCTTCGCGGCGCGGCGGCCCAGGAAGCCGAGGAAGACGATCGCCAGGCCGAGCCCGACGTGGACTGCGCGCTGCGAGAGCGGCGGGAGCTGTCCGAACCCCGCCGTGTAGACCTGGAACAGGATCAGCCCCAGGCACAGCGCCCAGACCACCGGGCGCACGACCGGAGGCAGCTCGGCGAGCCTGCCGTAGCGCTGCTGCTGATCGCTCACCGCCACTCCTTGCCGGCCCACCGGGGGCGCGCGCCGGCGCGCCCGGCGGGGAGATGCTCGGCCCGGGCGGCGCCACGCGCCGGTGCCCGGGGCCGTCCGCCGGCGCCCAGGAGGCGCGGGGACGGGGTGCTCCGCGCCCCCCGGGCGCCGGCCGGCGCTGACCGCTACTTCATCTCCGGGGGAATCAGCCGCTCGGGCACCTCGACGCCGCGCGAGCGGTAGAACTTGACCGCCCCGGCGTGCAGCGGGATGGTGATCAGCTTCACCGAGTCGTGGAGCACGTCGAGCTTTCCGAACGACGGGAAGGCCGCGACCTGCGGGCCGGGGTTGTCGACCACCCCCTCGAGGATGGCGATCACCTGCTCCTCGGTCAGGCTGTCGGCGAGGGCGAACTCGCCGACCACCTGCACCGGGGAGGTGAAGGCCGGGAAGCCCTCGACCTCGTTGTCCCGGTAGCTCTGGAAGTTGATGAACGGGAACTTCGCCTTGACCTTCGCCACCTGCTCGGCGCTGAAGCTGAGCAGGCGCACCGGGGTGAAGGCCATCAGCTCGAGGGTGGTGCCGTCGAGCACCGCCGTGCCGCCGGCCTTGACGTAGCCGACCGAGCGGTTGTCCTTCACGGCCGCGACCGCATCGGCCAGGCTTGCGCGGTACAGATCGGGCTTGATCCCCAACGCCTCGAGCATCTGGATGACGAGCTGCTCGGTCGCCGAGCCGCGCTGTCCGGGGGTGAACTTGCGCCCGGCGAGATCGGCGAGGGTCTTGATCCCCGAGTCCTTGCGCACCACCCAGGCCTGCAGCGCCGGGGAGTGGACCCAGAGTCCGCGCAGCTTGGGCATCGCCTTGCCCTGGAACTTCCCGATCCCCTGGTAGGCCTGGTAGAAGGTCGCGAAGGTGCCGAGGCCCATGTCGATCTGGCCGCGGCTGATCCGCTTGAGGTTGTCGACCGCTCCTCCGGTCGAGATGACGGTGAGCTGGACCTTGTCCCCGGAGTGCTCGTTGATCGCCTTGGCGGCGGCTGCCGCGTAGGTGTAGTGGACCGACTTCAGGGCCGTGGTCCCGTAGGCGATTCGCTCGGCGGCCCCGGCGCCGCTGGCCACCATCAGGGCACCGCACAGCAGTGCCACTCTTGCGCTTGGATTCATTCCCGTTTCCTCCTCTGATCGATGCGTGGTTGCCCGGACCGGGAGGGTTGCTCCCCGCCGCGCCCGGGGTGACGCCCCTCAGGGCGATACGCCCGCCTTCGCTCGTGGCCCGAGGGCGGTCCTCAGGCGGCCCTGGGCGAGGGCGATGTACTCGCACAGGACGGGGCGGGTCTCGCGCGGGTCGATGATGTCCTCGACCGCGAACGCCTCGGCGGTGCGAAACGGCGAGGCATAGGCCCGCAGCTCCGCCTCCAGCTCCTGCTCCCTGGCCCTGGGGTCGGGGGCGGCGGCGATCTCGCGCCGGAAGGCGGCGGCGACCCCGCCCTCGATCGGCAGCGATCCCCACTCGGCGCTCGGCCAGGCGAGCTTGAGGTCGATGTCGTTCTTGTTGCAGGTGGCCATCCCGGCCATCCCGTAGCACTTGCGGATCACCACGGTGAAGGTCGGTACCGTCAACTGGCCGGCGACGTAGACCGCCCGCATCCCCTCGCGCAGGGTCGCCTCCTGCTCGGCCTTCGCGCCGACCATGAAGCCGGGCAGGTCGACCAGGAAGACCAGCGGGATGTGGAAGGTGTCGCACAGCTCCATGAAGTGGACCTGCTTGCGCGCCGCGGCGCTGTCCATCGCGCCACCGTAGACCTTGGGGTCGTTGGCGATGATGCCGACCGGGTACCCGCCCAGCCGTGCCAGGGTGGTGATCACCGCCCGCCCGTGGCTGGGCTGGATCTCGAAGGCCGAGTCGCGGTCGATGACCAGCGCGATCAGGGCCCGCATGTCGTAGGGCTGGGTGCGCTTCGGCGGCACGATGTCGAGCAGCTCGGCGGCGCGGCGGTCGCTCGGATCGGTGCAGTGCCGCGCGGCGGGCAGCTCCCAGACGTTCTGGGGCATGAAGCTCAGGAAGCGACGCACCTGGGCGAGCGCCTGGTCCTCGCTCGCGGCCGCGTTGTGGATGGTTCCCGCCCGGTCGACCGCGACCGCGGCCCCGCCCAGGGTCTCCTTGTCGATGTCGCGCCCCAGCGAGCGCTTCACCACCGGCGGACCGGCCGCGAAGATCTGGCTGCTGCCGCGCACCATGACCGAGAAGTGCGAGAGGATCGCCCGGCCCGCCGGTCCGCCCGCCGCCGTGCCGAGCACCGCGCAGACCACCGGCACCTCGCCGAGCAGCTCCACCGAGCGCTCGAAGCCATCCACCCCGGGAAACACGGTGTAGCCACGCCGCTTCGCCGAGGTCACGGTGCCGCCGGCGCCGTCGATCAGGTTGATCAGGGGGATCTTGTAGTGGTGGGCGAGGTCCTCGATGAAGCCGCCCTGGCCGCCCTTGCGGCGCAGCGCCCCGAAGCTGGTGCCACCGCGCACCGTGAAGTCCTCGCCGCCGATCGCCACCGCGCGCCCCTCGACTCGCGCCAGCCCGGCGACGTAGGGTGCCGGCTTGACGGCGAGCAGGCGCTGGTCGCGGTCGTACTCGCCGGTTCCGGCCAGCGTCCCGACCTCGCGGAAGCTTCCGGCGTCGGTGAGGCGCGCGATGCGCTCGCGCACGGTCAGTCGGCCGCCGGCGTGCTGGCGGGCGACGGCCTCGGGGCCGCCCATCGCCAGGGCCGCCCGCCGGCGGAACTCGAGCTCCTCGATCGGTGAGCCGAGCTCGGGGGGCGACTCGCCCCCGGACTCGCGACTCAGGCGTCGATCGTGCACAGCACCTGGTCCTCGTCGACGGACTCCTCGGGGGCGACCCGGATCTCCGCGATCCGCCCGGCGTGCGGCGCCTCGACCGGGATCTCCATCTTCATGGACTCGAGGATCATGATGATCTCGCCGGCGCTCACCGGGTCGCCGGGCGCCTTCTCGACCTTCCAGACCGTGCCGATGATCTCGGACTTGACTTCGGTTGTTGCCACGGTGCGACTCTCCGCTTCGCGCTCCTAGAAGGTGGTGGGCCAGCTCGCCATCCGCCGGCGCCCGATCCCGCCGCGGGTGCGTTGCTCGTGGATCTCGAGCTGCCGGGCGAGGTAGCGGCGGGTGTCCTGCGGGGCGATCACGGCCTGGGCGGCGTAGATCTCGGCCAGCCCGTAGGCCGAGCTGTCGAGCGCCATGCGCGCCCGGATCGCCCGCTTCTCGGCCTCGTCGACGCCCCGGCCCAGGGTCACCACCGCGGTGGCGAAGTCCGGGTCCATGAAGCTCACCTCGGCGCTTGGCCACACCGCCACGTCGTCCGAGTTGCGCCCGCCCCCCATGTTCAGGTAGGCCTGGCCGTAGCTCTTGCGCAGGATCACCGACAGCTTGGGGACGGTGCACATCTGCAGCGCGGTCATGAAGTTCATGACCTTGCCGGGCGCCTTCTGGCGCTCCCCCTCGACCCCGATCAGGAAGCCGGGGGTGTCGACGAGCAGGATCAGCGGGATGTTGAACGAGTCGCAGAGCACCAGGAAGCGGGTGATCTTCTCGCAGGCGGCCACGTCGAGGGCGCCGCCCTTGACCAGCGGGTTGTTGGCGACGAAGCCGACCACCCGGCCGTCGAGCCGTGCCAGGCCGACCGCCGCGGCCCGCCCGAAGCGCGGCTTGAGCTCGAAGAAGGAGTCGCGGTCGGCCAGCAAGGCGATGATCCTGCGCACGTCGTAGCCGCGCCTGCGGCTCTCGGGCAGGATCTCGAGGATCCCCGCCGCGGCCTCCTCGCTGCCCGCCGGCACCGCGGCCCGCGGCGGGGTCTCCTCGCAGTGCGAGGGCATGTAGGAGAGGAAGCGGCGGATCTCGCCGAGCGCCTCCTCGTCGCTGTCGGTGACCCGGTCGACCAGGCCGGTGACCTCGCTGTGCAGCCGCCAGCCGCCGAGCTCCTCGGGCTCGACCTCCTGGCCGATGGCCAGCGAGGCGAGCGCCGGGCTGGCGATCGCCATCACAGCGCCCTTGCGCATCACCGCGAAGTCGGCGAGGCAGGTGTACCAGGCCGAGGAGCCGAAGCACTGCCCGAGGACCGCAGAGGCCCACGGGGTCTCGCGGGCGCGCACGTACTGGAGCGGGTCGTTGCCGAGCTGCGTGCCCATGCCCCGCGAGCCCATGTTGTCGGGCATCCGCGCGCCGGTCGACTCGCCGAGGAAGACCAGCGGGAAGCCGCGCTCGGTCGCCACCCGCTTGACGTGGGCGATCTTCTTCATGTTGGTGAGGCTCGAGGAGGCGCCCTTGACGGTGAAGTCGTTGGACACGATCCCGACCATTCGCCCATCGATCTTCCCGAACCCGGCCACCTTGCCGTCGGCCGGGGTGTGCGCGCGGTCCTCGGCGCGCGCCGCCGACACGGCGAGCAGGCCGCTCTCGACGAAGCTGCCCGGGTCGAGGAGCCGGTCGATGCGGCTGCGCGCGTTGAGCAGGCCGGCCGCCTCGCGCCGGGCCAGCTTCTCCGGGCCGCCCATCTGGCGGGCGCGCTCCTCGCGCCGGCGCAGCTCCTCGAGGCGTTCGCGGTGGGGAATGTGCTCCGGGGGGTGGCTCATCGCCGTCTCATCCGGCCGCTGATGGCGCGCTCGGCGCGCGGGGACGGGGCGCGGCGAGCTGGATCGCGCCGTCGCGCTCGAGGGCCTGGATCTCGCCGTCCGAGAGCCCGAGCTCGTCGTGCAGCACCGCGGCGGTGTCCTCGCCGAGCCGCGGGCCGACCCGCCAGAGCGCGCCGGGGGTGGCCGAGAGCTTGGGGACCACGCCGGCGAGGGCGACGCTGCCGAGCTCGTCGTCGGGCAGCTCGACGAGCATCTCGCGGTCGCGGAAGTGGGGGTCGGCGAAGATGTCGGCCATCGTGTAGATCCGGGTGGCCGGCACCCCGGCCTGGTGCAGGCACTCCTCGACCTCGGTCGCGTCGCGCGTGCGTGTCCAGGCCGCGATCGCCCGGTCGCAGTCGTCCTCGTTTTCCGCGCGCGCCACGGCGCTCGCGAAGCGCGGATCGGTGGCCAGCTCGGGGCGGCCGATGGCCGTGGCGAGGCGCACGAAGACCGGGTCGGAGGCGGCGGCGATGACCACGTGGCGACCGTCGCGGGTCGGGTAGATCGAGTTCGGGGTGTTGCCGGGAAGGCGCGGACCGGCGCGCCGGGCGACGATGCCGAGCTGCTGGTAGGCCGGGACGTGGGGCTCCATGAAGCTGAACGAGGCCTCGTAGAGCGCGCAGTCGATGACCTGCCCGCGACCGCTGCGTTGGCGCTCGAGCACCGCCATGAGCGCGCCGAAGGCGCCGTACAGGCCGGCGATGTAGTCGGTCAGGGAGGTGGCCACCCGCGGCGGGGGACGATCCGGGTCGCCGGTGATCTCGCGCAGCCCGCTGACCGCCTCCCCGACCACCCCGTAGCCGCCGCGCTGGCGGTAGGGACCGCTCTGGCCGAAGCCGCTGATGCGCACCAGGATCAGGCCGGGGTTGCGCTGCGCGAGCTGCTCGTAGCCGAGCCCCCAGCGCTCCAGGGTCCCGGGCCGGAAGTTCTCGACGACGATGTCGGCCGGCGCGCAGAGCCGCCTGACCAGCTCGCGGCCGCGCTCCCCGCGCAGGTTGATCGCGACCAGGCGCTTGTTGCGGAAGATCGAGGCCCCGTACAGGGAGCGCGCGCCGCGCCGGGTCCCCATCGAGCGCACCGCATCGCCCTCGGGCTGCTCGACCTTGATGACGTCGGCGCCGAAGTCGGCCATCAGGCGCGCGCAGAACGGTCCGGCAACGGTCGAGCCGAGCTCGATCACCCGCAGCCCCCGGAGCGGACCCGAGGCGCCGGACCTCGCCTCCGGGGCGGCGCTCACAGCATGTAGTCCTTGTACTTCAGGAACCACTCGCGGGCGCTGCGGATGTTCTCGCGCTTGAGCCGCTCGGCCAGCGCGGCGTCCCCCCGGCGCATCGCCCGCAGGATCTCCCGGTGCTGCCGGAACCCCTCCGCGGCCCGCCCGGGCACCAGGACCAGCCGCCGGGTCATGACCTGTACGCGGTCGTAGATGCTGTCGAGCAGCTCGCGCAAGGTCTCGTTCTCGGCGGCGTTGGTGCACTGGCGCCGGAACTCCGCGATGGCCGCGCGGTAGGCATCGAGGTCGTTCTCGGCGACCGCCTGGGCGAGCTCGTCGCCGAAGATCTCCAGCAGCCGGTCCCAGCTCTCCGGTGCCGCGCGCTCGGTCGCCAGCCGGACCATCTGCGCCTCGAGGACCTCCCGGACCTCGAAGAGCTCGAGGATGCTGTCGGGGCCGAGGCGCATGACCACCGCGCCCTTGTTCGGGATGCGCTCGATCAGGCCGCGCTGCTCGAGGATCGCGAAGGCGTCGCGCACGCGGGCGCGGGACACGTGGAACTCCTCGGCGAACTCGCTCTCCCGCAGCCTCGAGCCGGGGGGCAGCTCGTTGCTGACGATCCGGCGGCGCAGCTCGTCGACCAGCCGGTCGGTCCCGGTGGTGGCAGCGGCGGACTCCGAGCCGACCGCTGCCAGGTTGACGATGCGCTTCTTGCTCATGGCGGGGACCGGGCCGTGTGTGGCTCACCTGCGTCGGTGCGCGATGCAGGTCGAACAGTAGCCTTTGCGCACATGATTGTCAACAATATAGTCGTTGACATAGATGACATAATTGTGCGACCTTGTCGCGCCGATGGACCGCCCGCCTGCCGGCGGCCCCGTACGTGCCTGAAGGAGATCACTCATGCGCCACCAAGCGACCCTCTGCCCGACCCTGGCGAGCCAGGCCTGGTCGCCGGAGGCGGCCAGCCGGCCCCTGCGCAGCCTGACCCTGGCGCTCCTCGGAACGGCGCTGCTGACCCTCTCGGCGAAGCTCCAGCTGCCGTTCTACCCGGTCCCCATGACCATGCAGACCTTCGTCGTGCTGACCCTGGGGATGGCGCTCGGCGCCCGGCTGGGCGGCGCGACCCTGCTGCTGTACCTGGCCGAGGGGGCCGCCGGGCTGCCGGTGTTCGCCGCTGGCGGGGGGCCCGCCTACCTGCTCGGCCCGAGCGGCGGCTACCTGGCCGGCTTCGTGGTCGCCGCGGCGGCCTGCGGCCTTCTCGCCGAGCGGGGCTGGGACCGCAGCGCGGCCGGGACCGCGCTGGCCATGCTGATCGGCAATGCGCTCATCTATGTCCCGGGCCTCGCCTGGCTGGGCGTGCTCTACGGCTGGGACAAGCCGCTCCTCGAGTGGGGCCTGATGCCGTTCGTTCTCGGCGACCTGCTCAAGCTGGCGCTCGCCGCGGCCATCCTGCCCTTCATCTGGCGCTGCCTGGAGCGATCGAGGCCGTCGCGCTGAGCGCCGCGACGAGCGCCGGTCGCGCGCTTCCCTGGCCTCCCGGCCGGTGCCCGCCGGGGGACCGATCCCGGGCAGAGCCCGGGCTACGAGAGGATTCGAGCCAGGGGGCGGCACCGGGCAGGCCCTCCCCGTAGCCCGGGCTCTGCCCGGGATCGAGC
>CAZRGU010000156.1:0-8765 GCA_964599705.1 uncultured Ectothiorhodospiraceae bacterium | reverse complement strand
GCGGCGGCCACGGCGGCGGTCTTTGCCCCGCGCGGCGCGGCTCCGGTAGAGTGGCGGCAGACGGCAACCGCGGGAGAGAGACGATGCTTCGGGCACGGTCGCTGAGGACGGGCATCGGGCTGCTGTGGCTGGTCACGCTCGGCGCCTGCGTCACCATCAACGTCTACTTCCCGGCGGCGGCCGCCGAGCAGGCCGCCGACCGGATCATCGACGAGGTCTGGGGCAAGGACGGGCCGCGCAAGCCGGAGCCGAGCTCGCGGCTCGACGGGCGCCGGATGGTCGCGGCGGCCCTCGACTGGCTGGTGCCGGCGGCACGCGCCCAGAGCGCCGACATCGACATCTCGTCGCCGGCGATCGCGGCGATCCGCGCCTCGATGCGTGCCCGCCACCCCCAGCTCGCGCCGTTCTACGAGAGCGGCGCGGTGGGCCTGACCGATGACGGGCGACTGGCGGTGCGCGACGCGCGCGCCGTGCCGCTGCGCGACCGCCAGCGCCTCAAGGGGCTGGTGGCGGCCGAGAACCGCGACCGCGACGCCCTGTACCGCGAGATCGCACGGGCCAATGGACACCCCGAGTGGGAGAGCGAGATCCGCGCCACCTTCGCGCGGCGCTGGATCGAGCGCGCCCGTCCCGGCTGGTGGTACCGGCGCTCCGGGCGCTGGGTGCGCAGGTGAGCGGCCGGTGAACGTCCTCGCCTTCGACATCGAGACCGTCCCCGACGTCGAGGCCGGGCGGCGCATCTACGGGCTCGAGGGGCTCGATGACAAGCACGTCGCCGAGATCATGTACCAGAAGCGGCGCCAGGCCACCGGCTCCGACTTCCTCGGCCATCACCTGCACCGGATCGTGGCGGTGGCCGCCGTGCTGCGCTCGCGCGACCGTTTCCGGGTGTGGTCGCTGGGCGAGCCCGGCAGCGACGAGCGCGAGCTGATCGAGCGCTTCTTCGACGGCCTCGAGCGCTTCTCTCCGACCCTGGTGAGCTGGAACGGCGGCGGCTTCGACCTGCCGGTGCTCCACTACCGGGCACTGCGCCACGCGGTGCCCGCGCCGCGCTACTGGGAGGTCGGCGAGGACGACCCGGGGTTTCGCTGGAACAGCTATCTCAACCGCTTCCACTGGCGCCACACCGATCTCATGGACGTGCTCTCCGGCTACCAGCTGCGCGCCGCCGCGCCGCTCGACGAGGTCGCCCAGCTCGTCGGGCTCCCCGGCAAGCTGGGGATGAACGGGGCCCGGGTCTGGGACTGCTACCGGGCCGGCGACATCGCCTCGATCCGCGACTACTGCGAGGTCGACGCGCTGAACACCTACCTGCTGTTCCTGCGCTTCGAGCGGGTCCGCGGGCGTCTCGACGCGAACGCCTACCAGGCCGAGAGCGCGGCGGTGCGCGAGGGGCTCGAGCGCGACGGGCGCCCCCATCTGCGCGAGTTCCTCGAGCGCTGGGCCGTGGAGCCGGCCGCCCCCGCGGGTCCCGCGGCGCCGCCGGGCGGTGATCAGGGCGCGCCCTGAGGACCCGCCCGTGGTGGTCGAGATCGAGGATCTCGACCACCACGGGCGCGGGGTCGGGCGGCTCGCCGGCAAGGTGGTCTTCGTCGAGGGCGCGCTGCCCGGCGAGCGGGTGCTCTACCGGCGCCGGCGCCGGCGGCGGCGCTTCGACGAGGGCGAGGCGCTCGAGATCCTCAGCCCGTCGCCCGAGCGGGTCGCGCCGCGCTGCCCGCACTTTGCCCGCTGCGGCGGCTGCGCGCTGCAGCACCTCGCCCCCGCCGCCCAGCTCGAGCACAAGCAGGCCAAGCTCCTCGACGCGCTGCGCTCGGTCGCCGATCTCGCCCCCGAGCGGGTGCTCGAGCCGATCAGCGCGGCCCCCTGGGGCTACCGGCGCCGTGCCCGTCTCGGGGTCAAGCACGTGCCGGCCAAGGGCGGCGCGCTGGTCGGCTTCCGCGAGCGCCACTCGCCGGGCAAGATCGCCGAGATCGACGGCTGCGAGATCCTCGAGGCGAGCATCGGCCGGCGGATCGGCGCCCTGCGCGCCCTGATCGGCTCCCTCCAGGCGCGGGCCCGGATCCCCCAGATCGAGTTCGCCGCCGGGGATTCCGGCGCCTGCCTGGTGGTGCGCCACCTCGATGCGCTGGGCGCCGCCGACCGCCAGGCGCTGGCCGCCTTCGCGCACGAGCAGCGGCTCGCCCTGATGCTCCAGCCCGGTGGCCCGCAGAGCCTCGAGCCGCTGGTGCCGCCCGCCGCCCCGGCCCTGGCCTACGAGCTTCCGGCCCACGGCCTGCGCCTCGAGTTCGCCCCCACCGACTTCGTGCAGGTCAACGCGGCGGCCAACCGCGCGCTGGTGGATCGGGCCCTGGCGCTGCTCGAGACCGGTCCCGGCGACCGGGTGCTCGATCTCTACTGCGGGATCGGCAACTTCACCCTGGCGATCGCCCGTCACGCCGGGGCGGTGACCGGCTGCGAGGGGGCCGCCGGTCTGGTCGCGCGCGCGCGGGCCAACGCCGCGGCCAACGGCATCGACAACGCCACCTTCGAGACCGCCGACCTCGACGACCCGGAGGCGGTGGCCGGCTGCCTCGCGGCGGGCTGGGACCTGCTGCTGCTCGACCCCCCTCGGGCCGGGGCGGCCACGCTGTGCGCGACGCTCGCCGAGCCCTACCCGCGGCGCATCGTCTACGTCTCCTGCAACCCCGGGACGCTGGCCCGCGACGCGGCCACGCTGTGCGCCGCCCACGGCTACCGGCTCGAGGCCGCCGGGGTCGTCGACATGTTCCCGCACACCCGCCACGTCGAGTCGATCGCGGCCTTCCGGCGCGGGTAGCGGAAAGGCCGCGCGTCCCGGCGCGGAGGGCGGCCTACAGCTCCGCGGCGGTCTGGTCGAGGCTGCGCCGGGCGCGGGCGACGAGCTCGTCGACCTCCTCGCGGGTGATGACCAGCGGCGGCGAGAGCACCATCGAGTCCTGCACCGCGCGCATCACCAGGCCGTTGGCGAAGGCGTGGTTGCGGCACGCGGTGCCGGCCCGGCCCTCGGGCTCGAAGCGCGCCCGGCTCGCCTTGTCGGGGGTGAGCTGGATGGCGCCGATGAGGCCCACGCCGCGGATCTCGCCGACCAGCCGGTGGTCGAGCAGCTCGCGCAGCCGCCCCTGGAAGTAGGGGCCGATGTCGCGCTCGACCCGCTCGACCAGCCCCTCCTCGCGCAGGATGCGCAGGCTCTCGAGGGCCACCGCGCAGGCCACCGGGTGGCCCGAGTAGGTGTAGCCGTGGAAGAACTCGCCGCCCTCCTCGATCAGGGTCTCGGCGATCCGGTCGGCGACCAGCACCGCGCCGATCGGCAGGTAGCCCGAGGACAGCCCCTTGGCGATCGGCATCAGGTCCGGCTCGATCCCGTAGTACTGCGACCCGAACCAGCGGCCGGTGCGCCCGAAGCCGCAGATGACCTCGTCGGCGACCAGCAGGATGCCGTGCTGGCGGCAGATCCGCACCACCTCCGGCCAGTAGCTGGCCGGCGGCACGATCACCCCGCCGGCGCCCTGGATCGGCTCGGCGATGAACGCCGCGACCCGCTCGCTGCCGAGCGCCTCGATGCGCCGCTCCAGATCGCGGGCCGCCTCGAGCCCGAAGGCCTCCGGGTCGAGGTCGCCGCCGTGGCGATACCAGTAGGGCTCGGCGACGTGCTCGATGCCGGGGATCGGCAGCCCGCCCTGGCGGTGCATCGGCGCCATCCCGCCGAGGCTCGCCCCGGCCATGGTGCTGCCGTGGTAGGCGTTGTGGCGGCTGATGATCACGCTCCGCCCGGGCTCGCCGCGGGTCGCCCAGTAGTGGCGCACCATCCGCACCACGGTGTCGTTGGCCTCCGAGCCCGAGCTGGTGAAGAAGGCGTGGTTGAGCGCCCCGGGAGCGAGCTCGGCCAGTGCCGCGGCGAGCTCGATGGCCGGCGGGTGGGCGGTCTGGAAGAAGGTGTTGTAGTAGGGCAGCTCGCGCATCTGGCGGGCCGCCGCGGCGACCAGCTCCTCGCGCCCGTAGCCGAGGTTGACGCACCACAGGCCGGCCATCCCGTCGAGGATGCGGTGGCCCTCCGAGTCCCACAGCCAGACCCCCTCGGCGCGGGTGATGACCCGGCTGCCGCGGGCATGGAGCTCGCGGTGGTCGGTGAACGGGTGAAGGTGGTGGGCGGTGTCGAGGGCCTGGTACTCGGCGGTCGTCGGGGTGTTGTCGGTGGGGCGGTTCACGGCGGGCTCCTGGCGGCGCGGATGGTGGTTCGGGCGGTCACACGGTGAGCAGCAGGTACTCGCGCTCCCAGGAGCTGATCACCTCGAGGAAGGCATTGTGCTCGCATTCCTTGACCGCGTTGTAGGCGAGCACGAAGCGCGACCCTAGGGCCTCGACCAGCGCCTCGCTGTCGCGCAGCAGGCGCAGCGCCGCGAGCAGGCTGCGGGGCAGCTCGTAGGGCAGATCGTAGGCGCTGCCCTCGACCGGGGCGCTCGGCTCGAGGCCCTCGATCATGCCCAGGTAGCCGCAGGCGAGCGAGGCCGCGATCGCCAGGTAGGGGTTGGCGTCGGCCCCGGCGACCCGGTTCTCGACCCGGGTCGCCTCGGGCTCGGCGACCGGGACGCGCAGCCCGGCGGTGCGGTTGTCGTAGCCCCACTGGACGTTGATCGGGGCGGCCTGGTAGCGGATCAGGCGCCGGTAGGAGTTGACGTTGGGGGCGAGCAGCGGCATCGCCGCCGGCAGGTACCGCTGCAGGCCGCCGATGTGGGCCATGAACAGCGGGCTGTGGCGGGCCCCGTCCTTGCCGGCGAAGGCGTTGCGCCCGCTCCCGGCATCGACCACGCTCTGGTGCAGGTGCATGGCGCTGCCCGGCTCCTTCTCCATCGGCTTGGCCATGAAGGTGGCGTACATCTCGTGGCGCAGCGCCGCCTCGCGCACCGTGCGCTTGAACAGGAAGGCCTGGTCGGCGAGCTCGAGCGGGTCGCCGTGGAGCAGGTTGATCTCCATCTGCGCCGCGCCCGACTCGTGGATCAGGGTCTCGAGGCGGATCTCCTGGGCCTCGCAGAAGTCGTAGATCTCCTCGATCAGGGGGTCGTACTCGTTGATCGCGTCGAGCCCGTAGGACTGGCGGCCGCTCTCGGCGCGCCCCGAGCGCCCGACCGGCGGCTCGAGCGGGTAGTCGGCATCGGTGTTCGGCTTGACCAGGTAGAACTCGAGCTCGGGGGCGACCACCGGGCGCCAGCCGCGCTCCTCGTAGAGCTCGAGCACCCGGCGCAGCACGTAGCGGGGCAGCATCTCGACCGGCGAGCCGTCGGCGTAGTAGCCGTCGTGGATGATCTGGGCGGTCGGCTCGTTGGCCCAGGGCACGGTGCGGATGGTGCTCGGATCGGCGCGCATCACCATGTCGATGTCGGCCGGGTTGACGGCGCGCTGATCGGTGGGGAAGTCGCCGGTCACGGTCTGCAGGATCAGCGCCTCGGGAAGGTGCATTCCCTGGTCGGCGAGATACTTCTCGGGGGGCATCACCTTGCCGCGCGCCACGCCGGCCATGTCCGGCATGATCGCCTCGACCTCGGTGATCCCGTGGCTCTTGAACCACTCGGCGATGTCTTTCATCGGAGGCTCGCGCTGGGGGGCGGGGCGCGCGCATTCTCCACCACTGGCGGGAGCCCCGGCAAGGCGCGCTGGCCTTTTCGCGAGACCGGGGATATGTTTCGCGCGGTCGGCCGCGGGGCTCTCGCGGCGCCGGTTTCCAGTGGAGGGAGCAACCATGAGCAGGCCCTTGAACCGCTACAGCGCGCGCATCACCCAGCCCAGGTCGCAGGGCGCCTCGCAGGCGATGCTCTATGCGACCGGCCTGAGCGA
Organism: uncultured Ectothiorhodospiraceae bacterium; assembly: GCA_964599705.1. Taxonomy (GTDB): domain Bacteria; phylum Pseudomonadota; class Gammaproteobacteria; order HK1; family HK1; genus CAZRGU01. The sequence goes on along the minus strand of CAZRGU010000156.1, from coordinate 2,918 downwards.
GGAGGACATGGCCAAGGCCCAGGTCGGGATCGCCAGCGTCTGGTACGAGGGCAACAGCTGCAACATGCACCTGCTCGATCTCGCCGCCCGGGTCAAGGAGGGGGTCGAGGCCGCGGGGCTGGTCGGGATGCGCTACAACACCATCGGGGTGAGCGACGGCATCGCCATGGGCACCGAGGGGATGTCGTTCTCGCTGCAGTCGCGCGACCTGATCGCCGACTCGATCGAGACCGTCACCCGCGCCCAGTGGTACGACGCCACCGTGGCGATCCCCGGCTGCGACAAGAACATGCCGGGCTGCATCATGGCGATGGGGCGGATGAACCGCCCCGGGCTGATGATCTACGGGGGCACCATCCAGCCCGGCTTCGTCGGCGAGCGCCCGGTCGACATCGTTTCCGCCTTCCAGAGCTACGGCGAGTACCTGGCCGGCCGCATCGACGAGGACGAGCGCCACCGCATCGTGCGCCACGCCTGTCCCGGGCCCGGGGCGTGCGGCGGCATGTACACCGCCAACACCATGGCCTCGGCGATCGAGGCGCTCGGCATGTCGCTGCCGGCCAGCGCCTCGACCCCGGCCGTCGATCCGGCCAAGCTCGAGGAGTGCTTCGCGGCCGGCGCAGCGATCCGCCGGCTCCTCGAGCTCGATCTGAAGCCGCGCGAGATCATGACCCGGGCGGCCTTCGAGAACGCGATGGCGGTGGTGATGGCGCTCGGCGGCTCGACCAACGCGGTGCTGCACCTGATCGCGATGGCCCGCTCGGTCGGCGTCGAGCTCGGGCTCGACGACTTCCAGGCGGTCAGCGACCGGGTGCCCTACCTGGCCGACCTCAAGCCGAGCGGGCGCTACGTGATGGCGGATCTCCACGCCGTCGGCGGGGTCCCGGCGGTGATGAAGTACCTGCTCGAGCACGGGCTGCTCGACGGCTCGTGCATGACGGTGACCGGGCGCACGGTGGCCGAGAACCTCGCCGAGGCCGCGGGGCTCGCCGAGGGCCAGGACGTGGTCCACCCGATCGAGTCCCCGATCATGTCCCGCGGTCACCTCCAGATCCTGCGCGGCAACCTCGCCCCGGGCGGCGCGGTGGCCAAGATCACCGGCAAGGAGGGGACCCGCTTCTCGGGACCGGCGCGCTGCTTCGACTCCGAGGAGGAGATGCTGGGCGCCCTCGAGCGCGGCGAGATCCGCGGCGGCGAGGTGATCGTGATCCGCTACGAGGGCCCCAAGGGCGGGCCGGGGATGCCGGAGATGCTGACCCCGACCTCGGCGATCATGGGCGCGGGGCTCGGCGACAAGGTGGCGCTGATCACCGACGGGCGCTTCTCGGGCGGCTCGCACGGCTTCATCATCGGCCACGTCGTCCCGGAGGCCCAGGACGGGGGCCCGATCGCGCTGCTGCGCGACGGCGATGCCATCACCATCGACGCCGAGCGCAACCGCATCGACGTGGCGCTCGACGACGACGAGCTGGCCGCCCGCCGCCAGGCCTGGCGGATGCCGCCCTTCAAGGAGACCCGCGGCACGCTGCACCGCTACATCAAGACCGTGAAGAGCGCCGCCGAGGGCTGCGTGACCGACGAGTGAGGCGGCTCGGCGCGGCGCTGCTCGGCGCCGCGGCGCTGCTCGGGGCGGCGCCGGGGGCGGCCCGCGCACCGGCGATCGGCTACCGGGTGGTGGCGAGCTTCCCCCACGACCCGGACGCCTTCACCCAGGGGCTGCTGTGGTGGCGCGGGCGGCTGCTCGAGGGCACCGGGCTGCGCGGGCGCTCGGAGCTGCGCGAGGTCGAGCTGGCCAGCGGCCGGGTGCTGCGCCGCCGGCCCCTCGAGGGGCGGCTGTTCGGGGAGGGCATCGCGCTGGCCGGCGGGCGGCTGGTGCAGCTCACCTGGCAGGCCGGGCGGGCGCTGGTCTACGAGCCGCGCGAGCTGCGCCTGCTCGGCGAGCAGCGCTACGCCGGCGAGGGCTGGGGGCTGACCTTCGACGGGCGCGAGCTGCTGATGAGCGACGGCAGCGCGGTGATCCAGCGCCGCGACCCGGTGAGCTTCGCGGTCAGCGGGCGCTTCGAGGTCCGCGACGGCGCCCGCCCGATCACCCGCCTCAACGAGCTCGAGTACGTGGCCGGGGCGGTCTACGCCAACGTCTGGCTGAGCAGCCGGATCGTGCGCTTCGACCCGCGCGACGGGAGGGTGACCGGCTGGCTGGATCTGGCCGGGCTGGTCCCGCCCGGGGCCGGTCGCGACGAGGTGCTCAACGGCATCGCCTGGGACGAGCGGCGCGGCTGGCTGCTGGTCACCGGCAAGCGCTGGCCGCGGCTCTACGCTCTGGAGATTCTCGGGGACTAGTCACCGATACGCGAAGCGAGGGCGTCGAGACGCTGTCCTGGCGAGGCGCACGGACCGCAGGGGGCTGGGGGGAGGGAGGTTTTACGCGAGGTGCCGGTCCCGCGCCTGGGTGGGCGGTGGGGCAGGCCCCGGAGCGACACGGCGTGAATCCATCCCTGGAGCCTCGCGCTCGGCATCCCTGCCTCGCGACGGTCGCTCCGGGGCCTGCCCCACCGCCCACCCAGGCTGACCTCGCCGCCGGGAGCGAATGGAATCGGCGGTCGCAGCCGGGGATCGGCGAGATCCGCGCGCCCCGCCGGGGGAAGGCGACCACCGTCTGGTGCCTTGGTGAGATATGCGGCCTCGCCGGCTGCGCTACCATCGTGGCATCGGAGCTTCGAGGGAACGGGCATGGCGGTGCAACCATGGGAGGCGGTGCTGGCCGCAGGGCTGGTCCTGGCGCTGCTGGTCTTCTACGTCCCGGGGATGCGCAAGTCGCTGCGCGCGACCCCGCGCGCGGGTGCCCGCGAGTGGCTCGGCGCCCTGGTGCCGCTGGCCCTGGTGGTGCTCTTCGTGGTGCTGCTCGTCGCGATGGTGTA
>CAZRGU010000155.1:0-8771 GCA_964599705.1 uncultured Ectothiorhodospiraceae bacterium | reverse complement strand
CCTTGTGGCGCTCGGCGCTCGGCATCCCTGCCTCGCGACGGTCGCTCCGCACCCCGCCCCGCCGCACGGAGCGGCTTGCCGCGGTGCTGGAGTGAGAGCCCGCCGGGTGGTCGGTCGGGCGCCAGCCTGGCGGGCCGCCGCCCGGGCGCGGGGGCGCCCGTCACTTGGTCACGTGGGTGAACACGCCGTCCCAGTCCGGCTCCGGCGGGTGCTCGCGGAAGTGCACGATGCGCTCGGCGTAGATCGTGTAGAGGAGCCGCGAGGGGACCATCCGCTGCAGGTTGAGGAACTGCAGCTCGGCCATGTCCCAGTCCTGGCGCCGGTAGAGCTCGAGCGCGTGGCGGTAGAGCTTGAGCTCGTCGCGGGTGGCCTTGTCGAGCGTCTCGGCCAGCCCCAGCGGCTCGTAGATGGTCACCGGATCGTCCTTGCCCTTGACCCGCACCCGGTCGAGCTCGCGGTAGGCGTACTCGGGCACCGCCGCGCGGGTGGTCTCGCTGACGATGATCTCGACCCCGTAGCCCTTGGTCAGCCCCTCGAGCCGGGAGCCGAGGTTGACCGCGTCGCCCATCACCGTGTAGGCGATCCGGAACTCCGAGCCCATGTTGCCGACCCGCATCGGGCCGGTGTTGATGCCGACCCCGATGCGCAGCTCCGGCCAGCCGCGGGCCCGGAACTCCTCGCCGAGCTTGTGGATCCGATCGAGCATCCCGAGACCGGCCTGGAGCGCGTGGCGGGCGTGCTCGGGGTCGGGCAGCGGCGCGCCCCAGAAGGCCATGATCGCATCGCCCATGTACTTGTCGATGGTCCCGCGCTGGTGGTGGATCACCTGGGTCATGGGGGTCAGGAACTCGTTCATCAGCGCCGAGAGCTCGGACGGGGAGAGGCTCTCGGAGATGGTCGTGAAGCCGCGCACGTCGGAGAACAGCACGGTGAGCTCGCGGCTCTCGCTGTCCATCGAGAAGGCATCGGGGTTGGCGCTCATCTCCTCGACCAGCTCGGGCGGCACGTACTGGCCGAAGCGCCCGGCGAGCTGGCGCTTGCCGCGCGACTCGACGAAGAAGCCGTAGGTCATGTTGAGCAGGTAGAGGAGCACGATGGCGAGCAGCCCGCCGGCGAGCGGGAAGACCAGCCCGGCGAAGCGCCACAGCGCCAGGTTGACCCCGATGGCGGCGAGCAGCAGCGCCGCGGTGGCCAGCGACGCCCACAGCGGGCTGAGCGCCGGGAGCAGCACCGCCATCAGCAGCCCGCTCGCGAGCAGCAGCACCACGTCGGCGCCGAGCGTGTAGGCCGGGTTCTCGAGCAGCCGCCCGGCGAGGATGCCGTCGATCAGGTTGGCGTGGATCTCGACCCCGGGGAAGTCCGGGGCGACCGGCGTCGAGCGCAGGTCGAGCAGCCCCTTGGCGGTGGTGCCGACCAGCACGATGCGGTCCTTGAGATCGACCCCCGAGACCGTGCCCTCGAGCACGTCGGCGGCCGACACGTAGGGAAAGCTCCCCTGCGGGCCGCGATAGGGCACCAGGGTGCGCACCGCGCGGTCCACCGGGACCCGCACGCTGCCGATCTGCAGCCACTCGAGCCCCGAGTAGCGGGCCCCGGCGCGCGACCCGGGCGGGAAGCCGGGCTCGACCCGGTCGACACCGAGCGCCAGGCGCACCACCGCGATCACCAGCGCCTCGTAGTAGGCCCCCTGGTACTCGTAGAGCATCGGCAGCCGGCGCACCACCCCGTCCTCGTCGGGCAGCGAGATGAAGTGACCGGCCGCGGCGGCGTTGCGCTGCAGCTCGGGAAGGTTGCCGCCGTAGCCCTGGGCGGTGACGAACTCGATGTCGCGCCCGGCGAACTGGCCCGCCGGGAAGGTCGGCGGCGGCAGGGCCCCGGCCTGCGGGGCGCGGCCCGACTCGTCGGCGTTGCTGAAGAAGTAGCCGAGCACCACCGGCCGCCCGCGGATGGCGCGCGCGAAGGCGGCATCGTGGTCGAGCTCGCGGCGCAGCGCCTCGGCGGCGCTGGCGAAGACCGGGTCCTCGGCCAGCCCGCTCGCGGCGAGCTGCTCGAGGACCTGCAGCCCGGAGGCCTCCTCGGGCTCGGCGAAGACCACGTCGAAGGCGACGATCGCCACCCCGTAGCGATCGAAGAGCTGATCGACCATCCGCGCCATCTTGTCGCGCGGCCACGGCCAGCGCCCCTCGGCGGCCAGGCTCTTCTCGTCGATGTCGACGATGACGATCGAGTCGGCCCGGGTGCGCGGCATCGTGAACAGCAGCCGCGCGTCGTAGGCGATGTTCTCGAGGCGCTCGATGAACCGCCAGCGCTGCCAGCCGGCCGCGTGCACCAGGAAGAAGGCGAGCACCACCAGCCCGAGGCCGATGCGGACCCGGTGGCGCTGCAGATAGCGCAGCCCGACGCTGACATCCATGACCGGAACCGTCCTGCGTTGCCTGGCTCGTGGCGAGGAGCCCCCGGTGGCCGGGCTCCACGTGCCCTCCCCGCGGCGCCGGCCGCGGCCCGGCACCCCAGCCGCACCGCCTCCCCGGTCGCCGCCCCCCGGTCACCCGCATCGCTCATCCATTCACGCCTGCGGCCGCCGACCCATCCGTCCTGGCGGGACGTGCGCCCTCCGGGCGGCTCGACCGTAGTGTGTCGGCTATGCCTTCGCCGCCCTCCGGTCCGTGCGCCCCGCCAGGACAGCGTCTCGACGCCCTCGCTTCGCGCATCGGTGAGCGATGCGGGCTAAAGCTTATCGCATGCTGGCCCCGAGCACTTGAGCGCCCTCCCGGCCGGGGTCTTGTGGCAGGTTCAATCCGGCGGTCCGAACTTTCATCGAACATGGACTAAACCTTTGATTTCATAGAATGTGCAGCGACGCTGATCCCGCGCTCCATCCCGGGCAGAGCCCGGGCTACGAGGAAGGCCCTGCCCGCTGCCATCCCGCGCTCCATCCCGGGCGCAGGCCGGGCGTAGGTCGGGCGCCAGCCCGACGTCGAGTCGCGCTTCGGCAGCAAACGTCGGGGGCGGTCGCGCGCTCTTCGACAGCGAACGTCGGGTGCGGTCGTCGGGGCTCTCAGCCCCGGCCGGGGCGGGCGGCGGCCAGCGCGTGCAGGCGGGCCAGATAGGCCCGCTCGTCGGGCGGCGCACCGCGCCGCTGCGCCTCGTGCAGGCACTCGGCCAGGCACTCGATGGCGGCGTGCTCGGTCTCGTGGCCCGCCCCGAGACGCGCGGCCAGCGCCCGGTAGGCGGCCCGCACCCCCGGCGGGCGGTCGCTGGCGAGCTGCTCGCGCAGGGCGATGTGCAGGCCCATGTGCAGGTAGGGATTGGCCCCCCCGTCGCCGGGCTCGAAGGCCCGGCCGGCCGCCGGCGGCTGGTCGAGCAGGGCGTGGTACTCGGGGTGCATGGCGATCACCTCGGCGACCAGGGCCTCGAGCGGCTCGAGCGGCCGGCCCTGGCGCTGCCCGGCGCGCACCCGGTGGAAGAAGGCGCGCAGCGCGTCCCGGTCCTGCCCGAAGAGCACCGCGCAGCGCCTATGCCGGGGCCGCCGGCAGCCCGCGGCGCTCGCACAGGTCCTCGATCGGGCAGCCCCGGCAGCCGGGCCGGCGGGCCGTGCAGGTGTAGCGCCCGTGCAGGATCAGGCGGTGGTGGGCGTCGCGCCGGTGGGCCTCGGGCACCACCCTGAGCAGGCCGTCCTCGACCGCGCGCACGGTGCGCCCGGGGGCCAGCCCGGTGCGGTTGGCGACCCGGAAGACGTGGGTGTCGACGGCGATGGTCGGCTCGCCGAAGGCGGTGTTGAGCACCACGTTGGCGGTCTTGCGCCCGACCCCGGGGAGCGCCTCGAGGGCCTCGCGCGAGCGCGGCACCTGGCCGCCGTGGCGCTCGAGGAGCAGCTCGCAGGTGCGCACGATGTTGCGCGCCTTGGCGTTGTAGAGGCCGATGGTACGGATGTGCTCGCGGACCCCGTCCTCGCCGAGGCGCAGCATCCCGCGCGGGCTGCGGGCGCGGCGAAACAGCCGCCGGGTGGCCTGGTTGACCCCCGCGTCGGTGGCCTGGGCCGAGAGGATCACCGCGACCAGCAGCTCGAACGGCGAGCGGTGCTCGAGCTCGCTGGCCGGGCGTGGGATGGCCTGCGCCAGGCGCTCGAAGATCGCCGCGCAGCGCTCCGGGGTCATGGTCCGGCCCACCCCCGGGCGGCGCGCCGGCGCCGCACCCGCTCGAGCGCCGCGGCGACCTCGGCGCGCAGCCGCGCGCGCTCCGGCGCCTGACCGGCGGCCCGGCCGCCCCGCCGGGCCGCCTCGCGGCGCTCGCGGTGCGCCCGGTAGCGGGCCCGGGCCCGCGGGGCGCGCTCGCGGCGCCAGCGCTCGGGGTCGACCGGTGCGGGCGGGGCCAGGAGGCGCAGGCAGTCGACCGGGCAGGCGGCCAGGCACAGGCCGCAGCCGGTGCACTCGGCCTCGATCACGGTGTGCATGCGCCGCGGCGCGCCGACGATCGCATCGACCGGGCAGGCCGGCAGGCAGCGCGCGCAGCCGATGCACTCCTCCTCGGCCACCACCGCCACCGCCCCGAGCACCACCTGCGCGGCAGCCGTGGCGTGTCCCTCCTTCGCCGTGGCCGGGCTGCGCGCCCCGGGCTCGACCTCTCCCGCGTCGCTTCGCTGCGGCGGGCCTGCATCGGTGGATGGTTCGCGGGGCGCGGCCGGGGGTCGGTGAGCGATGCGGGCGAGCAGCGCGCCGAGCCGCCGGGCGGTCTCCGTTCCCCCCGGCAGGCAACGCTCGGGGTCGGCGTGCCCGGCGGCGAGCGCCTCGGCGAAGGCCTGGCAGTCGCGCTCGCCGCAGGCCCGGCACTGGATCTGGGGGAGCAGCGCCGCGAGGCGCTCGACGGCCCCGGTGCGGGCCGTTCGGGAAGCCCTGCGAGCCACCGCCCGGCGGCTCAACGCACCCGCATGCCGGGCCGCGCCCCGTCGTCGACCCCGAGCAGGAAGATCTCGCTCCCGCCCGGCCCGGCGGCGAGCACCATGCCCTCGGAGACCCCGAAGCGCATCTTGCGCGGGGCGAGGTTGGCGACCACCACGGTCAGCCGCCCGACCAGATCCTCGGGGGTGTAGGCGGCCTTGATGCCGGCGAAGACGGTGCGCCGGTGATCGCCGACATCGAGCACCAGGCGCAGCAGCCGGTCGGCGCCGGGCACCGCCTCGGCGGCCTCGATGCGCGCCACCCGCAGGTCGAGGCGGGCGAACTCGTCGATGCTGATCGGCTCGGCGAGCGGCTCGGCGGGCTCCGCCGCCGGCTCGGCGGCCGCCTCCTGCTCGTCTCGCGAGGCCGCGACCATCGCCTCCACCCGGGCCCGCTCGACCCGGGTCATGAGCGGCGCGAAGGCCTCGATGCGGGTCCCGAGCAGGGGCCGATCGAGCTCGCTCCAGGCCAGCGGCGGGCAGCGCAGGAAGGCCTCGACCTTGCCGGCCATCACCGGCAGCACCGGCGCCAGGTAGACCATCAGCACCCGGAAGAGGTTGAGCCCCTGGGTGCAGACCGCCTGGACCTCCGCGGCCCGCCCCGGGTCGCGGGCCGCGACCCACGGCTTGCGCTCGGCGATGTACTGGTTGGCCTGGTCGGCGAGCGCCATCACCGCGCGCATCGCCTTGCCGAAGTCGCGCCCCTCGTAGTGGGCCGCGATCGCCTCGCCGGCGGCCACGAAGCGCTCCTGCAGCCCGGGCTCGGCGAGCGCCCCGGCGAGCTGCCCGTCGAAGCCGCGGGTGATGAACCCGGCGCAGCGCGAGGCGATGTTGACCACCTTGCCGACCAGGTCGGCGTTGACCCGCTGGACGAAGTCCTCGAGGCTCAGATCGAGGTCGTCGATGCCGCTGGCCAGCTTGCAGGCGAAGTAGTAGCGCAGGTACTCGGGGTCGAGGTGCTCGAGGTAGGTGCGCGCCCGGATGAAGGTGCCGCGCGACTTCGACATCTTGAGCCCGTCGACGGTCAGGAAGCCGTGGCAGAACACCGCGGTGGGCTTGCGGAAGCCCGCCCCGTGGAGCAGCGCCGGCCAGAACAGGGTGTGGAAGTAGGCGATGTCCTTGCCGATGAAGTGGTAGAGCTCGGCGCTCGAGCCGGGCGCCCAGTAGGCGTCGAAGTCGAGCCCCTCGCTGCGCGCGCACAGCTCGGCGAAGCTCGCCATGTAGCCGATCGGGGCATCGAGCCAGACGTAGAAGAACTTGTCGGGCACCCCGGGGATCTCGAAGCCGAAGTAGGGCCGATCCCGCGAGATGTCCCAGTCCTGCAGCCCGGCGGCGAACCACTCCTCGAGCTTGTTGGCGATCTCGGGCTGGACCGGTGGGCGACCGCCCTCGGCGCCGCTCACCCAGGCCCGCAGCATCTCCTCGAAGTCGGCCAGGCGCACGAAGTAGTGCTCCGAGTCGCGCCACACCGGCGCCTCCCCGGAGAGCACCGAGACCGGGTCGATGAGATCGCGCGGGCTGTAGGTGCTGCCGCACACCTCGCAGCTGTCGCCGTACTGATCGGCCGCCCCGCAGGCCGGGTTCGGGCAGCGCCCGCGGATGTAGCGGTCGGGGAGGAACATCTCGCGGGCCGGGTCGTAGGCCTGGCGGATGGTGCGGGTGCGGATGTGCCCGCCCTCGCGCAGGCGCTCGTAGATCAGGCCGGCGAAGCGCCGGTTCTCCTCGGAGTGGGTGGTGTAGTAGTTGTCGAAGCCGATCGCGAAGTCGGCGAAGTCGGCCCGGTGCTCGGCGCCGACCCGCTCGATGAGCTCCTCGGGGCGGATCCCCTCGCGCTCGGCGCGCAGCATGATCGGGGTCCCGTGGGCGTCGTCGGCACAGACGTAGCGGCAGTCGTGGCCGCGGGCGCGCTGGAAGCGAACCCAGATGTCGGTCTGGATGTACTCGACCAGGTGGCCGATGTGGATCGGCCCGTTGGCGTAGGGCAGCGCGCTGGTCACCAGCATCGTGCGTCGCTCGGCGCTCATCTTCCCGGTCCGCTCGGCCGCGCAGGGCGCCGGAGTTTAGCACGCGCCGGAAGCGCCCGATTCGGGTTAGAATCGCCGCCCCCCATGGCCGCCGGACAGGCTTCGATGAGCACGCTGAGCAGGGAACGGATCGAGGAGGCGGTGCGCGCCTACCGGGACCCCTACCTCGACACCGATCTGGTGAGCGCCAAGGCGCTCAAGGCCGTCGCGATCGACGGGCGCACGGTGCGCCTCGAGGTCGTCCTCGGCTACCCGGCGGCCAGCCAGCACCCGGCGCTCGCCGCCGCGCTCGCCGAGCGGGTGCGCAGCCTCGACCCGCAGCTCGAGGTCACGGTCGAGGTGAGCTCGCGGATCCGCGCCCACGCCGTGCAGCAGGGCCTCGAGACCCTGCGCAACGTCAAGAACATCATCGCCGTGGCCTCCGGCAAGGGCGGGGTCGGCAAGTCGACGGTGGCCGTCAACCTGGCCCTGGCGCTGACCGCCGAGGGGGCCAGCGTCGGGATCCTCGACGCCGACATCTACGGGCCCAGCCAGCCGCGGATGCTCGGCGCCGGCGGCCAGCCCGACTCCAAGGACGGCAAGTCGCTCGAGCCGGTGGTCAGCTACCGGGTCCAGTCGATGTCGATCGGCTACCTGATCGACGAGGAGACGCCGATGATCTGGCGCGGCCCGATGGTCACCCAGGCCCTCGAGCAGCTCCTGCGCGACACCAACTGGCACGACCTCGACTACCTGATCGTGGATCTTCCCCCGGGCACCGGCGACACCCAGCTCACGCTGGCCCAGCGCATCCCGGTCAGCGGCGCGGTGATCGTCACCACCCCCCAGGACATCGCCCTGCTCGATGCGCGCAAGGGCTTGAAGATGTTCGAGAAGGTCAAGGTGCCGGTGCTCGGGATCATCGAGAACATGAGCATCCACGTGTGCAGCCAGTGCGGCCACCAGGAGTCGATCTTCGGCAGCGGCGGCGGCGAGCGCATGGCCCGCCAGTACGACGTCGCCTTCCTCGGCGCCCTGCCCCTCGACGCCGCGATCCGGGCCGACACCGACGGCGGCCAGCCGACCGTGGTGCGCGACCCCGAGGGGTCGGTGGCCGGGGCGTTCCGCGAGATCGCCCGCAAGGTCGCCGGGCGCCTGGCCCGCCAGGCCCACGACTACAGCCAGGCCTTCCCCAAGATCGTCATCCAGTAGCGGTGACCATCAAGTCCGACCGCTGGATCCGGCGCATGGCGCGCGAGCACGCCATGATCGAGCCGTTCGAGCCCGGCCAGGTGCGCGAGGTCAACGGCGGGCGGGTGATCTCGTACGGGACCTCGAGCTACGGCTACGACATCCGCTGCGCCGACGAGTTCAAGATCTTCACCAACATCAACTCCGCGATCGTCGACCCCAAGGGCTTCGACGAGAACAGCTTCGTCGACCTGCGCGCCGAGGTCTGCATCATCCCCCCCAACTCGTTCGCCCTGGCGCGCACCGTCGAGTACTTCCGCATCCCCCGCAACGTGCTCACCGTGTGCGTCGGCAAGTCGACCTACGCGCGCTGCGGGATCATCGTCAACGTCACCCCGCTCGAGCCCGAGTGGGAGGGCCACGTGACCCTCGAGTTCTCCAACACCACGCCGCTGCCGGCCCGCGTCTACGCCAACGAGGGCATCGCCCAGGTCCTGTTCTTCGAGTCCGACGAGCCCTGCGAGCACTCCTACCGCGACCGCGGCGGCAAGTACCAGGGCCAGACCGGAGTGACCCTGCCGAAGGCCTGAGAGTTTGTGAAAAAACCGCCCGCCCGCTGCGGACGCCCCCTCAGGCGACCC
>CAZRGU010000154.1:0-8790 GCA_964599705.1 uncultured Ectothiorhodospiraceae bacterium | reverse complement strand
AGGGCTGGCGCCGGGCGGTGCGCAAACGGGCAGGTCGCCGTGGATACGCCCTCGTTGAGCGGACCTTTCGCAGATTCTCAGATCAGCGCCGGGGCGACGTCGGCGATCGCGGCGCCGAGCCGGGCGTGGGCCTCGGCGTCGAGGTGCACGCCATCGGCCGGGCTCGGCTCGACGTACTCGGCGGCGTCGAGCAGCGGGCAGTCGCGGGCGGCGGCCTCGGCCCGGTAGTGCTCGGAGAAGCGCTCCGAGCGCCGCTCGGCGCCGGCGAGCTGCAGCGCCATCTCGGCCGAGAGCGGCCCGATGCGCGGCGGCGAGACCAGCAGCACGGCCGGCGCGCGGCCCCCCGGCCCGCAGCCGCTGGCGCGGGCGAGATCGACCAGCACCCCGGCGCCGCGGGCCGCATCGGCGGCGTCGGCACCGTAGTAGCGCTTGAGGTCGTTGGTGCCGAGAAACAGCACCAGCACGTCGAGCGGGGCGTGCGACTCGAGCAGGGGGACGAGCAGCGCGCGGCCGTTGCGCCCGGCGCGGAACGGCTCCTCCCAGACCGTGGTGCGCCCGTTCAGGCCCTCCTCGATCACCCGCCACCCCGCCCCGAGGCGGGCCTGGAGCACCCCGGGCCAGCGCACCTCCGGGGGGTGGCGCGCGCCGCTGCCCGGCACGTAGCCCCAGGTGTTGGAGTCCCCGTAGCACAGGACGGTTCGCATCGCTCGGCTCGCTCTCGGCGGGCTGGCGAGTATAGCGTGACCGGTCGCGGGCACCCGCGGGGCCGTCGCGCGTCGCGCCGGCCGCGCGGGCAGGCCCCGCCGGGGCAAGGGGATCCGGCGCCCGCGGGCACGGACCGGCGAGCGAGGCGGGCCGGAGGGGCTGCTATACTGGGACGATCGTCGCGCATGGCGTACGGGGGCGGTGCAGGATGGACAGGCAGTCGCCGAGGGTCTCGGTCGCGCTCAATGCCTTCGGGGGCGCCGCGATCATCGCGGCGATCCTGTTCCTCGGCGGCTCGTTCTACGTCGAGAGCGAGATCGGCCGGGCCTTCTGCCTGGGGGCCTTCTTCACCGGCCTGCTCGGGGCGATCGCGCTGTTCGGGTTTGCCAAGGTCATCGACCTGCTCGACGCCATCCGGCGCCAGACCGAGGCCGCGGCCAGGGAGGAATCGCCGTAGCGGGCCGACCATGCCGCCGCTTGCACGACTCGCATCGATCGCGGCGCTGCTGCTGGCGGCGGGTGCCGTGCTCGCCGGCGGCGAGGAGGTCCGCGTGCTGCTGCGCGCCGGCGACGTCGAGGCGGCGCTGGCCCGGGTCGAGGAGGCGCTGGCCGCCGACCCGACCGATCCCGAGCTGCGCTTTCTCAAGGGCGTGGTGCTGACCCGTGCCGACCGCTACCAGGAGGCGGTGGCGGTCTTCGAGCGGCTGACCCGCGACTACCCCGGGCTGCCCGAGCCGTACAACAACCTCGCCGTGCTCTACGCCTCGCGCGGCGACTTCGAGCGGGCCCGCGACGCCCTGATGGTGGCGATTCGCACCCACCCGAGCTATGCCACCGCCCACGAGAACCTCGGTGACATCTACGCCCGGCTGGCCGGTGAGGCCTACGACCGGGCGCTGCAGCTCGACCACGGCAATACCACCGCCAAGGCCAAGCTGGTGCTCATCGACCGGCTGCTCAGCGCCGGGGAGGGATCGCTGGCGAGCGCCGCCGGCGGCGAGGCGCCGGCCGTGGAGCGGCCGGCGCTGGCATCCCCGCCCGCCGCCCGCGCGGCACCCTCCGGGGCGCCACCGGCGGTGGCCGGGGCGCCACGCGAGCAGCCGGCCGCGACCCCGGAGGCGAGCGCAGCGCCCGAGGCGAGCCCGGTCCCCGCAGCGGGCACGGGCGCGGCGCTGGCGGCGGAGGCCGTCGCCGCTCCGCGGCCCGCCGCCGCCCCCGAGCGGCTCGAGGCGGCGGTGCGCGCGGCCGTCCACGGCTGGGCCGAGGCCTGGTCGCACCAGGACGTCGATGCCTATCTCGGCTACTACGCCGAGGACTTCCGCCCCCCGGGCGGGCTCTCGCGGGCGGCCTGGGAGCGGCGGCGCCGGGCGCGGCTGACCGCGCCGCGGCGCATCCGGGTGGCGATCGAGGGGCTGCGCATCCGGATCCGCGACCCGCAGCGCGCCGAGGTGACCTTCGTGCAGCGCTACCGATCGGACCGCTACCGCGACCGGGTGCGCAAGTCGCTCACCCTCGAGCGAGGCGCCGCGGGCTGGCGGATCGTGGCCGAGCGGGTACTCGCTCAGGCCCCCGGCCAGTAGTCGAGCACCAGCCCGGCGAAGACCGCCGCCCCGGCCCAGTTGTTGTTGAGGAAGGCGCGGAAGCAGCCGCTGCGCGAGCGATCCCGGATCAGGTACTGCTGGTAGGCGAAGAGCAGGGCGGCGCCGGCCAGCCCGGCGTGGTAGGCGGCGCCGAGCTCGAGCTGCGCCCCGACCAGCACCAGGACCAGCACCACGGTGACCTGGAAGGCGGCGACCAGCGCGCGGTCGGCACGCCCGAACAGGATCGCCGTCGACTTGACCCCGACCCGCAGGTCGTCGTCGCGGTCGACCATCGCGTACATGGTGTCGTAGGCGACCGCCCAGACCACGTTGCCGGTCAGCAGCAGCCAGGCGACCGGTGGCACCGCGCCGGTCAGCGCCGCGAAGGCCATCGGGATGCCCCACCCGAAGGCGACCCCGAGGTAGAACTGGGGCAGGTGGGTGAGGCGCTTCATGAACGGGTAGCTGGCCGCCAGCGCCACCCCGACCACGGCCAGGGCGCGGGTCAGCGGGTTGAGCAGCCAGACCAGCGCGAAGGCGGCCAGGGCGAGGGTCGCGAACACCGCCAGCGCCTCACGCGGGCTGACCCGGCCGGCAGCGAGCGGACGGTTGCGGGTGCGCTCGACGTGCGGGTCGAGGTCGCGGTCGGCGAAGTCGTTGATCACGCACCCGGCCGAGCGCATCAGGAAGACCCCGGCCACGAAGATCGCCACCACGGCCGGGTCGGGGTGCCCGCGCCCGGCGATCCACAGCGCCCAGAGCGTCGGCCAGAGCAGCAGCAGGGTGCCGATCGGCTTGTCGAGGCGCGCCAGCAGGGCGTAGTCGCGCAGCCGGGCGAGCCCCTCGAGGCCCCCTCCCGGTCGGATGCCGGCCCCCGGATCAGACATCGGCGTAGTGTAGCGCATCGCCCACCCAGCGCCGCACCAGCGCGCGGGCGGCCTCGGGGTCGTGCTCGAGGAGCCGCGCGCCGATCCGGGCCACCCGCCCGAGCAGGTCGCGGTCGCGGGCGAGATCGGCGACCCGCAGGCGCAGCAGGCCTGCCTGGCGGGTGCCGAGGAGCTCGCCCGGGCCGCGCAGCTCGAGGTCGCGCTCGGCGATCCGGAACCCGTCGCGGGTCTCGCGCAGGCACTCGAGGCGGGCGCGGGCGAGCGCGCCGAGCGGCTGCGCGTAGAGCAGCACGCAGGTGCTCTTCAGGCGGCCTCGCCCGACCCGCCCGCGCAGCTGGTGGAGCTGGGCGAGGCCGAGGCGCTCGGCGTTCTCGACGATCATCAGGCTCGCCCCGGGCACGTCGACCCCGACCTCGACCACCGTGGTGGCGACCAGCAGGTCGATCTCGGCGGCCCGGAAGCGCTCCATCAGCGCGCCGCGCTCGGCGGCCTTCATCCGCCCGTGGGCGAGCCCCACCCGCAGCCCCGGCAGCGCCGCGGCGAGCGCGCGCGCGGTCTCCTCGGCGGCCTGGCACTCGAGGGCCTCGGACTCCTCGATCAGGGTGCAGACCCAGAAGGCCTGGGCGCCGCCGCGGCAGGCCGCCGCGACCCGCTCGATGACCTCGGCGCGGCGCCGCTCCGGCACCACCACGGTCTCGACCGGGGCGCGCCCCGGGGGCAGCTCGTCGATCACCGAGGTGTCGAGATCCGCGTAGGCGGTCATCGCCAGGGTGCGCGGGATCGGGGTGGCGGTCATCACCAGCTGGTGGGGGTGGAGCGCGCCGCGATCGCCCTTGCCGCGCAGGGCGAGGCGCTGGTGCACGCCGAAGCGGTGCTGCTCGTCGATCACCACCAGGCCGAGGCGGGCGAAGACCACCGCCTCCTGGAACAGCGCATGGGTTCCGACCGCGAGGTCGATCTGCTCGCCGGCGAGCGCGGCGAGCCGCTCGCGGCGCTCGCCGGCGCCGAGCCGGGCGCTGAGCGCGGCGACCCGCACTCCGAGCGGCGCGAGCCAGGCCTCGAGGCTCGCCAGGTGCTGCTCGGCGAGCAGCTCGGTGGGGGCCATCAGCGCCGCCTGCCAACCGGCGGCCACCGCCTGCAGCGCCGCGGCCGCCGCGACCACCGTCTTGCCCGAGCCGACATCGCCCTGGAGGAGGCGCTGCATCGGCTGCGGGCGGGCGAGGTCGGCACCGACCTCGGCGACCACCCGGCGCTGGGCGGCGGTGAGGGCGAAGGGCAGCCGCTCCCAGAGCCGCTCGAGGGTCCCGGGAGGGGCGAGCAGCGCCGGCGCCCGGCGCCGCTCGGTGCGCCGGCGCCGCAGGCGCAGGGCGAGGTGGTGGGCGAGCAGCTCCTCGAGGGCGAGGCGGCGCACCGCCGGATGGCGGCCGCTGGCCAGCGCCTCGAGCGCGCTGCCGGGGGGCGGTGCGTGCACCGTGCGCAGCGCCTCGACGAGCCCCGGCAGCGGCTCGCGGCGATCCTCGAGGGCATCGGCCGGGAGCAGCTCGGCGAGCCCGCCCTGGCCCTCGAGGCGCGCCAGGGCCTCGCCGATCAGCCGCCGCAGGCTCGCCTGGGCGAGCCCCTCGGTGCTCGGGTAGACCGGGGTCAGCGCGGCGGCCAGCGGTAGCGGCTCGCCGGGGGCGAGGAAACGGCACTCCGGGTGGACCATCTCCAGGCCCAGCGGCCCGCGCCGCGGCTCCCCGTAGCAGGCCAGGTGCCGGCCGCGCTCGAGGCGTGCCTCGAGCGCGCGGGGGGGGTGGAAGAAGCGCAGGCGCAGCACCCCGCTCTCGTCGGCGAGCGCCACCAGCAGCGAGCCGCGCCGGCCGCGGCGCCGCTCGGCGCCCTCGACCTGGCCGGCGACCAGCGCCGCCTGGCCTGCGACCAGCGCCCCGATCGGGGTGCGGCGGGTCCGGTCCTCGTAGCGCAGCGGCAGGTGGAAGGGCAGGTCGGCGGGGCGCCGCAGGCCGAGGGTGGCGAGCCGCTCGGCGGTGCGCGGTCCGACCCCGGGCAGGTCGGTGAGCGCGCTCAGCGGCGCATCACCCCCTCGACCTCGACCAGCGCGCCCTTGGGCAGGGCCGCGACCTGGACCGCCGCGCGGGCCGGGTAGGGGGCCGTGAAGCGCGCCTCCATGACCTCGTTGACCAGAGCGAAGTGGGCCAGGTCGGTGAGGTAGACGGTGAGCTTGACGATCGCATCGAGCCCGCCGCCGGCGGCCTCGGCGACCGCCGCGAGGTTGGCGAAGACCTGCTCGATCTGGGCGCGCGGGTCGTCCCCGGCCAGCTCCATGGTGGCCGGGTCGAGCCCGATCTGGCCGGACAGGTAGACCGTGTCGCCGGCCCGCACGGCCTGCGAGTAGGCGCCGATCGCGCCCGGAGCGTGCTCGCTGTGGACTGCCTCTCTGCTCACCCTCGTCCCTCCCCCTTGCGCTGGAGCCATTGTCGATCCCCGCGCCGCCGGCCGCCAGCACCGCCCAGGCCTGCTTCGCGCATCGGTGGGCGATGCGGGCTAGCTGCGAGCGCGCTGGATCCGCGAGACCAGCCCGATGCCGCGCACCCGGCGCATGATGCGGGCCAGGTGCACCCGGTCGCGCACCCCGATGACCAGGCTCAGGGTCGAGTTGATGCCGTCGCGGCTGTGCATGGTGACGCTCTCGATGTTGGCGCCCATCTCGGCGATCGCCGCGGCCACCGTGGCCAGGGTGCCCTTGCGGTTGGCCATGTCGATGCGCACCTCGACCGGGAACTCGCCCTCGATGTCGGGCTGCCACTCGACGTCGATCCACTTCTCGGGGCGGTCGCTGTAGCCGCCGATGTTGTTGCACCCGGCGGTGTGGATGACGATCCCGCGCTCGGCGCTGACGAAGCCGAGCACCGGGTCGCCGGGGATCGGCCGGCAGCACTTGGCGAAGCTCACCACCATCCCCTCCGAGCCCTTGATGTAGAGCGGCCCGGAGCGCGCCCGGGTGCTGGCCGCGCCGCGCTCCTCGCCCTCGACCAGGCGGCGGGCGACCAGCGGGGCGAGGCGCCGGCCGAGGCCGATGTCCTCGAGCAGCGCCTCGAGGCTGGCCAGCCCGAGCTCGCCGAGCAGCGCCTCGATGCGCTCGCGCGGGATCTCGGACAGGCGCGCCGACTCGCCGGCCAGCGCCTGGGAGAGCAGCCGGCGGCCGAGCTCGATGGCCTCCTCGCCGCGCAGCCGCTTGAGGTAGCCGCGGATGTTGGTGCGCGCCTTGCCCGAGACCACGAAGTTGAGCCAGTTGGCGTTCGGGCGCCCCCACGGGGCGGTGACCACCTCGACGGTCTGGCCGGTGGCGAGCTGGGTGCGCAGCGGCGCGTAGCGCCCGTCGATCTTGACCGCGATGCAGGTGTTGCCGACGTCGGTGTGGATGGCGTAGGCCAGATCGACGGCGGTCGCCCCGCGCGGCAGCTCCATGATGTCGCCGGCCGGGGTGAAGACGTAGACGTCCTTGGGGAACAGGTCGACCTTGACGTTCTCGATGAACTCGAGCGAGTCGCCGGCCTGGCGCTGCAGCTCGAGGAGCTCCTGGAGCCACTGGCGGGCGCGCTCCTGGGCGGTGGTCGAGCGCGCGCTGCCGTCCTTGTAGAGCCAGTGCGCGGCGATCCCCGACTCGGCCACCGCGTGCATGTCGTCGGTGCGGATCTGGATCTCGATCGGCGCCCCGAAGGGGCCGAAGAGCACCGTGTGCAGCGACTGGTAGCCGTTGGCCTTGGGCAGCGCGATGTAGTCCTTGAAGCGCCCCGGCACCGGCTTGTAGAGGTTGTGGACAATGCCCAGCGCGCGGTAGCAGGCATCGACGGTGCGCACGTTGATGCGGAAGCCGTAGACGTCGAAGACCTCGGCGAACGACAGCCCCTTGCTGCGCATCTTGCGGTACAGGCTGTAGGCGTGCTTCTCGCGCCCGATGACGGTTGCCTCGAGCGACTCCTGGCGCAGCCGGCGCTTGAGCGCCTTCTCGATCTTGCGCACCACCTGCTTGCGGTGGCCGCGGGCGCGCTTGACCTGGTTGCTGAGCACCCGGTAGCGCATCGGGTACAGCGTACGGAAGCCGAGGTCCTCGAGCTCGAGGCGGATGCTGTTGAGCCCCAGGCGGTTGGCGATCGGCGCGTAGATGTCGAGGGTCTCGCGGGCGATCTTGCGTCGCTTGGCCGCCGGCAGCGCCTGGAGGGTGCGCATGTTGTGCAGCCGGTCGGCGAGCTTGACCAGGATCACGCGGATGTCGCGCGCCATGGCCAGCAGCATCTTGCGGTAGTTCTCGGCCTGCGCCTCGGCCTTGCTCTCGAACGAGATCTGGGTCAGCTTGCTGACCCCGTCGACCAGGTTGGCGACCTCGTCGCCGAACGCCTCGGCGACCTCGGCCTTGGCTACTCCGGTGTCCTCGATGACGTCGTGGAGGATCGCGGCGACGATGCTCTGGTGGTCGAGGCGCATCTCGGCGAGGATGCGCGCGACCTGCACGGGGTGGTTGATGTAGGGCTCGCCGGTGGCCCGCTGCTGGCCCTCGTGGGCCTTGGCGCCGAACAGGTAGGCGCGGTAGATCTCCTTGACCTGGTCGGGCTCGAGGTAGGTGTCGGTGAGGCCGCAGAGGTCGCTGATCAGGAACACCGGGCGCCTGCTCCTAGGCGCGACCGCTCGCTGGAGGGTGGCGCGGACCCCGGGTCAAGGACCCTCCAGGATGCCGCTGGCCTCGATCTCGGCCTCGCGCAGGGACTCCTCGGGATCGGTGTCGAGGATCCCCTGGTCGATCCGCCCCTCGGCGATCTCGCGCAGCGCCAGCACGGTCGGCTTGTCGTTCTCCTCGTCGACCAGCGGCGCCGCCCCGCGGGCGAGCTGGCGGGCCCGCTTGGCCGCCATCAGCACCAGCTTGAAGCGGTTCGGCTCCTTCTCGACGCAGTCCTCGACCGTGACCCGTGCCATCGGCGCTCACTCCCGGCTATGTCTTCAACGCGAACAACTAATGCTACTCGCTGGTGGCGTCGATGCCAAGTGCCGGTGGGGATCGGCGCCGGGAACCTCCGTTGCCTCGTGAGCCGGCCCGCGGGGCTCCCCGGGGCGGCCCAGGGTGCCACCAAGCTCGCCATCGCGCGCGCCACAGTGATCCCGGCGGCGGGGCGCGCCCCGATGGCAGGCCGAACAGGTCGCTTTCCCGAAATCACATGGCCGGCCGGCATCTTACGTGCCGCACAGAGCCGGCGCTCCTGATCGGTGCTATCCCGGGCCGCGGTAAACTTGATGACAGATGCCGGATAATCGAAGAAGAGATTTGTGTAAAGAAGCCGCAGAACACTCCGGCAATAGAAGGGGCTGAGGCGAAGTCCCATTTCTCGTAAACTGCGTCCAGCGCCGCTCATGCCAGACGTCAATCGGTTTGAAGGCTAATAGTTGCCCGGGCAGTCGTGAAGCTACCGAACGCCGATGTGGCGACAATCGACGAGTCCAAGATTCGCGACTACTTGCTGTCGCCAACCCACCCGGTCGGCCGCTACAAGGCGCGATTCTTTGGAAGCGTGGGATACAGACGCGAGCATTCGGAACGTCTTGTCGCGGCCCTTCGAGAAGTCTCGAGG
>CAZRGU010000153.1:0-8822 GCA_964599705.1 uncultured Ectothiorhodospiraceae bacterium | reverse complement strand
CTCCCAGCCCGATGCTACAATTCTAGACCTGACCCCATCCTCTGACCCCATCCTCCGGCGCGGCGCCCTTGACAGGCGGCCCGGATGCCCGGTAGCGTCTTCCCGGCAAGACGGGGATGGAGTCCCCCGACAACCGCCATCGAGGCTGATGACTCCTGCCGCGGACGGATCACGTGGCGGGGGCCGCGACCAGCAGGCCCACCCGCAGAGGTGGGTTTTTTGTGCCCCGCGCCCGGTAGAAGGGAATGACCGAGCGCATCGTCTACAACCTCGCCCAGGTGCTCTTCGTGGTCGCCCTGGCCCCGCTCGCCCAGGGTTTCGTCAACCGCCTCAAGGAGCGCCTCCAGTCGAAGCGCGGGCCGAGCGTGCTCCAGCCCTACCGCGACATCTGGAAGCTGCTCCACAAGGAGGAGGTGATCCCCGAGGAGAGCACCTGGGTGTTCCGCTTCACCCCGTACCTGGCCTTCGCCGCTCCGATCTTCGTGACCCTGCTGATCCCGGTGCTGACCCGCTACCCGCTGTTCTTCGCCTTCATGGGCGACATGCTCGGCGGCGGCTTCGTGCTGGCGCTGGCCGGCTTCTTCACCGCGCTGGCCGCCATCGACACCGCCAACCCCTACGGGGCGATGGGGGCGAGCCGCACGCGGATGGTCGGCTTCCTCGCCGAGCCGGTCTTCATGGTGGTCTTCTTCACGGTCTCCTTCGTGGCCGGCTCGACCATCCCCTACATCGTCCAGACCCAGTGGGTCAGCCCGCCGTCGAACTTCCTCGCGCCGGCCCACGTGCTGGTGCTGCTCGCCTTCCTGATGCTGATCCTCGCCGAGGACGCACGGCTGCCGGTCGACAGCCCCTCGGGGCACTTCGAGCTGGCGATGATCGGGGAGTCGAAGCTGCTCGAGTACTCGGGGCGCGGCGCGGCGCTGATGAAGTGGGCCGGGGCGATGAAGCTGCTGGTCCTGGTGATCATCTTCCTCAACGTCCTGTTCACCCCCTGGGGGCTGGCCGCTGGCACCGACCCCGCTGAGGTGGCGCTCGCCGCGCTGCTGGTGGCCCTCAAGGTGGTCGCCTTCCTGCTGGTGCTGGTGGTGATCGAGTCCTCGCTCGCCAAGCTGCGCCTGTTCCGGATCACCGAGTTCCTCGGTGCCGCCTTCGTGACCTCGGTGGTGGCCATGGTCACCCGGCTGGCGGGCGCCTGAGGGGGCGCGGTGGAGGCCTGGCTGGATCCGGGCGAGGGGCTGGTCGCGGGCCTGTTCCTGCTCGCCGCCTTCGGGATCGTCGCCACCCGGCAGATGCTCGCCCTGGTCCGCCTGTTTGTCGTCCAGTCGGCGCTGCTCGCGCTCGGCGCCGCCCTGATCGCGGCGGCCAGCGGCTCGCCGCATCTCGTCGGCGTGGCGCTGGTCACGGTGGCGGCCAAGGTGGTGCTGGTGCCGTGGCTGCTGCGGCGCACGGTGAGCCGCGAGCTCTACGGGCGCCGCGAGGTCGTCCAGGTGCTCAACATCCCGAGCGCGCTGCTGATCGCGGCCGCCCTGGCGATGCTCGGCTACCTGGTCGCCGCCCCGCTGGCGCGCGCCGCCCCGGCACCCTTCGTCGCGGTCAACCTCCCGGTCGGGATCGCCGGGACCCTGCTCGGCGGCTACACGGTCAGCGTGCGCCGCGAGGCCCTGGCCCAGCTCATGGGGCTGCTCGCCCTCGAGAACGGGGTCTTCTTCGCCGGGCTGGCGATCGCCCCCGACCTGCCGGTGCTCGCCGAGCTCGCCGCGGCCTTCGACGTGCTCGTGGTGACCCTGGTCGTGGGGCTGCTCACCCGGCGCATCCACGAGCGGGTCGGCGCCACCTCGGTGGGGCTGCTCGCGGCGCTGCGCGAGCACGACTGATGCCGCTCGTCCAGCTCATCACCCTGCCGCTGCTCGGCGCGCTGCTCGGCGCCCTGCCGCTCGGTGCCCGGGTCCGCGACGCGCTGACGGTCGGGATCACCGCGGCGCTGCTGGCCTTCGCCGCCGGGCTCGCGCTCGAGGTCGGCGCCACCGGGCGGGTCGACGGGCCCAGCGGGCTGCTCGCTGGCGAGGGGCTCGGTGCCCTGCTCGCGCTGCTGATCGCCTTCGTGGCGCTCAGCGCGGCGTTGTTCGCGGGCGGCTACCTGCGCGCCGGGCGTGCCGCCCCGGCCGCGCGACGCGCGTTCCACCCGCTCTTTCACCTGTTCGTGGCCTCGATGCTGCTGGTGGTGCTCGCCGAACAGCTCGCGCTGGCCTGGGTGGGGCTCGCCCTGACCACCCTGTTCTCGGCCTTCCTGGTCGCCCACGAGGACACCCCCGAGGCCCTCGAGGCGGCCTGGAAGTACGTGGTCCTGACCACCATCGGCGCGGTGGTGGCCCTCCTCGGGCTGCTGATCCTCTACTGGGGGCTGAGCGCCACCGGCGGGCGGGCCTTCACCTGGAGCGCCCTGGCCCTGGCCGCCCCGGCGATGCCGCGCCCGCTGCTCTGGACCGGCTTTCTGCTGGTCGTGGCCGGCGCCGGCACCAAGGCCGGGCTCGCCCCGATGCACACCTGGCTGCCCGATGCCCACAGCCAGGCGCCGGCGCCGATCTGCGCGCTGCTCTCCGGGGTCGAGACCAGCACCGCGCTGTACCTCCTGCTGCGCCTGCGCCCGCTCCTCGCGGCCGCCGGGATCGAGGCGGCCGGAACCGTGATGATCGGCTTCGGACTCGGCTCGCTGGCGGTCGCCGCCCTGCTCCTGGTGCACGTGCGCGACCTCAAGCGGCTGCTCGCCTACTCGACCGTCGAGCACATGGGGATCGTCCTGGTGGCGGCCGGGATCGGGGGGGCGGCGAGCTTCGGGGCGGTCTTCCAGATCCTCGCCCACTCGCTCGCCAAGTCCTACGGGTTCCTGACCGCGGGGGCGGTGGCACGGGCCTGCGCGAGCCACCGGATCGCCGACCTGCGCGGGCTCATGTCGCGCTCGCCGCTGCTCGGCGCGGCGCTGCTCGCCGCGGCGCTCGGGGTCGCCGGAGCGCCACCCTCGGCGGTCTTCCTGAGCGAGCTGGCGATCATCGGCGGGGGGCTCGGCGAGGGCGCCTACCTGGCGGTCGCGGCCCTCGTGGTGCTGGTGGTGGTGGCCTTCTGCGCGGTGCTGCGCCACGCCCACGCGATGGTCCTGACCGGCGAGGGGGGCGGGCTGGCGCGGCCCTCGGCGGGCATGCTCGCCGCGCTCGCCCTGGCGCTCGCCCCGCTGCTCCTCTTCGGCCTCTACCTGCCCGCGCCGCTGCGCGAGCTGCTCGGCGCGGCGGCGGCCAGCCTGGGGAGCGGGCCGTGAGCGGGCCCGGACGGCCGGCTCGGGCCGAGCTGGCGGCGGCCCTGGCCGCGCGCTGGCCGCAGGCCGGGCTTGCCGAGCGCGGCGCCGGCGGGCTGCGCATCGCTGCGACCCGCACCGACCTGGTCGAGATCTGCGACTGGCTGCACAACGAGCGCCGGCTCGCCTTCGCCGCGCTGGTGGTCGAGGAGCGCGCCCGGCGCTGGCGCATCGCCCATCACCTCTACGGCGAGCGGCTCCGCGTCGAGGTGGGGCTCGAGGTACCGCTGCGCGAGGCCACGGTGCCCTCGGTCAGCGAGGTGATGCATGCCGCGGACTGGCACGAGCGCGAGGTCGAGGACCTGTTCGGGCTGCGCTTCGAGGGCCACCCCAAGCTCGGCGAGTTCGTGCTCCACGAGCACTGGCCGGAGGGCGTCAACCCGATGCGCCGGGACTTCGATCCGGGCCCCGGCGAGCACCCCCGCGAGCCCGAGCCGGGCTGGCGACCGCCGGCGATCGTCGAGGCCCCGGGGGCCTTCCTGATGCCGGTCGGCCCGATCTACACGGACTTCGCCGAGGCCGCCCACTTCCAGCTCGAGACCGTCGGCGAGGAGGTCATCGTCACCGAGCCGCGGCTCTTCTACAAGTACCGGGCGGTCGAGAAGCTCGCCGAGGGACGCCGCCTCGAGGAGGTGCTGCTGCTCGCCGAGCGCTTCAGCGGCACCTCGGCCTTCGCCCACGCGCTGGCCTTCTGCCAGGCCGCCGAGGCGATCGCCGGATGCCAGGTGCCGGTCCGCGCGCGGCGGCTGCGCACTGCGATCGCCGAGCTCGAGCGCCTGCGCCACCACGCCGCGGCGATCGCCGCGCTCGTCGCCTCGACCGCGCTGGCCGTCGCCCAGGCCCAGGCCGAGCGGATCGAGGAGCGCCTGCTGCGCCTCGCCGGCGCGCTGCTCGGGCACCGCTACCTGTTCGGCCTGGCCTGCCCGGGAGGGCTCACCCGTGACCTCGATGCCGAGCGCTGCGCGCGGCTCATCGAGGGGGTGGCGGCGGCGCTCGGCGACCTCGAGCGCCTCGCCGAGGGGCTCACCTACACCAGCAGCTTCCTCGACCGGATCGAGGAGGTCGGCGTGGTCAGCCCCGAGCGGGCACGGGCCTTCGGGCTGGTCGGGCCGGTGGCGCGCGGCTCCGGGCAGGGTGGCGACCTGCGGGTGCTGCTGCCCTATGCGGCCTACCCCGAGCATTCCCCGCAGGTCGCCCTCGAGCACGAGGGCGACGGCTACGCGCGCCTGCGGGTGCTGCTCGGCGAGGCACGCGCCGCAGCCGCGATCGTGGCCGGCGCGCTCACCGCGCTTCCCACCGGCCCGGTGGCGAGCCCCTTCCGGGCCCGCGCCGGGGAGGCGCTCGGCGCGGTCGAGGCGCCGCTCGGGGCGGCCTTCCACTGGCTGCGGGTGGGGCGCGGCGGGCGGGTGGCACGCTACCGGATCGCGCCGCCCTCGTTCGCCAACTGGCACGGGCTGCACCTCGCCGCCGAGAACTTCGCCTTCCAGGACTTCCCGATCATCCTCGCCACCTTCGGCCTGTCCAACGCGGAGTGCGACCGATGAGCCGCTGGGTACTGACCGGGCTGCGCACCCGAGTCGTCACCACCTCCTACCCGCGCCGCGCGGACCCGAGCCCCGGCACCGGTCCCGGCCGCCCGCGGGCGACCCGGATGGCGCCCGCGGCGGCCGAGGCGCTGGCCGCCGCCTGCCCGAGCGGCGCGCTGGCCGCCGGCGAGGCCGGGGTGGCGGTCGATGCGCGGCGCTGCGTGCACTGCATGCGCTGCCGCGACGCCGGGATCGCGTGGAGCGAGGACTGCGAGTGGGCCGGCCTCGGGGCGGCCGCGCGCAGCCTCGAGCGGGCCTTCGGGCGCTCGCTGCACCTGCGCTTCGTCGATGCCGGGGCATGCGGCGCGTGCGTGGCCGAGGCCCGGCACCTGAACAGCCCCTACTACAACATGCACCGCCTCGGGCTGTTCGTGACCCCGACCCCGCGCAAGGCCGATGTCCTGCTGGTCGCCGGGCCGGTCAGCGATGCGATGCGCGCGCCGCTGATCGGCTGCTACGAGGCGATGCCCGAGCCGCGCCGGGTGGTGGCGATGGGCGCCTGCGCGCTGTCCGGCGGGGTGTTCGGACCGAGCTTCGCCGCCGCCGGCGGGGTGGCCGAGGTGCTGCCGGTCGACGTCGAGGTCCCCGGCTGCCCGCCCCCGCCGCTGGCCCTGCTCCACGCCCTGCTGGTGGTGGTGCGCCGCAAGCCGCCGGCAGCGCTCGGCGAGCAGCCCGGGGAGCCCCGCCCGGAGGGCAGGCGATGAGCGGCCTCGGCTGGCTGGCGATCGCCTGGCTGCTGTGCCTGGGCGGGGCGCTCGCGGTGCCGGCCCTGCCGGGCGCGCTGCGCGGGCGCGCGCTCGGCGCGGCGCTGGTCGCCCAGTCGCTGGCCGTGGTGGTCCTCGGCGCGGTGGCGCTGGCCGCCCCCGCGAGCAGCCTGCCCCTGTGGTCGCTGGGGCCGCTCGGGCGCCCGGTGCTCGCCCTCGACGCCCCCGCGGGGCTGTTCCTGGCGCTGACCGGGCTGGTCTTCGGGCTGTGCGCACCGCACGCCGCGGCCGAGATCGGCGCGCTCGGCTCGCGCCGCGCCGAGGCCGCCTTCTGCGCCTTCTACCCGCTGCTGCTGGCCGCCAGCGTGCTGGTGCTGGTCGCCGGCGACGTGGTCACGCTGCTCTTCGCCTGGGAGGTGATGTCGCTGCTCGTCTACGCCCTGGCGCTGCTCGGCGGGGGCCGCGCGAGAGGCGCCGGATACCGGATGCTGGCCCTCGGCGAGGCCGGCAGCCTGGCCGCCGCCGGCGGCCTGCTGCTGCTCGCCGCGGGTGCCGGCGGCAGTGACTTCGCGACCCTGCGCGCGGCCGCCTCGGGACTCGCCCCGGGGGTGCGCGAGGCGGCCTTCGCGCTCGCCCTGCTCGGCTTCGGGGTCAAGGCCGGGCTGGTCCCGGTCAACCAGTGGCTGGCCCCGGTCTACACGAGCGCCCCGCGGGCCTTCACCCCGGTGCTCGCCGGCGCGACCACCCCCCTCGGGATCTACGCCGTGGTGCGGGTCGGCTTCGACCTCGCCGCCGGCGCCGGGCTGCAGGCGGGACTGCTGGCGCTGGCCCTCGGCGCGAGCACCGCGCTGGTCGGGATCCTCTACGCAACCATCCAGCCGACACTGCGCGCGACGCTTGCCCACAGCTCGATCGAGAACATGGGCCTGGTGGTGACCGCGCTCGGCGCCGCGCTGAGCTTCGCCGCGCTCGGCCACCCGGTGGTCGCCGGAATCGCCCTGCTCGCCGGTCTCTATCACCTGGTCAACCACTCGCTGTACAAGGCGCTGCTGTTCGTGGCTGCCGGGGCGGTCGAGCGCGGCGCCGGCGAGGAGCACATGGACCGGCTCGGCGGGCTGGCGCGGCGCATGCCGTGGCTCGGGGTGCTGGCCCTGATCGGCGTGCTGGGGATCGCCGCCCTGCCCCCGCTCAACGGCTTCGTCAGCGAGTGGCTGATCCTGCAGTCGCTGCTGCGCGCCGCGGTGCTCGACTCGACCGCCGTGCAGGTGGCCTTCGCGCTGGCCGGCGCCGCCCTGGCGCTGACCGCCGGGCTGGCCGTGACCTGCTTCGTCAAGCTCTACGCGATGAGCTTCCTCGGCATGGCGCGCAGCCGGGCGGCCGCCGAGGCCCGTCCCGCCCCGTGGTCAGCGCGCGGGCCGCTGGCCCTGCTCGCGGCCGGCTGCCTGTTCCTCGGGCTGGCACCGACGCTGGCCATCCCACTGCTCGGCCGGGTCGTCGCGGCGCTGCTCGCCAACGACCCGACCCCCGCGCTGGTGCCGCCGTTCTTCGTCCCGGGAGGAGACCTGCCGGCGGCCTTCGTCGCCGAGTTCCACGACCTCGGAGCCCAGCTCGGCCAGGGTCTGGTGCCGGCCGCAGGCCTGGTGGTGCTGCACCGCGGGGGGGCCGCCAACCCGGTGGTCTTCGCGATGTCGACCAGCTACGGCGCGGTGGTGCTGGCGGCGCTCACGGTGCTCGTCTGGGCGCTGGTGCGGGTGGTGGCGCGCCGCCCGGTGAGCCGCCGGGCGCGGGCCTGGGACGGCGGGCTGCGCCGGCTGCACCCGAACGCCACCTACACCGCGACCGGCTTCTCCAACCCGGTGCGGGTGGTCTTCGACGCCGTGCTGCGCCCGCGGCGCAGCGTCGACACGGCGCGCGCGGTCCGCGAGCACTTCCGCACCGCCGTGCAGGTCGAACGCCACGAGGTGCACCCGCTCGACCGCCTGGTGCTCGAGCCGCTGGTGGCCGCCGTGACCCGCCTGGGCGCGCTGCTGCGCGCGATGCACCGCGGCGCGGTCAACGCCTACGCGGCCTACGTGCTGCTGGTCGTGATCGCGGTGCTGGTGGCCGGAGCATACGGGTGAGAACGGATCACGGGGGCGCCCCTCGCGTGGCGCGCCTCGCCGCGACCCGCGCCGGCGAGGCCGACACCCCCTTTGCGGCATTGCGCCATCCGCTTCGCCCGCATCGCTCGGCGGTGCGCGAAGCGGGCGCCTCGAGACCCCGCCTCGGCGGTACGCGCGGATCGGAGCGCGGCGGAGACGCCCCCGAGACCCCTGCGCGGCGGCGGCCGGGCGCGCGCCCGGCCGGGGCGAATCGGGCGGCGCCGGTGACCGTGGAGCGGTGAGCGATGCGGGTTACACTCGCCTCCGGGAGCGGGGGAGCGGAGTGGCTTGACGGCACTGTGGGTGACCATCGGCAGCGCGCTCGGCGGGCTGGCCCGCTACGGCTGCTCGGGGCTGGTCGCGCGGCTGATCGGCGAGAGCTTCCCGTGGGGCACGCTGGCGGTCAACGTGCTCGGCAGCCTCGCGATCGGGCTGGTGGCCACCGTGACCGGCCCGGACGGGCGGATCTTCGTCGGCAGCGCCGCGCGCCAGTTCCTGATGCTCGGCTTCCTCGGCGGCTTCACCACCTTCTCCTCGTTCAGCCTCCAGACCCTGACCCTGGTCCAGGACGGGGAGTGGCTGTGGGCGGGCGCCAACGTCCTGCTCTCGGTGGTGGCCTGCCTGGCCGCGGTGTGGGCCGGGCACGCGCTCGGGGTATCGATCAATCAGCTCAGGGGGTGAGCCGATGAGGCTTCCGGGACGTGCGCTGCTGCTGCGCATCTTCATCGGCGAGGACGACCGCCACGACGGGCGCCCGCTCTACGAGGTGATCGTGGAGCGCGCCCGGCAGATGCATCTGGCCGGCGCGACCGTGCTGCGCGGTCCGATGGGCTTCGGCCACACCAGCCGGCTGCACACCACCAAGATCCTGCGCCTCTCCGATGACCTGCCGCTGGTCATCGAGATCGTCGATCAGGAGGAGCGCCTCGAGACCTTCCTGCCGGTGCTCGAGGAGATCATGGGCAGCGGGCTGGTGACCCTCGAGCGCGTCCAGGTACTGCGCTACGGCAGCAGCGCCGAGCAGGACTGAGAGTTTGTGAAAAAA
>CAZRGU010000152.1:0-8831 GCA_964599705.1 uncultured Ectothiorhodospiraceae bacterium | reverse complement strand
CCCACCCTCGATCCCGGGCAGAGCCCGGGCTACGGGGACACGTCGGGGGGGGCGGCGCTGTCTCGCGCCCCGCTCAGCGGGGCAGCGCTAGCCGGCCCGGCGCCGGCGTCGGCTGCGGGCTGCCGCCGGCGCCGGGGCGACGCCCTGGTGCAGGCCGCGCAGCTCGCGCAACGCCACCGAGAGCATCGCGAAGTCGGGCCGCGGCCCGCCCTTGAGGTCGGCGAGGATCTGGGCGCAGCGCCCGACCGGCGCGGCATGGCCCTTCAGCCAGGCGCGCACCTGGCGCCGCGCATCGCCGCCGGGGCGCGCGGCGCGCAGCACGCTGGCGGTGAGCTCGCGGACCTGGCGGTAGAGGTCGTCGCGCAGCGCGGCGCGGGCCAGCGCCTGCCAGCGGTTGTCGCGCGGCAGGGCGTTGATCTGATCGCGCAGCCAGCCGAGGTCGAGGGCGGCGCCGAGCGCGAAGTAGGCGGCCGCGACCTCCTCGGTGTCGCGCTCCACGGCGCGCGCCACCTCGACCAGGTCGAGCACCGCCAGCAGCTCGTTGCCGAGCGCGATCCGCTGCGCCAGCCCCTCGGGCACGCCGGCCGCGGCGAGCTCGGCGGCGGCCGTCTCGACCGGGGCCCGCAGCTCCTCGCCGAGGTGCTCGGGAAGCCGCTCGGTGAGGGTCTCCACCCCGGGGCGGAAGGCCTCGATGGTCGCCTCGATCGGCAGCGGGCCGGGGCGGTTGCGCAGCAGCCAGCGCGCCGCGCGCTCGACCAGCTTGCGGGCCTCGAGAAACATCCGGATCTGGATGCGCGCCGGCACCACGTTGTCGAGCGCCTCGATCGCGGTCCACAGCGCGCGCATCTCGAAGACCGCCTGGGCGACCAGGAAGGCGCGGGCCACCTCGGCCGCCCCGGCCCCGGTCTCCTCGGCGAGCCGGAAGCAGAAGCTGGTCCCGGCGCGGTTGACGACCTCGTTGGCGACCACCGTGCTGACGATCTCGCGGGCCAGGCGGTGGCGGGGCATCAGCGGCGCGAAGCGCACCCGCAACGGGGTCGGGAAGTAGCCCTCGAGCACCGCCCCGAGGTACGGGTCCTCGGGCAGGTCCGAGGCCAGCAGGTCCTGGAACAGGGTGATCTTGACGTAGGCGAGCAGCACCGCGAGCTCGGGCAGGGCCAGCCCCTCGCCGGCCGCGGCGCGCTCGGCGATCGCCTCGCCCGAGGGCAGGTACTCGAGGGCGCGATCCAGGTGGCCGTCGCGCTCGAGGCGCCGGATCAGGCGGGCATGGACGTCGAGCATCGCCGGGGCCTCGGCCGCGGCCATGGCGAGCGCCTGGGTCTGGAGGTAGTTGTTGCGCAGCACCAGGCTGGCGACCTCGTCGGTCATGCTGGCGAGCAGCTCGTTGCGCTGCTTGAAGGTCATGTCCTCGGCGGCGACCACCTGGTTGAGGAGGATCTTGATGTTGACCTCGTGGTCCGAGCAGTCGACCCCGGCCGAGTTGTCGATCGCGTCGGTGAAGATCGCCCCGCCGGCGCGCGCGAACTCGATCCGGCCGAGCTGGGTGAAGCCGAGGTTGCCCCCCTCGGCGACCACCCGGCAGCGCAGCTCCTGGCCGTTGACCCGCACCGCGTCGTTGGCCCGATCGCCGACCTCGGCGTTGCGCTCGCCGCGCGCCTTGACGTAGGTGCCGATGCCGCCGTTCCAGAGCAGGTCGACGGGCGCCTTGAGCAGCGCGCGGATCAGCTCGTTGGGAGGCAGCGCCTCGGCCTTCACGCCGAGCAGCGCGCGGGCCTCGCGCGACAGCGGGATCGACTTGGCCGTGCGCGGCCAGACCCCGCCGCCGGCCGAGATCAGGGTGCGATCGTAGTCGGCCCAGCTGCTGCGCGGTAGCGCGAAGAGGCGCTCGCGCTCGGCGTACGAGCGCTCCGGGTCGGGGTCGGGGTCGAGGAAGATGTGCAGGTGGTTGAAGGCCCCGACCAGCTTGATGTGGCGCGACATCAGCATCCCGTTGCCGAACACATCGCCCGACATGTCACCGATCCCGACCACCGTGAACTCGCTGGTCTGGGTGTCGAGGCCGCGCTCGCGGAAGTGGCGCTTGACCGACTCCCAGGCGCCGCGCGCGGTGATCCCCATCTCCTTGTGGTCGTAGCCGTGCGAGCCCCCGGAGGCGAAGGCGTCACCGAGCCAGAAGCGGTACTCGGCGGCGACCTCGTTGGCGATGTCCGAGAAGCTTGCCGTGCCCTTGTCGGCGGCGACCACCAGGTAGGGGTCGTCGCCGTCGTGACGGACCACCCGGGGCGGGGGCACGACCTCGCCGCCGACCAGGTTGTCGGTCAGATCGAGCAGCCCGCGGATGAAGGTCCGGTAGCAGGCGATGCCCTCGGCGAGCACCGCCTCGCGGTCCCCGGCGGGCAGCCGCTTGGGCACGAAGCCGCCCTTCGAGCCGACCGGCACGATCACCGCGTTCTTGACCATCTGCGCCTTGACCAGCCCGAGGACCTCGGTGCGGAAGTCCTCGCGCCGGTCCGACCAGCGCAGCCCGCCGCGGGCCACCGGGCCGCCGCGCAGGTGCACGCCCTCGACGCGCGGCGAGTAGCAGAAGATCTCGAACATCGGGCGCGGCTCGGGCATGTCGGGGACCCGCGCCGGGTCGAGCTTGAAGGTCAGGTGGCCCTTGGGGTTCCCGTCCGCGTCGCGCTGGTAGTAGTTGCTGCGCAGGATGGCGCGGATCACCCCGAGGAAGCTGCGCAGGATGCGGTCCTGATCGAGGTTGGCGACCCGCTCGAGGGCGTTCCGGATCTCGCCGATCAGGGCCTCGGCGCGGGCCTCGTCGTGGCCGTCCGGGTCCAGCCGGGCATGGTGCAGGGCGACCAGCAGGCGCGCCACGTGGGGGTTGGCGGCCAGGGTCTCGGCCATGTAGCGCTGGCTGAAGGTCACCCCGAGCTGGCGCAGGTAGCGGCTGCAGGCGCGCAGGATCACCACCTCGCGCCAGCCGAGCCGCGCCCCGAGCACCAGGCGGTTGAAGCCGTCGTCCTCGATCTCGCCCGACCACAGCCGCGCGAAGGCCTCCTCGAACTTCTCGCGCACGTGGTCGAGGTCGAAGTCCTCGCCGAGCGTGTGGGTCATGCCGAGGTCGTGGATCCAGACCCGCGCGCCGCTCGAGCGCTTGATCTTGTAGGGGGCCTCGTCCTCGACCCGCAGGCCCATGTTGCCGAGCATCGGCAGCACGTCGGACAGCGACACCGGCCGGCCGAGCCGGTAGAGCTTGAGGCGGACCATGTGCTCGCCGGCCTCGAGCGGCCGGTAGAGGTTCATGACCAGGTCGCCGCCGCTGGCGTCGAGCTCCTCCATGCGCAGCAGGTCGGCGACCGCCACGCTGGGCGGATAGCTGTCGCGATAGCCGGCGCGGAACGCCTCCCCGTAGCGCCGGAACAGCCGCGTCCCGGCCTCCTCGCCGCAGCGCTCGAGCAGCGCCTCGCGCAGATCGTCGCCCCAGGTGTGGGTCACCCGCGCGAGCTCGGCCTCGATGGCGCGCAGGTCGTAGTCGGGGCGGCTGCCGGGCGCCACCCGCAGCACGTAGAACAGGCGCGCCAGCCCCGAGTCGGAGAGCTGGACCTGGAACTCGGCGTCCGAGCCGCCCAGCGAGCTCTCGAGGATCGCCTGCACCGCCCGGCGCACCTCGGTGTTGAAGCGATCCCGCGGCACGTAGACGATGCACGAGTAGAAGCGCCCGAAGCGGTCGCGGTGGATGAACACCCGGACCCGCTCGCGCTCGTGGAGCTGGAGGATGCCGATCGCGATCTCGTAGAGCTCCTCGTCGCCGATCTGGAAGAGGAGGTCGCGCGGGAAGGTCTCGATGATCTGGCGCAGCGCCTTGCCGGCGTGGGTGTTGGGCGGATAGCCGGCCCGCTCGAGCACCCGCGCCTCCTTGCGGCGCAGCAGCGGGATGGCCCGCGGGCGGCGGTTGTAGGCCACCGCGGTGAACAGCCCGAGGAAGCGGTGCTCGCCGCACACCCGGCCCTCGGCGTCGAAGCGCTTCACACCGATGTAGTCCATGTGGCTCGGGCGATGGACGGTCGAGCGCCGGGCGGCCTTGGTGATCACCAGCAGCTCGGGCTCGCGGGCCAGCGCGCGCAGCTCGGCGGGCAGCGCCGCGAAGCTCTGCGAGGGCCCGGCCTCGCCGTCGCGCATCAGCCCGAGGCCCGAGCCCGGGACCTGCTCGAGGGCCAGGTCCTCGCCGCGCGCGACCAGCCGGTACTCGCGGTAGGCGAGAAAGGTGAAGTGATCGTCGGCGATCCACTCGAGAAAGGCCTTCGCCTCGGCCAGCTCGTCGGCCGGGATCGGCGGCGGGGTGGCGTCGATCCCGGCGATCACCGCCTCGAGGCGCTGGCGGATCAGGCGCCAGTCCTCGACCGCCACGCGCACGTCGGCGAGCACCCGCAGCACCTCGTCGCGCAGCGCGTCGAGCAGCGGCTGGCCGGCCTGGCGGTCGACCTCGAGGTGCATCACCGCCTCGCGTGCCTCGCCGTCGTCGCCCTCGGCCGCGGCCACCCCGAGCAGCCGCCCGGCCCGGTCGCGGCGCACCGCCAGCACCGGGTGGATGATCAGGTGGCAGGTCAGCCCGCGGCGGTTGACCGCCATGCGCAGCGAGTCGACCAGGAACGGCATGTCGTCGGTCACCACCTCGATCACGGTATGGCTGCACTGCCAGCCGTGGCGCTCGACGCTCGGGTTGTAGACGTGGCACTTGGGCGAGCCGCGCAGGCGCTCGCGGGCCAGGCTCCAGTGGGCGAGCGCCGCCCCGTAGAGGTCGTCGAGGTCGCGCTCGGCGAGCACCTCGGCCGCCACCCCCTCGTAGTAGCAGGCGACGAACGCCCGCGCGCACTCGGCCTGCTCCTCGGGGACCCGCTCGGCGACCCGCTCGAGGAGTTCGCCGATCACCTCCTCGCTTTCCCGGCCCTCGCTCCCGTGCATCTTCCTCGGTCCTCGCATCCAGCCAGCGCCCCGCCGGCGCACGGGGCTAGCTTAGTAGCCATGCCGCGCGCGGTCCAAGGGAGTCCGACCCGCGGTGGCGGGCGTGACATGCGCGCGCCGCGCCCGGGCGGCATAATGGCCCGGGCGCGCGCCGTCTCCGGCGAGCGCCCGGAGCGGCGCGACTCGCGCAGCTGGCGCATCCGTGCGAGGGCCTACAGGTGATCCATCCGTCACGCCGGCTCGGGGCTCTGGCGCTCGCGGCCCTGATGGGCGCGCTCGCACCGGCGGCCGGCGCCGCGCCGGCCTCGATCCTGATCGGCACCGGCGGGCGCACCGGGGTCTACTACCCGGCCGGGGCGGCCATCTGCCGGATGGTCAACCGCGAGCGCGAGCGCCACGGGCTGCGCTGCACGGTGGCGAGCACCGCCGGGTCGGTCTACAACATCGAGGCCCTGCGCGGCGGGGCGATGACCCTGGCCATCGTCCAGTCCGACTGGCAGTACCACGCCTACCGGGGCTCGGCGCGCTTCGCCGGCGACGGCCCCTTCAGCGAGCTGCGCGCGGTGCTGGCGCTGCACGCCGAGCCGTTCACGGTGGTGGCGCGGGCCGACAGCGGGATTGCCCGGCTCGCCGATCTGGCCGGCCGGCGGGTCAACATCGGCAACCCGGGCTCCGGGCAGCGCGGCACCATGGAGGTGGTGATGGGCGCGCTCGGCTGGGACCGCTCGGTGTTCGCGCTGGCCGCCGAGCTCGCCCCCGACGAGCAGTCCCGCGCGCTGTGCGACGACCGCATCGACGCGATGGTGTTCACCGTCGGGCACCCGAGCGGCTCGATCATGGAGGCCACCACCGCCTGCGACAGCCGCCTGGTCGAGGTCGCCGGGCCGGCCATCGACCGGCTGGTCGCCGAGCAGCCCTACTACCGCCACGCGGTCATCCCCGGCGGCATGTACCGCGGCAACCCGGACGACGTGCGCACCTTCGGGGTCGGGGCGACCCTGGTGACCACCGCCGCGGTGCCCGAGGAGGTGATCTACGAGGTGGTGCGCTCGGTGCTCGAGAACCTCGAGCGGATCCGCCGCCTGCACCCGGCCTTCGCCCGCCTCGAGGCGCGCCAGATGACCCGCGAGGGGCTCTCCGCGCCGCTCCACCGCGGGGCGCTGCGCTACTTCCGCGAGGCCGGGCTGCAATAGCGACGGCCGATTGACAGGCTACGGGTATCGCTCATAGGCTTCGCCGATGGAGACGATCCTCGACATCGATGCAACGCTGATCCGCGCGCTCCGCGAGGAGGCCGCACGACGCGGTTGCAGCGTCTCGGAGCTGGTCGAGGCCACCCTGCGCGGGCACCTCGCCCCGGCGCCCGAGGCCGACAGCCTGCCACCGCTGCCTGTGTTCTCGAGCGGCGGCGCCACGGTCGACGTCGCCGACCGCGAGGCGCTGTACCGAGTCATGGGCGAGCACTGATTGTTCGTCGTCGACACGAACATATTGCTCTACGCGGCAGACGCCGATGCTCCCGGGCACGGCACCTGCCGGCGCCTGATCGAGCAGTGGCGCAGGCAGTCCGCTCGATGGTACCTGTGTTGGAGCATCATCTATGAGTTCGTGCGGGTCGCATCTCACCCGAGGGTCTTCCGCAAGCCCTGGTCGAGTCTCGAGGCGTGGAGCTTCATGCACGCTCTGCTCGCCGCGCCCGCGCTGCGCCTCTTGCTGGAGACTGCGGGACACGCAACGTGCCTGGAGGCGATCCTGCGCGAGCTTCCTGCCGTACGGGGCAATCTCTGAGCGCTCGCTCTGCAACGCTCACCGATGAGTCACGTCTTCCACCGCCACACCGGCTCGCTGCCGCCGACCGCGGTCGGCGGCGAGGGCCCCTACCTGATCGATGCGGCCGGCAAGCGCTACCTCGATGCCTCGGGGGGCGCGGCGGTCTCCTGCCTCGGCCACGGCCACCCGGCCGTGATCGAGGCCATCCAGGAGCAGATCGGGCGGATGGCCTTCGCCCACACCGCCTTCTTCACCAGCGAGCCGGCCGAGGCGCTCGCCGATGCGCTCGCCGCGGCCGCTCCCGGCGATCTTGATCGGGTCTACTTCGTGAGCGGCGGCTCGGAGGCCGTCGAGGCCTGCCTCAAGCTCGCCCGCCAGTACTTCCTGGAGCGCGGCGAGCCGCAGCGCTACCGGATCGTCGCCCGCCGCCAGAGCTACCACGGCAACACCCTCGGGGCGCTGGCCGCCGGCGGCAACCTGTGGCGGCGGCGCCCGTTCGCGCCGATGCTCGCCGAGGGCCACCACATCGCGCCGTGCTACGCCTACCGCGAGCAGCGCCCCGGCGAGAGCGACGAGGCCTACGGGCGGCGGGCCGCCGATGCGCTCGAGGCCAAGCTCCTCGAGCTCGGTCCCGAGACCGTGGCCGCCTTCCTCTGCGAGCCGGTGGTCGGCGCGACCCTCGGGGCGGTGCCGCCCGCGCCCGGCTACCTGGCCCGGATCCGCGCGATCTGCGACCGCTACGGGGTGCTGCTGATCTTCGACGAGGTGATGTGCGGGATGGGGCGCACCGGGACGCTGTTCGCCTGCGAGCAGGACGGGGTGGCCCCCGACCTGATGGCGATCGCCAAGGGGCTCGGCGCCGGCTACCAGCCGATCGGGGCGATGCTGGTCGCCACCCACGTCTACCAGGCCATCGAGCGCGGCAGCGGCTTCTTCCAGCACGGCCACACCTACATGGGGCATGCGACGGCCTGCGCCGCGGCGCTCGCCGTGCAGCGGGTGATCGCCGAGGGCGACCTGCTCGCCAACGTGCGCCGCCGCGGCGCCGAGCTCGAGGCGGCCTTGCGGGAGCGCCTCGGCGAGCACCCCAACGTCGGCGACATCCGCGGCCGCGGCCTGTTCCTGGGCCTCGAGCTGGTCGCCGAGCGGGCCAGCAAGGCCCCCTTCGACCCGGCCCTCGCCGTGCACCGCCGGCTCAAGGCCGAGGCGATGGCCCGCGGCCTGATCTGCTACCCGATGGGCGGCACCATCGACGGGGAGCGCGGCGCCCACGTGCTCCTCGCCCCGCCGTTCATCATCGACGAGGGCCACGTGGCCGAGATCGTCGAGCGGCTCGCCGTGGCGCTCGAGGCGGCCCTCGAGGCGGCGGGCGCGGCGCGCTGAGCCCCACCGGGCGCTTGACGCGGGTTCCGTGCGCACGCATCCTGTGTTCGAACCCCATATCGGAGCCCACGGTGATGAACCTCACGCTCTCGATCGACAAGCAGGTTGCCGAGCGGGCCCGCAAGGTGGCCCGAGCGATGGGCAAGAGCCTCAATCAGGTGGTGCGCGACTACCTTCTGGAGCTCGCCGAGCCCGGCGAGATCGAGCGCGAGATCGCCGAGCTGCACGAGCTCTCGGAACGTGCCAGGGGCCACGGCAGGGGGCAGCGGCTCGACCGCGACGCGCTCCATGAACGAGCGTAGCTTCCTCGACACCAACGTCCTCGTCTACAGCGACGATCACGACGCCCCCGCCAAGCGTGCCCGGGCCCTCGAGCTGCTCGCCGCCGCGCGGCGCACCCGCCGCGGGGTGCTCTCGGCCCAGGTCCTCCAGGAGTACTATCACGCGGCCACCCGCAAGCTCGGGGTCGCGCCCGAGATCGCCCGGCGCAAGGTCGAGCTGTTCGCGCGCCTCGAGCTGGTGACCTGCAACCTCGACACCCTGCTCGGGGCGATCGACCTGCAGCGCCTGCATCACTTCTCGCTGTGGGATGCGCTGGTGGTGCGCGCCGCCCTCGCTGCGGGCTGCGCGGTGCTGCTCAGCGAGGATCTCCAGCACGGGCGCCGGATCGACGGCCTCGAGATCCGCAACCCGTTCCGTTGAGACGCCCGGCCGCGCGC
>CAZRGU010000151.1:0-9015 GCA_964599705.1 uncultured Ectothiorhodospiraceae bacterium | reverse complement strand
CCAGGGGCGTCCGCAGTAGGTGCGCGATTTTTTCACAAACTCTCAGAAGCGGTCGGGACGGTACGGCGTGAGGTCGGCGTCCGGCGAGCGCCCGCTGACCAGATCGGCGATCCAGCGCCCGGTGCGCGGCCCCGAGGTCAGCCCGACGTGCTGGTGGCCGAAGGCGAAGTAGACCGAGGGGTGGTGCGGCGAGCGCCCGATCACCGGCAGGCTGTCGGGCAGCGACGGGCGCTGGCCCATCCAGCGCGAGGGGCGCGAGCAGTCCACCCCCGGGAACAGGCGCCGGGCATGGGCGAGGAGGGCGTCGGCGCGGCGGTAGTCGGGCGGCGCGTCGAGCCCGGCGATCTCCATCAGTCCGGCCAGACGCAGCCCCGGCGCCATCGAGGTGGCGACGAACTTGCCGCTCGCGCACATCACCGGGCCGCGCAGCGCAACCCCCGACCCGGGCAGGGTGACGTGGTAGCCGCGCTCGGCCTCGAGCGGCACCGGGCTGCCGAGGCGCGCGGCGAGCCGTCCCGACCAGGCCCCGGCGGCGATCACCAGGGTCTCGACCGGAAGCACGCCGTCGTCGGTGAGCAGGACGCTCGGGCGGTCGGCGGCGAAGACCAGGTCGCGCACCTCGCGGCGCAGCACGGTGCCGCCGGCGCGCTCGAGATGGGCGGCCAGCGCCTTGACCAACCGCTCGGGGTCGGGGGAGAAGCCGTGCTCCTCGACGGCCACCGCCAGGTCCCAGCCCGGGCCGAGCGCCGGCTCGGCCTCGCGCACCTCCGCGCCGCGCAGCTCGCGCATCCGAACCCCGTGGCGGCGGCGCAGCTCCCAGGCGAAGCGATCGGCCCGGTAGGCGCGCTCGTCGGGATAGACGTAGAGGTACTGGGAGGGGCGAACCCAGCGCTCGGCGCCGGTCCCGGCGGCCAGGCGCTGGTGCTCGGCGAGCGAGTCGGAGACCAGCGCGGCGAGCGCCGCGGCGATGCGCTCGGCGCGGGCCGCGGTCCCGGCGCGCGCGAAGCGCAGCAGCCAGGGCAGGGCGCGGGGCAGGTAGCCCCAGCGCAGGCTGAGCGGCCCATGCGGGTCGGCGAGCATCGCGGGCACCTTGGCGAGCAGCCCGGGGACGGCCACCGGGACCACCGCGCAGCTCGCGAAGACCCCGGCGTTGCCCGAGGAGGCGCCCTCGCCGGGGGCGGCGCGATCGATCACCGTGACCCGGTGGCCGGCACGCTGCAGGTGGATGGCGCAGGCGATGCCGACGATCCCGGCGCCGAGCACCGTGACCGGCCGCCCGGCGCCCGGCGAATCCCCGCTCATCGCCCGCCGCCCCTCCTTGCCCGGGCGCTCGCGGGCGGCTGTCCGGCCCGCCTGCTCATCGGGCCGCGGCGCTGCGCCGGCGGAGCAGCTCCGAGGCGAGGATCAGCGCGCTCATGAAGATCAGCAGCAGGGTGGCCACCGCGGCGAGCATCGGGCTGACCCGCAGCAGCGCGTCGTCCCACATCTGCTTGGGCAGGGTGGTGAACTCGCCGCCGGTGACGAACAGGGCGATGGTCAGCTCGTCGAACGAGATGATGAAGGCGAACATGAAGGCGGCGATCAGCCCGGCGCGCAGCAGCGGCAGGGTCACGTACCAGAGCGTGAGCGGCTTGCTCGCCCCCAGGGTCCAGGCGGCCTGATCGAGGCTCTGGTCGTAGTTCTTGATCACCGCCATCACCGTGATCACCACGAACGGGATCGCGATCACGGTGTGGCCGAGCACCAGCCCGAGGGTGGTGCCGACCAGGGCGAGCTTCGAGTAGAGGTAGAAGAGCGCGACCGCGATGATGATGTGCGGGATGATCATCGGCGAGACCATGAACGCGAACAGCGCGGTCTTGGCCAGCCGCGCGCGGCGCACCAGGTAGAAGGCGGCCGGCACCCCGAGCAGCATCGCCAGCCCCGCCGCGAGGCTCGAGACCAGCAGCGAGCGGCCGATGGCCAGCGCCCAGATCGGCGATTCGAAGACCTTCGCGTACCACTTGAGCGTGAAGCCTTCCGGCGGCCACGAGAGGAAGCTCGACTCGGTGAACGAGACCGGGATCACGAAGAAGGCCGGCACGGCGAGAAAGGCGATGACCAGCAGGGCGGCGACCCACAGCACCCCGCGGGAGAGCCCGCGGCGCGGGCGGTCCGGGCGGCGCGGCGCCAGCGCGTCCCAGATCTCGCCGCCCTTCTCGCACAGCGCCCCCATCAGCGCGATGAAGCGTGTCCCGAGCACCCGGCCGAGGCGCCCGACCCAGTTGCCCCGGCTGACCCCCACGGTGCTGCCGCCGGCCAGCGTCGAGAGCCCCAGGAGCCGGTCGTAGAGGAAGAAGATCACCAGCACCGCGACCAGCAGCAGCACCGAGACCGCCCCGGCGAAGGCCCAGTTGAGGATCTCCTGGACCTGGAAGATGATCACCTGGACGATCATCGTCTCGCGGGCCCCGCCGAGCAGCGCCGGGGTGATGAAGAAGCCCAGCGAGGTGATGAACACCAGCAGCGCGCCGGCCGCCACCCCGGGGATCGAGAGCGGGAAGTAGATCCGCCAGAAGGCCTGCCCGCCGCGCGCCCCGAGCGTCGAGGCCGCCTTCGGCAGGTTGGTGTCGATGTTCTCCATCACCGACAGCATGGTCAGCACGGCGAGCGGCATCAGCGCGTGGACCATGCCGATCATCACCCCGGTGAAGTTGAAGATCATCTTCACCGGCGCGTCGACGATGCCGAGCGCGAGCAGCCACTGGTTGATCGCCCCCTTGCGCCCGAGCAGCACGATCCAGGCGAAGGTGCGCACCAGGAAGCTGGTCCAGAACGGCATCAGCACCCAGATGGTCAGGGTGTTGCGGGTCGAGCGCGGCACGGTGGCGAGCAGGTAGGCGACCGGGTAGCCGGCCACCACCGCCAGCAGGGTGGTCCAGCCGGCCACCTTGAAGGTGATCATCAGCACCTTGAAGTAGACCGGGTGGGTGAACAGCCGGGCATAGTGGGTGACGGTCAGCGCGCCGTCCCGGTCGACCAGGCTCAGCCACAGCAGCAGCAGCACCGGGTAGACGAAGAACACCGCCAGGAACAGCAGCACCGGGTAGAGCGGCCAGGGCCGCAGCCAGCGCGCCGGCGGGCGGCGCCCGGTGCCGGCGGCGAGCACGGCGGCGCCCGGCTCGCTCACTGGCCTGCCCCGCGCGGGTCGGGGAGCACCACGGTGCGCTCGCGCGCCCAGCCGAAGCGCATCGAGCGCCCGGTCTCGATGGCCGAGATCGAGCCGCGGGTGAGCTGGGTGGACACCATCTCGGTGCCGTCGGGCAGCTCGAGGAAGAGCTTGGTGGTGTGCCCCACCATGATCACCTCCTTGAGCACCCCCTCGACGACGTTGTCGGGCGCCTCGCCGTCGACCGGCACCACGCACTCCGGCCGAACCATGAAGCGCACCCGGTCACCGGCGGCGAGCGCCGGGTTGGGCAGGCCGCGGATCCGGACGCCGTGGAGGGCCTCGACCACGGTGGCCTCGGCCCCGGCCTCGACGACCTGCGCCTGGATCAGGTTCGACTCGCCGAGAAAGTCGGCGGCGAACAGCGACACCGGCCGGAAGTAGAGATCGTCGGGCGGCCCGATCTGCTCGATGCGCCCCTCGTTCATCAGGCAGATGCGGTCCGACATCACCATCGCCTCCTCCTGGTCATGGGTGACGTAGAGGACGGTGATCCCGAGGTTCTCGTGCAGGTGCTTGATCTCGCGCTGCAGGGTGTCGCGCAGCTTCTTGTCGAGCGCCCCGAGCGGCTCGTCCATGAGGATGATCGAGGGCTCGTAGACGAAGCAGCGGGCCAGCGCGATGCGCTGCTGCTGGCCTCCGGAGAGCTCGCGCGGCAGCCGCGAGCCGACCTGCGGGAGCTGCACGGTCTCGAGCACCTGCTCGACCTTGCGGCGGATGGTGGCCGGGTCCTCCTTGCGCATGCGCAGCGGGAAGGCGATGTTCTCGAAGATGGTCATGTGCGGGAACAGCGCGTAGTTCTGGAAGACCATCCCCAGGCCGCGCCGGAACGGCGGCTCGTAGGTGACCAGCTTGCCGTCGATCCAGATCTCGCCGCCGTCCGGGTCGTTCAGGCCGGCGATCGCCATCAGCAGGGTGGTCTTGCCCGAGCCCGAGGGCCCGAGCAGGGTCAGGAACTCGCCCTCGGTGAGCTCGATGCTCGCCGCCTCGAGCGCGACCACCGGCCCGTAGGTCTTGCGCACGTCGCGGGTCTTGAGCTTGAACTCGGTCGCGTTCACCCCTCCTCCTCCTACCGGCGCCGGGGCGTGGCTCGACACCCGCCAGCGCTCACGCCGGCGCCGCGCCGGCCGCCCGGCTCGTCCTCGCCGGGCGCGCTCCCTCTCCCCCCGGCTCCTACGCCGCCCTGGGCCCGCCGCGCCCCGCCGGGACGGCCGCGCGTGGCCCGCGCCTCACCGGCCGCAGGGCGCTGCCGGCCTCGCGGCCGGCGCGGGTCGCTCGCGGAAGCTCCCGGCGCGCCCGGGCGGTGGCCCGGGCGCGCCGGGCCCTGAGTCAGGAGAGCAGCCAGGCGTTGAAGCGCTCGCCCGCCTTCTCCTTGTGCTTGCCCCAGAACTCGGTATTGGTCTTGACCATCTTGTCGATGTACTTGGGGTTGGTGGGCAGAACCTCGGCGCGCTTCGGGTCGACGTAGGCGAAGGCGCTGGGGTTGGTCGGCCCGTAGGCGACGTAGGGGGTGTACTTGGCCTGCTGCTCGCCCTGGGCGCAGAACTCGATGAACTCGCGGCACAGGTCGGCCTTCGGGGTGCCCTTGAGGATCGTCCAGCCCTCGAAGGTCCACATCGCCTGGTTCCAGTTGATCGCCACCGGCGCCCCGTCGTCGATGGCGACCTGGGCACGCCCGTTCCAGGTGTAGAGCAGGTCGACCTCACCGGTCTTGAGCAGCTGCGAGGTCTGGGCGCCGCCGGTCCACCAGATGTCGACGTGCTCCTTGATCTCGTCGAGCTTCTTGAAGGCGCGATCGAAGTCGAGCGGATAGAGATCGGCGGGGGCCACCCCGTCGGCCATCAGCGCGTACTCGATGGTGTCGAAGGGGTGCTTGTGCATCGAGCGCGCCGCGGGGAAGCGCTTCACGTCCCAGAAGTCGGCCCAGTTCTTGGGTGGGTTCTTGCCGATCGGGGCGTCGGTGCGGTAGGCCATCGGCGTCGCGTAGACGTCGGTGCCCATGATGAACTCGCCGCGCATGGTCTCCGGGATCTGGCTGAGGTTGGGACCCGGTCCGCCCTTGGGGGCGATCGGCTCGAGGTAGCCGATGTTGACCAGCGACTGGTGCGAGTTGTTGCTGAGCAGGCTCATGTCCCAGGTGTAGTTCTTGGTCTCGACCATCGCCCGGATCATGCCGGTCGGCTCGTGCTGGCCCTGGATGCCGACCACGGTGATCCCGGTGGCCTCCTTGAACGGCTTGTAGAAGGCCTCGCCGAAGCCCTTGGTGAACGGACCGCCCGGGTCGCGGGCGACGATCTTGCGATCGCTGGCCGCGCGCACGATGGCCGGGAAGCCGAGCACCGCGGCACCGGCTGCGACCCCCTTGATCAGGTCCCGGCGGCGAATCGAGCCCGGGCCTGCCGGCCCGCTAGGTGTCTTGCGCGTCATCGTCTCTCCTCCTGTGGTTCGGCGGCGCGGAGCGGACCGCGACCCCGCGGCCGGTCCCGGCCGTGGTCGCCGATCCGCTCGCGGCGGCTGGAAGCCCTCGCCTCGCGCGCCGGTGCGCGATCCGGGTCGGCGACCCGTGATCCACGGTGCAGCCCCACCCGTCGCGGAATCCTGTGAGCAGCGCCTCATAAAGTAAATGGACCTGCAGTTCTTTCCCCATAATATATGGCTATGGAGAGCCCGCATCGCCCCACCCGCACCGGCGCCCCACCGCGGGCCGGCCGCCGGAGCGCATGCCCTTGAACCTGCGCCAGCTCCAGGCGTTTCGCGCGGTCATCGCCACCGGCTCGCTGACCCAGGCCGCCGAGGCGCTGGGGATCTCGCAGCCGGCGACCAGCAAGCTGATCGCCAACCTCGAGGGGGCGCTCGGCTTCCGGCTGTTCGTGCGCGGCCACGGCCGGGTGCTGCCGACCGCCGAGGCGCGCTACTTCCACGAGCAGGCCGACAAGCTGTTCTCGGCCATCGATCAGCTCGCCCTGGTGGCCAGCGACATCCGCGACCTCAAGGCCGGGCAGATGCGCATCGCCAGCCTGCCGGGGCTGTCGCTGGCCTTCCTGCCGAGCGTGGTCGCCGCCTTCATCGCCGAGCGCCCGCAGGTGACCGTCTCGCTGCAGACCCGCAGCTCGCTCAAGGTACGCGAGTGGATTGCCGCCCAGCAGTTCGACCTCGGGGTGGCCGAGGAGCCGGTCGACGCCCCGGGCATCGAGTCCGAGCCACTGCTGCTGCGCTGCGTGTGCGTGCTCCCCGAGGGACATCGGCTGGCGGCACGCGAGGTGCTCGGCCCGCGCGAGCTCGCCAGCGAGCCGTTCATCTCGCTCAACCACGACCACCAGA
Source organism: uncultured Ectothiorhodospiraceae bacterium (assembly GCA_964599705.1). Classification (GTDB taxonomy): domain Bacteria; phylum Pseudomonadota; class Gammaproteobacteria; order HK1; family HK1; genus CAZRGU01. The sequence goes on along the minus strand of CAZRGU010000151.1, from coordinate 2,486 downwards.
CCACGCTGCAGCTCGACGAGGTCTTTCGCCAGGCCGGGGTCCGGCGCCGGGTCGCGGTCGAGTCACAGCTCTTCGCGCCGGCCTGCGCGCTGGTCGCCCGCGGCGCCGGGGTGGCGGTGGTCGACCCGCTGACCGCGGCCGACTTCGCCGGGCGCGGGGTGGTAGTCCGGCGCTTCGAGCCCGAGGTCCCCTTCCGGCTGGCGCTGCTCTACCCCGCGCAGCGCCCGCGCTCGCGGCTGGTGCGCGAGTTCGTGGCCCTGCTGCACGAGGAGCTCGCCGCCTGGCTGCAACGCCTGACGGGGGTGGCCGGGGCGGCGTGAGCGGGCCGCGAGCGGCCGGCCTTGCGGGTCGCTCAAGTCCTCTTCCCGGGTGCCGACGATCCGGGTCGGGCGCGGCGCGCAGGGACCGGCAGCGAGCGGCGGCGCGGGACCCGCGCTGACGCGGGGAGGCGGCCGGGAGCGAGGCCGATGAGATGAAGCGAATCAGCGACGCCGAGGACCGCATCGTCGGGACCGCCTACGGCGGCGGGCCGCTCGCCATCGGCCTGCTGTTCGTGGCCGCGGGCACCGCCATGACCCTTGGCGGGCTCGGCCGGCTGCCCTTCGAGATCGAGGGCAACGCGCCGCTCGGGGTGCTCGCCGCGGCAGGCGCCGCCTTCGCCCTGGCCGGTCTCACCCTGGCCGGGCTCGGCGCCCGCGGCCTCGCCCGCCGGCGCCGCCGCGCCGCCCTCGAGCGCCGCTACCCGGGCCAGCCCTGGCGCTACGACTACCCCTGGCGTCCCGAGGGCATCCGTGACCGGCCCGCGGCCCGGGTGCTGGGCAGCCTGCCGGCGCTGCTGATCATGGCCCTGATCCTGGTGCCCCTGAACTGGTGGGCGTTCCTGAGCGAGGCGGGCCCGCTGGCGGTGCGCCTCGGGGTCGGGCTGTTCGACCTGGTGCTGCTGCTCGCCGTGCTCACCGCCGGCTACCGGGCCCTGCAGGCGCTCAAGTACGGCCGCCACCAGCTCGCCTTCGGGCGCTTCCCGTTGCGCCCCGGCGAGCACCTCGAGGTGCGCCTCTCGCCGAACCGCGGGCTCGACCTCGTGGTCACCCTGCGCTACGTCGAGGAGCGCTACGAGGCCCGCGGCAGCGGCAAGCATCGCCACACCAGCCTGTGCGCCTACGAGATCTGGAGCGAGCGGCGCACCCTCCCGGCGCCGCATGGCGCGCGCGAGGTCCCGATCACCTTCGAGCTGCCCGACAACCCGGAGTGGGTCACCCGGCTCACCGCCAACCCCGCGGTGCGCTACTGGGAGCTGCTGATCGAGGCCGAGACCCCGGGCCTTGACCTGCGCACCTCCTTCCCGCTGCCGGTCTACGCCTGCTCGCGCTCGCAGGTGATCCGCCCGCGGCCGCTGGCGCCGCTTCGCGCGCGCGGCGCCCTGCCCTTCGAGCTCGCCGCCCCGGCGGCGCTCGCGCTCGCCGCCGCCGTGCTCTGGCTGGTCGCGCCGCAGCGCTACCGCGAGGCAGGAGAGCTGCTCGAGCGGACCTGGCAGCGGATCGTCGTGGCGCGCGCGCTGGAGCCCCTGCCCGGGGCCTCGAGCGAGGGCCTGGACCTGGTTGCGGCCCCTGGCGGGACGCTCTACGCGCTGACCAAGTACGCGATCGTGCGGGCCGCGGGCGACAGCAGCGAGGTGATCTACGACCCGCAGCGGGTGCGCGCCGACACCGGCTCCTTCCAGGGCTCGCTCGCGGCGCTGGCCCTGGCGCCCGACGGGACGCTCTGGGCCGGGACCTGGCAGGGGGCGCTGCTGCGCTACCAGGGGGGGCGCTGGCAGCAGGCGCTGGGCGCCGGCCGGCCCATCGAGGGGCGCATCCATGCCCTGGCGCCCCGCCCGGAGGGGATCTACCTGGCCGCCCGCGGCGGGCTCTGGCGGCTCGCCCCCGGGGGCGAGGCGCGGCCGGTCGACGGGCCGCCGCGGCGCACCGCGCGGGCGCTGGCCGAGGACCACAGCGGGCGGCTGGTGGCCGGCGTCGGGCACTCGCTGTGGCGCCTGGAGGCGGGGAGCTGGCGGCGGCTCGGCGAGCTGCCGGCGCGGATCAACGTGATCCTGGCGCGCCCCGGCGGCAGGCTGCTGGTCGGCACCGATGACGGCCTCCATGCGCTCGCGGCCGACGGCACCCTCGGCAGGCCGGCGCTCGGCGGGGAGGTGGTGATCGCGCTGGCGGAGGCCGGAGACGGAAGGATCTGGGCCGGCACCCACGACGGGCTGCGGGTGGGCGTCGAGGGAGGGCGCTGGCGGGCCGCTGACCGAGCGAGCGGCCTGCCGGGTAGGTACGTCAGCGATCTGGCCTTCGACCCGGACGGGCGGCTGTGGCTGGCCTTCTACGGCAAGGGAGTCTTCGTGGTCCCGCCCGCCACCGTGCTCGCGGCGATGCGCTGAGAGTGTGTGGAAAACCAGCCCGGCGTCGGGCCCTGCTCCGGCAGCGAACGGCTGGTGCGGTCCC
>CAZRGU010000150.1:0-9061 GCA_964599705.1 uncultured Ectothiorhodospiraceae bacterium | reverse complement strand
CTCAGCGCTGCGCGGTCTGGGAGCGGGCCGAGAAGGGGATGCCGCGCAGGTGGATCGGGCGGAAGCGGGCCAGGCCCTCGTAGAGGATCCGCCAGCGCCCGTCGGCCCCGCGGCGCCAGTACTGGCGCTTGCTCGAGCGGCGGTTGTAGTTGCTCGAGCGGTAGTCCTGCCGGAAGCTCACCACCACCATGTCGGGCTCGCCCGGATAGCCGTAGATGCCAATGTCGTCGAGGCGCACCCGCACGAAGCGCTTGGCGGCGTTGACCCGGCGCTTGCGCTCCAGCCAGCGCGCCCGATCCATCCGCTCGCTGCGGAAGTCCTGGGCGTAGTGGCGCGCGTAACGCCCCGGGTCGCGGCTCTCCCAGTCGCGGCGCCACTGCTCGATGGCCCCGAGCAGCTCGGCGCGGCGTGCGGCGAGCCGCTCGCGGCCGACCCAGCGCGCCCGATCGGTGATCACCACCGGGGTGGTGCCGATCTCGAGCGCGTCCCAGATCGCGCGCACGTTGGGATTGGGCAGCGCCAGGCAGCCGTCGCTGGCCCGCGGTGCCCGGTTGTAGGTCGCGGCCGGCACCCCGTGGATCCAGATCCCGTAGCCGGTCCGTCCCTGGCGTAGATCCCACTCGTTGGGGTAGTTGATCGGGAAGGCGCCGGCGCCGTAGAGGTCGGAGAGCCCTGACGGGTCGAGCCGGCGGGTGACGAAGTAGACCCCCACCGGGGTGCGCTGATCGCCCTCGCGGCGCTTGAACGGTCCGCGCTTGCCGGTGGTCACGTAGTAGTCGGCGGCCAGGCGCAGCTCGCCGCCGGCGCCGCGCTCGAGCAGGTAGAGGCGGTGGCGCTCGACGTCGACCACCACCGCCCGCCGGGCGCTCGGTGCGACCCGGACGAGGACCTCCGGGAGCCGTCCCGGGGGCGGCGGGTTCTGGTAGTGGGCGAGGCGCAGGCGGGCCTCCTCGCGCAGATCGGCGAGCACCCGCGCCGCCTTGCGCCCGCGCCGGAGGCCCAGGCGAACCCCGCCGCGGGCGGCGAGCAGATCGGCGTAGACGAGCTGGGCGAGGCGGAAGCCGGGGTTGGCGCGCACCAGCCGCTCGGCCCGCTCGAGGGCCTCCTCGTAGCGCTGCGCGTGAATCGCCTGGAAGACGGCGAGCAGGCGCGTCTCGTCGCGATCGAGGCTCATCCGGCCCAGCGGCGCGAGCGGCCCCTCGGCACGGGCCGGCCCGCCGGGCACGGCGAGCAGCAGCGCCGCCAGCGCCAGCGACCAGGCGGCGCGGATCCCCGCTGCGTGCATCCGATCTCGGCTAGCCATCGTTCCCCCGCGGCGGGGATTCTACACCGCGGCGCCCGACGAGCTGACGCACCCGGCTCTCGAGCAGCCCGCGGTCGAGCTCGCCCAGGTACTTGCTGACCATCACCCCGTCGCGATCGACGAACAGGGTGGTCGGCAGCCCCACCGAGCCGGTGCGCCGGTAGACCTCGGTGCTGCGGTCGTAGCCGGCCCCGGCCGGCCCGTCGACCCAGATCGGGTAGCCGACGCCGACCTCGGCGACGAAGGCCCGGACCTGCTCGGTCGGCTCGCCGACATCGACCCCGACCACCTCCAGCCCGCTCGCCGCCCACTCGCGGCGCAGGGCATCGAGCAGCGGCATCTCGCGCCGGCATGGCCCGCACCAGGTCGCCCAGAAGTTGAGCACCACCGGTCGCCCGCGCAGATCGGAGAAGCGCACCGGGCGCCCCTCGAGGTCGATCAGGCGAAAGTCGGCGACCGGATCACCGGGCGCGATCACCCCGGGAGGCGGCTGGAAGCGCACCGCCAGGACCACCCCGCCGGCCAGCGCCACGCCGGCCGCAAACGCCCCGGCGAGCGCCCGCAGGCGCGCCCCGCGCTCGGCGGCCGGGTCGCGCCCGAGGCGCCACAGCAGCCAGGCCGCGCCGAGCCCGGCGCCGCTGATCGGGTCGTAGCCGGGACGCCAGAGGGCCAGCGCCGAGAGCGGCGCCTCGGCGAAGGCCGGCCAGTTGGCGGCCACGTAGGCGGCCCGCGCGGCGAGCAGCCCGACCCACAGGGCGCCCTCGGCGAGCCCGCGGGCGCGGGCCCCGTCGCCGCCGCCGAGGCGCGCCAGGCGCCCGCTCAGCCAGACGGCGAGCAGCGCTCCGGCGAGCACCCCGACGGCGGTGGTGCGCACCAGCACCCCGCCGATGGTGAACGCTTCAGGCACGAGAGGCGGGCTCCCCCATGGGCGGTGAGACCAGCGCGCGGCCGGCGGGTTCCGCGGCCCGCTCAGCGCAGGGCGCGGCGCCGCTCCTCCATCATCCGCTCGATGATCGGCCCGAAGATGATCTCGATGGCCAGCCCCATCTTGCTGCCCGGGGCGACGATGGTGTTGCGCCGGGTCATGAACGAGTCGTGGAGCATCGCCAGCAGGTAGGGGAAGTCGACGTCGAACTTCCGCGGGTCCTTGAAGCGGATCACCACGAAGCTCTCCTCGGCGCTCGGCACGTCGCGGGCCACGAAGGGGTTCGAGGTGTCGACCAGCGGGACGCGCTGGAAGTTGATGTCGGTGAGCGAGAACTGCGGGGTGATGTAGGTCACGTAGTCGGGCATCCGCCGCAGGATGTTGGCGGTGACGTCGCGCGGGTCGTAGCCGCGCCCGGTGCTGTCGCGGTGGATCTTCTGGATCCACTCGAGGTTGACCACCGGGACCACCCCGACCAGCAGGTCGGCGTGCTGGGCGAGGTTGACCTGCTCGGTGACCACCGCGCCGTGCAGCCCCTCGTAGAAGAGCAGATCGGTGCCCTCCTCGATCGGCTCCCAGGGGGTGAAGGTGCCGGGCTCCTGGCCCCACGGCTCGGCCTCGGCCTCGTCGTGCAGGTACAGCCGGCGCCGCCCGGTGCCCGAGCCGCCGTAGTCCCGGAACAGCGCCTCGAGCTCCTCGAGGAGGTTGGCCTCGGGGCCGAAGTGCGACAGATCACGGCCCTCGGCGACCGCCGCGGCGACCGCCTCGCGCATCCCCCTGCGGTCGTAGCGGTGGAAGCTGTCGCCCTCGATGACGCACGGGCGGATCCCCTCGCGCCGGAAGATGTGCTCGAAGGCGACCTTCACCGAGGTGGTGCCGGCCCCCGAGGAGCCGGTGACCACGATGATCGGGTGCTTGCGCGACATCCGTTCCCCTCCCGCCCCGCTCGGCCCTGGACGCGCCGGTCTCAGCCCTGCACGAGCGGGTCGAGCTCGCCGGTGGCGTAGCGCTCGGCCATCCGCTCAAGCGACAGCACCCCGATGCGCGAGGCCTGCCCGGCGCAGCCGAAGGCCTCGTAGCGGGCCCGGCAGATGCCCTTCATCGCCGCGGTCGCGGCCTTGAGGAACTTGCGCGGGTCGAACTCCGCCGGGTGCTCGGCGAGGAAGCGGCGCACCGCGCCGGTGCTGGCCAGGCGCAGGTCGGTGTCGATGTTGACCTTGCGCACGCCGTGGCGGATGCCTTCCTGGATCTCGGCCACCGGCACCCCGTAGGCGCGGCCGAGGTCGCCGCCGTAGCGGTGGATGACCTCGAGCCACTCCTCGGGCACCGAGCTCGAGCCGTGCATCACCAGGTGGGTGTCGGGGATGCGCGCGTGGATCGCCCGGACCCGCTCGATGGCCAGCACCTCGCCGCTCGGCGGGCGGCTGAACTTGTAGGCCCCGTGGCTGGTGCCGATGGCGATCGCCAGCGCGTCGACCCGGGTGCGGGCGACGAACTCGGCGGCCTGCTCGGGGTCGGTGAGGAGCTGCTCGCGCCCGAGCCGGCCGGCCGCCCCGACGCCGTCCTCCTCGCCCGCCTCGCCGGTCTCGAGCGAGCCCAGGCAGCCGAGCTCGCCCTCCACCGAGACCCCGCAGGCGTGGGCGATGTCGGCGACCTGGGCGGTGACCCGGCAGTTGTACTCGTAGCTCGCCGGGGTCTTCATGTCCTCCTCGAGCGAGCCGTCCATCATCACCGAGGTGAAGCCGAGCTGGATCGAGCGCAGGCACACGGCGGGCGAGGCCCCGTGGTCCTGGTGGACGCAGATCGGGACGTGCGGCCACTGCTCGACGGCGGCCGCCACCAGGTGGCGCAGGAAGGGCGCGCCGGCGTAGGCGCGCGCCCCGGCCGAGGCCTGCAGGATCACCGGTGCGTCGCACTCGTCGGCGGCCTGCATGATCGCCTGGACCTGCTCCATGTTGTTGACGTTGAAGGCCGGCACGCCGTAGTCGTTGGCGGCGGCGTGATCGAGGAGCTGGCGCAGCGAGATCAGGGCCATCGGTCCGGGCTCTTCGGCGCGCCGGTTACGCGCGCCGCTCGGCCCGTGCCCGGGCGGCGAGCACGGCCACCGCCGGCAGCTCCTTGCCCTCGAGGAACTCGAGGAAGGCGCCGCCGCCGGTCGAGATGTAGGAGATCCGATCGGCGACCCCGAAGCGGGCGATCGCGGCCAGGGTGTCGCCGCCGCCGGCCAGCGAGAAGGCCGGCGAGTCGGCGATCGCCTCGGCGAGCACCCGGGTCGCGCCGGCGAACGGCTCGAGCTCGAAGACCCCGAGCGGGCCGTTCCAGACGATGGTGCCGGCCTCGCGGCAGATCGCGGCGATCGCCTGCGCGCTGCGCGGGCCGAGATCGAGGATCCGCTCGCGCTCGCCGACCTCGCCGGCCGCGCAGGTGCGCGCCGGGACGTCCGCGGCGGCCCGCTCGGCGACCACCACGTCGCTCGGGATCGGGATCTCGGCGCCGCGGGCGGCCATCCGCTCGGCGAGCCGCGCCGCGGTGGCGAGCAGGTCCGGCTCGGCGAGCGAGGCGCCGACCGGGAGGCCCGCGGCCAGCATGAAGGTGTTGGCGATCCCGCCGCCGACCACCAGACGATCGACGCGCTCGGCCAGCGCCTCGAGCACGGTGAGCTTGGTCGAGACCTTGGCCCCGCCGACCACCGCCACCAGCGGGCGGGCCGGGGCCTCGAGGGCCCGGCCGAGGGCCTCGAGCTCGGCGCTGAGCAGCGGCCCGGCGCAGGCCGGCGGCGCGAAGCGCGCCACCCCGTGGGTGCTGGCCTGGGCGCGGTGGGCGGTGCCGAAAGCGTCCATCACGAAGATCTCGCAGAGCGCGGCCATGCGCCGGGCGAGGGCCTCGTCGTCGGCCTTCTCGCCGCGGTTGAAGCGCACGTTCTCGCACAGCACCAGCTCGCCGGGGGCGACCTCGACGCCGTCGAGCCAGTCGCGTGCCAGCGGCACCCGGCAGCCGAGCAGCTCGCCGAGGCGCGCCGCCACCGGGGCGAGCGAGTAGCGCTCCTCGAAGCGCCCCTCCTCGGGGCGACCGAGGTGAGACATCACCAGCACCCGCGCGCCGGCCTCGCGCAGGGTGCGCAGGGTCGGCAGCGCGGCGCGGATCCGGCTGTCGTCGCCGACCCGGCCGTCGCTGATCGGCACGTTGAGGTCCTCGCGCACCAGCACCCGCCGGCCGCCGACCTCGACCTCGCTGAGGGTGAGCAGATCCATCGCCATCCTCCGTTCATCTCCCTCTCAGAGCAGCTCGCGCAGCGCCGCGGCGGCCCGCTCGGCGGTCAGCCCGAAGTGGGCGTAGAGCTCCGGGCCGGGCGCCGACTCGCCGAAGGTGTCCACGCCGAGGGCCCGGCCGCGCGTCCCCAGGTAGCGCGCCCAGAGCGCGGTCACCCCGGCCTCGATGGCGACCCGGGCGCTGACCGCGGGCGGCAGCACCGCCTCGCGCCAGCCCGCCTCCTGGGCCGCGAAGGCCTCGCAGCAGGGCATCGACACGACCCGCACGCGGCGCCCCTCGGCGGCGAGCAGGGCGGCGGCGGCGAGCGCGATCTCGACCTCCGAGCCGGTGGCGATGAACAGCCCCTCGGGCTCGCCGGGGCAGTCGCGCAGCACGTAGCCGCCGCGCTCGATGGCCTCGATCTGGGCCGCCTCGCGGGGCTGGTGCGCGAGCCCCTGGCGCGAGAGCAGCAGGCAGGTGGGGGCGGCACGGCGCTCGATGGCCACCCGCCAGGCGACCGCGGTCTCGACCGCGTCGCAGGGTCGCCAGACCTGCATCCCGGGGATCAGGCGCAGGGTCGCGGCCTGCTCGACGGCCTGGTGGGTGGGGCCGTCCTCGCCGAGCCCGATCGAGTCGTGGCTGTAGACGAAGATCGTCCCGGCGCCCATCAGCGCGGCCATCCGCAGCGCGTTGCGGGCGTACTCGGAGAAGACCAGGAAGGTGCCGCCGTAGGGGATGAAGCCGCCGTGCAGGGCCAGCCCGTTGAGGATCGCGCTCATCGCGAACTCGCGCACCCCGAAGTGCAGGTAGCTCCCGGCCGGGGCGGCCGCGCTGGCGGTCTGCTGGCCGCTCCAGCGGGTCAGGTTGGAGCCGGTGAGGTCGGCCGAGCCGCCGATCAGCTCGGGGAGCAGCGGCCCGAAGCCCTCCAGCGCGAGCTGCGAGGCCTTGCGGGTGGCGACCCGCTCGGCGCGCCGGTCGGCGGCCTCGACCACCGCGGCAGCGGCCTCGGCCCAGCCCTCGGGCAGGCGCCCGGCGAGGCGTCGCTCGAGCTCGGCGGCGAGCTGCGGGTGCTCGGCGCGGTAGGCGGCCAGCCGCTCGCGCCAGTGCGCCTCGGCCTCGGCCCCGCGCGCCCGTGCGTCCCAGCCGGCGTAGATCGCCTCCGGGATCACGAACGGCGGGTGCGGCCAGCCGATCCGCTCGCGGGTCCGCGCCACCTCCTCGGCACCGAGCGGCGCCCCGTGGCAGCTCTCCTTGCCGGCCTTGCCCGGCGAGCCCCAGCCGATCACGGTCTTGCAGCAGATCAGGGTGGGCCGCTCGAGCTCGGCGCGGGCGGCCTCGATGGCAGCGCGAACGGCCTCGGGGTCGTGCCCGTCGACGGCCTCGATCACCTGCCAGCCGTAGGCCGCGAAACGGCCCGGCGTATCCTCGCTGAACCAGCCCTCGACCGCCCCGTCGATCGAGATCCCGTTGTCGTCGTAGAAGCACACCAGCTTGCCGAGACGCTGGGTGCCGGCCAGCGAGCAGGCCTCGTGCGAGATCCCCTCCATCAGGCAGCCATCGCCCACGAAGCAGTAGGTCCAGTGGTCGATCACGGGGTGCCCGGGACGGTTGAAGCGCGCCGCCAGGGTGCGCTCGGCCAGCGCCATCCCGACCGCGTTGGCCAACCCCTGGCCGAGCGGCCCGGTGGTGGTCTCGACCCCCGGCGTGACCCCGCGCTCGGGATGCCCGGGGGTCCTCGAGCCGAGCTGGCGGAAGCGCTCGAGCTCGCCCACCGGCAGGTCGTAGCCGGTCAGGTGGAGCAGCGCGTAGAGCAGCATCGAGCCGTGGCCGTTGGACAGCACGAAGCGGTCGCGCTCCGGCCAGTCCGGGTTGGCCGGGTTGTGGACCAGGTAGTCGTTCCACAGCACCTCGGCGATGTCGGCCATCCCCAGGGGCATCCCCGGGTGGCCGGAGCGGGCGCGCTCGATCGCATCCATGCTCAGCGCGCGCACGGCGTTCGCCAGCTCACGTCTGGAGGGCATCGTCTCTACTCCATGAGTCCCGAACGGAAGGCCACCTGCATCGCGCCCCAGCGGGGCCGGGAGCGGCGCCGGGCGGACTATAGCACCGCCGATCATAAGCCACGGTCAGGGTTGATTATGGGAACTATCAGCCCGGCCGGGCTGATCGACCTTCGCGCCCGCCACTTCCGGGCGGGCGCCCGCGGCCAGCCCGAGCAGCGCGGCGCGGTTGGGGCAGAACTCGGGCGGCAGGCCGTCGCGCTCGAAGGCCCGGTCGCAGCCCGCGGGGTCGGGACAGGCGGCGCAGCGCGCGATCTGGGCGCCGACCGCGACCAGCGGCTGGGCCCGGAGGTAGCGCGCCTCCCCGAGCCCGAGGGCCGCGACCGCGCGCCCGAGACGGACCTGCGCGAGCCGCTCGGCGAGCGCCTCGCGCTCGGGATCGGGGCGCCGGTAGCTGGCCCCGATCGCGGCGGCGAGCGCTGCGGCCAGCGCCACCACCGCGACCAGCAGCACGGTCAGGGTCACCACGCTCAGCATCGACCTCGCCCTCCGGCTCGCGCTCCGCCCGCCGCTCGCATCGCCCCACGGCCGCCGGCCAGCGCTGCGCTGGCCCGGAGCGGGGGTGCTCGCGCGCCTGCGCCTTGCCGGGCTCGGCGCACCGCGGCGGCCCCCTGGCGATGGCGCCCGTCCATCGTGCCCCGGCGAGCGATGCGCGCCCGGGGCCGTGCAATACTACCGCCTGCCAGCGGCGCGAGCGGATCGCGGCGGGAAGCGGGGCGGCCCGGGGAGGCGGCCCTCCCGCGCGGCGACCGGCCGCGCTCCCAGCCAGGGGCCGGAGATCGACGCGATGACAGCGGAGGCGGCGGCGATCGCCGCCAGGGAAGACGACTCACCGGGATCGCCGCGATGAGCGGGCTGCTGATCTCGGCCTTCCTGGTCGGCCTGCTCGGCGGCGTGCACTGCCTCGGGATGTGCGGCGGGGTGAGCTCGGCGCTCGCCCTCGGGGTGGCGCCCGGCAGCGCGCCGGGGCGCGGCCGGGTGATGCGCCTGCTGCCCTTCCTGCTCGGCTACAACGCCGGCCGGATCCTCACCTACACGGCCGCCGGGGCGCTCATCGGCGGGCTCGGCTACCTGGCCGGCGAGGCGCTCGCCGAGTACCGCGCCTGGAGCTGGCTGCGGCTTGCAGCCGGTGCGCTGATGGTGGCCATGGGCCTCTACCTGGCCGGCTGGTGGATGGGCCTGGGAGCGCTCGAGCGGGCCGGCGCGAGGCTCTGGAGGCGCATCCAGCCGCTGTCGCGGCGGCTGCTCCCGCCGCCGACCCCGGCCCACGCCCTGGGCCTCGGCCTGCTCTGGGGCTGGCTGCCCTGCGGGCTGGTCTACAGCGCGCTGCTCGCCTCGACGGCCGCCGGCGGCTGGCTCGAGGGGGCCGCGGTGATGCTCGCCTTCGGGCTCGGCACCCTGCCCACGGTGCTCGCCATGGGGCTCGCCGCCGGCACCTTCCGCCCACCTGTCGGGCTGCGCCGCGCGGCCGGCGCGCTGGTCATCGGCTTCGGGCTGTGGACCATCGGCGCGGTCGTGGCGATG
>CAZRGU010000149.1:4614-9080 GCA_964599705.1 uncultured Ectothiorhodospiraceae bacterium | reverse complement strand
CGCAGCAGGCGGGCGGTTTCTTCACAAGCTCTCAGCCGAGCCAGGCGCGGGCGTTGCGGAACATCCGCAGCCAGGGCCCCTCCTCGCCCCACTCGCGCGGATGCCAGGAGTGCTGCACGGTGCGGAACAGCCGCTCGGGGTGGGGCATCATGATGGTGAAGCGCCCGTCGCGGGTGGTGTAGCCGGTGGCCCCGCCGGGCGAGCCGTTGGGGTTGTCGGGGTAGCGCTCGGCCGGGTGGCCGTGGCCGTCGACGTAGCGCAGGCAGAGCAGCGCGGCGGCCGCCTCGCCGGCTGCCGGGTCGGCGAACTCGACCCGCCCCTCGCCGTGGGCGACCACCGCCGGCAGCACCGAGCCGGCCATCCCGGCCAGCAGGATCGAGGGCGAGGGCAGCACCTCGGTGAGCACCAGGCGGGCCTCGAACTGCTCGGAGCGGTTGCGCAGGAAGCGCGGCCAGGGCGGTCGATCGGGGATCAGCTCGGCGAGCCGGGCAAGCATCTGGCAGCCGTTGCAGACCCCGAGGCCGAAGGTGTCGGTGCGGGCCAGGAAGGCGGCCAGCGCCTCGCGCGAGCGCGGGTGGTGGAGCAGCGAGCCGGCCCAGCCGCCGCCGGCGCCGAGCACGTCCCCGTAGGAGAAGCCGCCGCAGGCCGCGATCCCGTGGCAGTCGGCAAGCGTCGCCCGCCCGCCCTGCAGGTCACTCATGTGCACGTCGAGCGCCTCGAAGCCGGCCCGGTCGAAGGCGGCGGCCATCTCGACGTGGCCGTTGACCCCCTGCTCGCGCAGGATCGCGACCCGCGGGCGGGCCGTCGCGACCGCCGGCGCAGCGATCCCGGCGGCCGGGTCGCGGCCCGGGTCGAAGGTCAGCCGGACGGTCAGTCCCGGCTCCTCGGGGTCGCAGGCGCGGGCATACTCCTCGCCGGCGCAGGCCGGGTCGTCGCGCAGCGACTGCATCCGCCAGCTGGTCTCCGACCACAGCCGGCGCAGCGCCGAGCGGGAGCGCTCGAGGACCACCTCGCCGCCGCGGGTGAAGCGGATCCGCTCGCCGGGGAGCGGCTCGCCGAGGCGCCGGACCCGCCCGGCCAGGGCCGGCTCGGCGGCCAGCTCGGCGAGCACCGCGTCGCGCTCGGTGCGGCGGACCTGGAGCACCGCGCCGCACTCCTCGTTGAACAGCTCGACCAGCGCCGGGCGCGCGCCGAGCTCGACCTCGAGCCCGCAGCCGCCGGCGAAGGCCATCTCGCAGAGCGTGGCCAGCAGCCCGCCGTCGGAGCGGTCGTGGTAGGCGAGCAGCCGGCCGGCCGCGGCCAGCGCCTGGACCTGGCGGAACAGGGCGGCGAGCGCGGCCGGGTCGTCGAGGTCCGGCGGCGCGTCGCCGAGGGCGCCGTAGCACTGGGCAAGCGCCGAGCCGCCGAGCCGCCCGCGGCCGAGGTCCACGAGCAGCAGGTCGCTCGGTCCCTGCTCGGTGTCGAGCGCCGGGGTCAGGGTCCGGCGCACGTCCTCGACCGGGGCGAAGGCCGAGACCACCAGGGTCAGCGGCGCGGTCACCGCGCGCTCCCGCCCGCCCTCGCGCCACACCGTCTTCATCGACAGCGAGTCCTTGCCGACCGGGATCGGGATGCCGAGCGCCGGGCACAGCTCGAGGGCCACGGCGCGCACCGTGTCGAAGAGGTTGGCGTCCTCTCCCGGGTGCCCGCAGGCCGCCATCCAGTTCGCCGACAGCACCACCCGGGCGAGCTCGCCGACCGGGGCGGCGGCGAGATTGGTCAGCGCCTCGGCCACCGCCATGCGCCCCGAGGCCGGGGCGTCGGCGAGCGCCAGCGGGGCGCGCTCGCCGATCGCCATCGCCTCGCCGCCGTAGCCGTCGTAGTCGCGCGCGGTCACCGCGCAGTCGGCCACCGGCACCTGCCAGCGCCCGACCATCTGGTCGCGGCAGACCAGCCCGGTGACGCTGCGATCGCCGATCGTCACCAGGAAGCTCTTGTCGGCCACCGCCGGAAGGCGCAGCACGCGCTCGAGCGCCTCGCCGATCTCGATGGCGGCGAGGTCGAGGTCGGCGTGCGGCCGCCCGCGGCGCCTCGCCTCGCGGTGCATCGCCGGCGGCTTGCCGAACAGCACCTCCATCGGCAGGTCGATCGGGCGCTCGCCGAGCGCCCGATCCTCGAGCACCAGGCGCGGCTCGGCGCTGACCTCGCCGATCACCGCCCACGGGCAGCGCTCGCGCCGGCACAGCGCCTCGAAGGAGGCGAGCGCCTCGGCGGCCACCGCCACCACGTAGCGCTCCTGGGCCTCGTTGCACCAGATCTCCATCGGCGACATGCCCGGGTCGGCGCTCGGCACCGCGCGCAGCTCGAAGCGCCCGCCGCGGCCGGCCGCGGCGCACAGCTCGGGCACCGCGTTCGACAGCCCGCCGGCACCGACGTCGTGAATGGCGAGGATCGGGTTGGCCTCGCCGAGCCCCCAGCAGGCGTTGATCACCTCCTGGCAGCGGCGCTCGACCTCGGCGTTGTCGCGTTGCACCGAGGCGAAGTCGAGCGCCTCGTCGCCGGCCCCGGAGGCCATCGAGGAGGCCGCTCCCCCGCCCAGGCCGATCAGCATCGCCGGCCCTCCGAGCACCACCACCGGGGTGCCGGGCGGCAGCGGCGCCTTCTCGATCTGGGCGCGGCGGATGTTGCCCATCCCGCCGGCGACCATCACCGGCTTGTGGTAGCCGCGCACTTCGCGTCCGTCCGGGTAGTCGAGGGCCAGCTCGAGGGTCCGGAAGTAGCCGGCCAGCGCCGGGCGACCGAACTCGTTGCCGTAGCCGGCCGCCCCGATCGGGCCTTCGATCATGATCTGCAGCGCCGAGGCGAGCCGCCCGGGGCGGCCGTGATTGGTCTCCCAGGGCTGCTCGAAGCCGGGGATGCGCAGGTTGGAGACCGAGAACCCCACCAGCCCGGCCTTGCTGCGCGCCCCCCGGCCGGTGGCCGCCTCGTCGCGGATCTCGCCACCCGAGCCGGTCGCCGCGCCCGGGAAGGGCGAGATGGCGGTGGGGTGGTTGTGGGTCTCGACCTTCATCAGCAGGTCGACCGGCTCGGCCAGGCGCCGGTAGACCCGATCCCGCGCGCCCGGCAGAAACCACCCCCCGGGGCCACCGGCGCAGACCGCCGAGTTGTCATGGTAGGCCGACAGGACCGCCCCCGGGTGGGTCTCGTGGGTGTGGCGGATCATCGCGAACAGCGAGCGCTCGCCGGGGGCCCCGTCGATCGTCCAGCTGGCATTGAAGATCTTGTGGCGGCAGTGCTCGGAGTTGGCCTGGGCGAACATCATCAGCTCGACGTCGCTCGGGTCGCGCCCGAGCTCGGCGAAGGCCGCCGCGAGGTAGTCGATCTCGTCCTCGCTGAGCGCCAGGCCGAGCCGGGCGTTGGCCTCGGCGAGCGCCGAGCGCCCGCGCGCGGCCAGCGCCACCCGCTCGAGCGGGCGCGGCGCGGCGCGCCGGAAGAGCGCCTCGAGCTCGGCTTGCGGTGCCAGCACGGCCTCGGTCATGCGGTCGTGGATCAGCGCCTCGAGGTGGCCGAGCGCGGCCTCGCCGGGGTGCGGGTCGATCCACCATTCGACGCCGCGCTCGAGGCGGCGCACCGCCTCGAGCCCGCAGTTGTGGAGGATGTCGCTGGCCTTGCTCGACCAGGCCGACACGGTGCCCGGGCGAGGGACCACGATCCGGTGCAGCAGGCGCCCTGCCGGCAGCGGCGGGCCGTCGCCGCTCTCGAGCAGGGCCGCGAGCAGCCGGCGCTCGCCGGCGGTGAGCGCGCGGGCGCAGTCGGCCAGGTAGAGGTGGCGGGTCGCGACCGCTCGCACCGCCACCCCGGCCGCGGCGGCCTGGCGCAGGAAGCGCTCGCGGCGAAACGCCGAGAGCGTCTCCCCGCCGCCGAGGCGCAGCAGCACGCTCACCGCGGCGCTGCCGGGCGGGGCGCGAGCAGGCCGGCCGCGGGCCGCTCGCCGGGCAGGCCTGACGGCATCGGCCGGGCCGCGGGAGCGCCGCTGCTGCCCGCTGGCCGGGCGGCGGGCCCGGCGGTCAGCCACGGGCCGGGACGAGGCGGGCGGCGAGCGATCATCTTCCTTGCCAGAGGGCGCGGCCGGTACGTCCGCAGGCGATTCGGGGCGCGGATCATAGCACCGCCACGGATGCCGGCACTCCCCGGGCCGGCGGGGCTTCGTGTTAACATTGGTGCGCTGCCACAGGCGCCAGATCGCGCGCCGAACCAGGGAGAAGGAATACGATGGCGGAGCAAGACAAGGGCGCGCCCGGCTCGGGGTCGAGCGCGGCGCCGCGCAAGAAGCGTACCACCAAGAAGAAGGTCGCCAAGAAGAAGGCGGCGGCACGCCCGCCGGCAGCCGAGAGCGCGACCGCGCCGGACAGCGGGCCGGTCGGGGCGGCCAGCGAGCCGGCCCGGGCCGCTGAGCCGGCGCCCGAGCCCGCCCCGGCGCCCGAGCC
>CAZRGU010000149.1:0-4514 GCA_964599705.1 uncultured Ectothiorhodospiraceae bacterium | reverse complement strand
CCGGCGCCCGAGCCCGCCCCGGCGCCCGAGCCGGTGGCGGCTCCGGAGCCGGCCGCGACCCCCGTCTCCTCGAGCTTCGAGGATCGCTCGGCGACCTCGACCAGCGGCTTTCTCGCCCTCTGGGCGCCGCTGCTCCTGGTGCTGTTCCTGATCGTGGTGTTCCGCATCGGTGGTGAGGAGCGCGATGCGCAGGCGGCCAGTGCCCGCCCGGAGGCGGCCATCGTGGCCCCGGTCGCGGCCACGGTCGCGGCAAGCGCCCCGGCGATCACGGCGCCGGTCGAGCCGGCCACGCTCGGCACCGCGCTGCCCAGCGCCGCCGAGCCCGCCGAGGCGCTCGCCGCGGCGTTTCGTGACGCCGGCCTGGAGGCCCCGAAGCCGACACCGGCTGTCCCGGCCGCCCCGAGCACGCCCGCCGCCGCCCCGGCGCCGCCCGCGCCTGCGCCGCCGGCGGGCTACGGTGGGCCGCCGCCTGCGGCGGTCGCGCCGGGCTACGGGGCGCCTGCGGCGATGATGATGCCGTACGGCTGGCCGCCGCGGCCTCCCTACGGCTACTGGGGCGCGCCGCCGGCGCCCGGCGCCCCTGCGCCGGCGGCGGCCGGGCAGGCCGTTCCCCGGGCACCGCAGGGCTACCCGCCGATGCCGATGATGGCGATGCCCTACCCGATGCCGATGATGCCCTACTACTGGATGCCGATGCCCTACATGGTGCCGGCGCCGCTGGCGGGCGCAGCGCCGCCGGAGGCGAAGAAGGCGGCGGGTGGGGACGAGCCGGCGGCGGCCGGCGAGCCCGCCGCGGCGGCCGGCGAGCCGGCCGAGAGGTAGCCCTTGCGCGCTGCCCGGCGCGGGGGCCCCTCTCGCGCCGGGCAGCGGGCGCGCCGTGCCCGCGCCTTCAGGGCAGGCGGTCGACCCGCAGGTGGATCTGGAAGTCACCGCGGCCGCGCTCGCCGGTGGCCAGGGCGATGCCTCCGCTGCCGGCCTCGAGCCGGCGCTCGACGCCACCCAGCGCCACCCAGCGCCCGAGCGGCACGACCAGGGTGGTGACCAGGGCGCGGCGGCGGATCGCCCCGCCACCGCGCGCGGCCAGCGCATCGCGGCGCGGCGCGATGGCCAGCTCGACCCGATCACCGCGCAGCCGCGCCCGGACCCAGAAGCCGCGGCTGACATCGACGTAGCGCACCCCCTCCTCGACGGTGACCCCGCTGCCGCCGATCAGCAGGCGGCGCTCGCCGACCGGGACCGACTCGCCGCTGGCGATGAACGCCTCGCGCCCCTCGAGCACCCGCAGCCGGTGGACCTCGCGCGAGCGCCCCTCGCCGGTCGCTGCCCGCAGCTCGATGCGCCCCGAGATGCCCCCCGTGCCGATGGTGCCCGAGGCCGCCGCCCGCTCGCGTTCGAGCCCCGCGGTTTCGCCGAAGCGCACGCTGATCAGGAGGTTGGCCGGGGCGCGATCGAGCTTGGCGATGACCTCGCGCACCATCGCCAGGGTCGCCGGATCGGCGCGGATCACCAGCCGCCCGGCCAGCCCGCTGACGCTGCCCGGGGCCGGGACCAGCGGGCGGAGCACCTCGATCATCTCCTCGCTGCTGCGCCACGAGAGCTCCACCACCTCGGTGCGCAGCGGCTCGTCGCCGGCGGCCGGCGCCGCCGCGCAGGCGAGCGCGAGCAGCAGCGCCGCTGCGGTCCGCGACGCCCTCACAGGTGCAGCTCCCGGAGCTCGGGATCGGGCAGGGCCAGCGCCCACATCTCCTCGAACTCGCTGGCCAGCGAGCGGGCGCGGGCGGGCGCCGAGAACTCGGCCTCGCCCTCGTAGCGGTCGGCGTGGGGGCGGGTGATCACGCCGGTGCCGTCGACGATCAGGAAGGCCGCGGCATAGTCGGCGTGCTCCCGCCCGGGGGCGCGCAGCTCGAAGAAGCTACTCAGGCGCCGGGCGAGCCGGATCAGGCGATGGCCGCGGCGGGTCGCGCCCTGGGGATCGAGCACCAGGGCGCGGATCCGCGCCCGGCGGCTGGCGAGCGCCATGCGCTTGAGCTCCTCGCAGACCTCGGGATCGCCGTAGATCGGCGGATCGAGCCGCCAGCTCACCAGCTCGACGCTGCGCCGCGCCTGGCGCAGCATCGCCAGCGTCGCGGCACGCTGCTCGGCGCGGCTGGCCAGCGCCAGCGGCTCGGCCGGCGCGCCCAGCCGAAGCCCCTCGAGCTGGGCGCTGAGCACGCCGGCGACCACGACGCGGTCCTCACACGTCCGAGGCCAGGGTCTCGGCCTCGCCGATGTAGTCGGCCGGGGTCAGGGCGAGCAGGCGCGCGCGGGCCTGCGCCGGGATCTCGAGCCCGGCGATGAAGGCGTGCAGGGCCTCGCGGTCGATGCGCCGCCCGCGGGTCATCTCCTTGAGCCGCTCGTAGGGGTCGGGGAGCCCGTAGCGGCGCATCACCGTCTGCACCGGCTCGGCGAGCACCTCCCAGGCCTCCTCGAGGTCGGCGCGCATCGCCTCCTCGTCGGCCTCGATCCGCCCCAGCCCGCGCAGGCAGGAGCGGTAGGCGATCACCGCGTGGCCGAGCCCGACACCGACGGTGCGCAGCACGGTCGAGTCGCTGAGATCACGCTGCAGGCGCGAGACCTGGAGCTTGGCGGCGAGGTGGCCGAGCAGCGCGTTGGCCACCCCGAGGTTGCCCTCGGCGTTCTCGAAGTCGATCGGGTTGACCTTGTGCGGCATGGTCGAGGAGCCGACCTCGCCTTCGACCACCCGCTGGCGGAAGTAGCCCGCCGAGATGTAGCTCCAGAGATCCCGGCACAGATCGAGGAGCGCGCCGTTGAAGCGCTCGAGGGCGTGGAACAGCTCGGCGAGGCAGTCGTGCGGCTCGATCTGGGTGGTGTAGGGGTTCCACTGCAGCCCCAGCCCGGTCACGAACTCCTGGGTCAGGGCCGGCCAGTCGATCTCGGGGTAGGCGGCCCGATGGGCGTTGTAGTTGCCCACCGCGCCGTTCATCTTGGCGAGCAGCGGGGTCGTGGCGACGGCCTCGCGCTGGCGGGCGAGGCGCTGGACGAAGACCGCCAGCTCCTTGCCGAGCGTGGTCGGCGAGGCCGGCTGGCCATGGGTGCGGGCGAGCATCGGGCAGCCGGCGTAGCGGCGCGCGAGGGCGCGGAGCTGGTCGCCGATCTCGTCCATCAGCGGCAGCACCACCCGGCGGCGGGCATCGAGCAGCATCAGCGCATAGGCGAGGTTGTTGATGTCCTCGGAGGTGCAGGCGAAGTGCAGGAAGCCGCTCGCGGCGGCCAGCTCGGGGTGCTCGGTGAAGCGCTCGCGCAGGTAGTACTCGACCGCCTTGACGTCGTGCTGGGTGGTGGCCTCGATGGCCTTGATGCGTTCGGCGGCGGCCGCGTCGAAGCCGTCGACGATGTCCTCGAGGAGCCGCCGGGCCTCGTCGCCGAACGGCCCGAGCTCGGTGACGGCCGGCTCGGCGGCCAGCGCCTCCAGCCAGCGTACCTCGACCACCACGCGGTGGCGCATCAGCCCGTACTCGCTGAACAGCGGGCGCAGCGCCGCGGCGTGCGCCGCGTAGCGCCCGTCGATCGGGGCGATCGCGGTGAGCGTGCTGACCTCCATCATGCGGTCTCCATGGCTGCTCTCTCGGGGGCTCGGCGGCTGCCCGTGGCCTGCCCCCGGTGGCGGCCGGTGGGGCAGCCTCGCCGAGCGTTGCCGGGTGCCGTCCGAGGCCTCCCCATCGTCAGTACAGGGTGGCGGCCAGCTTGCGGGCCCGCTCGATCTCCTCGGCGCTGAGCTCGCGGGCGATGCGCGTGCGCCGGCGCAGCGCCTGGACGTCGCCCTGGAGGGTGGCGCGGTGCAGCCAGGCATAGGCGAGCACCGGGTCACGCTCGACGGTGCGTCCCTCGGCGTAGCGCATCGCCAGGTTGACCTGGGCCGGCGCGAAGCCGCGCCGCGCCGCGGCCCGGAACCACTCGGTGGCGGCGGCATCGTCCCGGGGTACCCCGAGCCCCTCGCGATAGTGGACGGCGAGGTTGTACTGGGCGTTGGCCAGGCCCTGCTCGGCGGCCCGGCGATACCACTCGACCGCCTTGGCGTAGCTCTGCGTGACCCCGTAGCCACGCCGGTAGAGGGTGGCGAGCAGGAGCTGGGCGCGCGCGTTGCCGGCCCGCGCCGCGGGCAGCAGCTCGGCGAAGGCGGTGTCGTAGTCGCGCTGCTGGAGGGCCTCGACCCCGGCCTCGAGGCTGGCCTGAGCGGGGGCGAGCAGCACGCTGAGCAGCAGCAGGGCGAGCCATCGGATCGGCTTCATCTGGCCACCTCGTCGGCTCCCGGAAGACCCGGATCACTGTAGCACGGGCGCCCGCGAGGCGATCGCGCCCGGTGCCGCGGAGCCCACGGCGTCCGGGAAAGACGGTCCTCATGGCCCATTCGTGGCCGGAGCGCCCGGCCCGGAGCCGGCAGCGACCGGTGAGGGCGCGCTTCGCTGCTCTTCCCGCCGCCGCCCGCCGGGGGCCCTCGGCGGTCTTCTCGCCGG
>CAZRGU010000148.1:0-9118 GCA_964599705.1 uncultured Ectothiorhodospiraceae bacterium | reverse complement strand
GCGCTGCTCCTCGCCGGCTGCAGCGCCGGGGCGCTGCAGGTCAGCGAGGCCGGGATCGGCGAGACCGCGAGCTACTTCTGGCTCGGCAGCCGGCTCGAGGGCGCCCGCGAGCGCTTCTCGCCCGCCGACCGCCGGGTGACCCTGGCGGTGCGCCTGGCGCCGAACCTCATCGGCTACTACCAGACCTTCCGGGTCGAGTGGCTGGCCCCGGGCGGCGGCGTCTACCTGCGCGCGCCGGCCTTCACCCGCTGGGGCAGCCACCAGGAGCTCGCCGTCTCGCTGCCGATCGCCGGCACCCCGGCGGCGCGCCTGCCGGGGCGCTGGAAGGTGCGTCTCTTTCACGGCGAGCGGCTGCTCGTCGAGCGGACCTTCGAGATCGTTCCCGCGGCGCGGGCCGCCGGGCAGGGCCCGCGGGGCGCGGCTAAAGAACCGGCGCGCGGGGCCGATCAATCCCTCGGCGCCCCCGCCCCTGCGGGGCGGCCAACGCCGTTCCCGGACCAGGCGCCCGAGGAGTGAAGGAGCATGGGCTGCGTATTCTGCGCCATCGTCGCCGGCCGCCTGCCCAGCCACCAGGTCTGGCAGGACGCGGCCACGCTGGCCTTCATGGACATCCGCCCGGCCTGCGAGGGACACCTGCTGGTCATCCCCCGGCGCCACTTCGAGACCCTCTACGAGGCCGACGACGAGACGCTCGCGGCGGTGGCGGCGAGCACCCGCCGGGTGGCGCTGGCGCTGCGCGCGGCGCTCGAGCCCGATGGCCTGAGCGTGGTCCAGGCCAACGGCGAGGCGGCCGGGCAGAGCGTCGCCCACTACCACGTCCACCTGCTGCCGCGCACCCGCGGCCAGCGCCTGCGGATGCACGGCGCCGAGCCGGGCGACCCGGAGCGCCTGGCCGCGCTGGCCGCCCGGATCGCGGAGCGGCTGTGAGGGTTCCGCCCCGCTCGGGGGGAGGACGATGAGCGCCCTGGCCGGCGATGCCGCCCGGCCCTGGGCGCGAGGCGATGCCGCGGCGGGCCGGTGCGGCGCCGGGCCGCGGGTGCGACGGATCGCCGCGGCCGAGCGCGGGCTGTGGCTGGCGCTGCGCTGCGCCACCGACCCGGGGCGCGGGGTCGCCGAGCACCAGGCCGCCATCGAGCGGATGCTCGCCGACCCGCGCTTCTGCGCGCTGCTCTGCGTCGCCGGGGACGGGGCCCCGGTGGGCCTGATCGAGCTGGTGCGCGAGCTCGCCCCCGAGCCCCACGGCCGGGTGCTGAGGGTGCACTGCGGCCCGGACGGCGAGGCCGAGGCGGTGACCCGGGCGCTGATCGAGGCGGCCGGCGCCTGGTGCGCGCGCTGCGGGCTTCCCGTCCTGGTCGCCGAGGCCGGCGAGGAACGGCTGGCGCGGATGCTCGCCGCCGCCGGGCTGCGCGAGGAGGGACGGTTCACGCGCCTGGTGCGCGCGCTGCCGGCCCGCGCGCCGCTGCCCGAGGAGGCGCGCCGCCAGGAAGGGGATGGTCCGGGCGGCGGCGCGCCGGGGGCCGCGGCGCTCGCCGGCGACAGCCAGCGCCGGGTCGGGGTGACCGCCACCGGGCCGGCCGGGGGCGACGGACCGGCCCCCGGGGCCGGCGCGGCGCTCGCCGCCCTGCCGGGGCTGCCCGGGGAGCCGGCCCGCTGGCGCCCGGGGCCCGGCACGGCCGCGATGCTGCTGCTCGGCGCGCTCTCGTTCGCGTTCACCGACCTGTGGAGCAGCGATCTCCTCTACGGGGCGCTGCTGCCGCTGCTCGACGTGGCCTTCATCGTCTACCTGATGGGGCTGGTGGTGGTGGTCAAGTACCGGCGGCGCACCGCCGCCCGGCTGGCGCCGGTTGCGGCCGCGGAGCCCCTCAGCCGGCGAGCTCGGTGAGCCGCTCGGTGGCCTTCGAGAGGCGCTCGATCAGGGTGTTGAGGAAGACCCGGTGGAAGCGTAGCTGGCAGGCGAGCGAGGCGCGCTCGATCAGCGAGCCCTTGACCTTGAGCACGGTGACCGCGGTGCGCGCGGCGATCGTCGCGGTGCGCTCGCGCTTGGCGATGAAGCCCATCTCGCCGAAGCAGTCTCCCTGGCCGAGGACATCGACCCGCTGCCCGCCCTTGTGGACCTCGACCTCGCCGTTGATGACCACGTAGAAGCTGCTCTCGATCTCGCCCTCGACGATGATCTGGTTGCCGGGCTGGAACTCGAGCCAGCTGCTGGCGTTGATCACCTCCCAGATCTCGGGCTCGGAGAACTCGGCGAAGAAGCGCAGGTCGCGCACCAGGTTGAACTTCTCGCGCCCCGGGATCTCCTCCTCGAAGAGCTGCAGGTGCTCGAAGACCAGGCTGAGATCGGCGGCCAGGTCGAGCCCGGTCTTGTAGCGGGCCGCCGGGTCCTTCTTGAGGAGGCGATCGACGATGTGGGCGAGCACCCGCGGCACGTCGCCGCGCAGCTCGGCGACCGGCACGTGCGGGCGCTCGGTGATCTGGTGGATGATCGCCGCGAGCCGGTCCCCGGCGAAGGGGTGGCGGCCGGTGAGCAGCTCGTAGAGCACCACCCCGATCGAGAACAGGTCGCTCTGGCCGGTGATGTTGTCCTCGCGGACCTGCTCGGGCGACATGTACAGCGGCGAGCCGACGTAGCCGTGGACCTGGGTCGAGGTGGTCTCGGCGTGGGTCATCAGGGCGATGCTGAAATCCCCGATCTTCACGTCGCGGCTCTCGGTCAGGAGGATGTTGCGCGGCTTGATGTCGCGGTGCACGACCCCGCGGCGGTGGGCGTAGTCGAGCGCCCGCGCGCAGCGGAACACGATCCGGACCACGTCCTCGAGCGGCAGCAGCGACTCGGGGCGGCAGTGATCGTGCAGGGTGCGCCCGCCGGCGACGTGCTCCATGACGATGAAGCACAGATCGCCCTCGACCCCGGCGTCGTAGACCTGGACGATGTTCGGGTGGCGCAGCCGCCCGGCGATCTTGGCCTCGTTGAAGAACAGCTTGCGGAAGCGAGCGCCGCTGTGCGGGTCGTGGATGGCCTCGGGGAGGGCGACCTTGATGGCCACGTCGCGGCCCGCGAACGGGTCGTGGCCGAGGTAGACGATCCCCATGCTGCCGCGCCCGATCGGGCGCCCGACCTCGTACTTGCCGAGGACCTTGTTCTCGAGATCGAGCGCCGTCGCGATGCCCATCCGCACTCACCCGCTGGCCGAGGCGAGGGTAGCACAGCCGCTCAGGCGGTGAGCGCCGCGCGGCGCCCGGCGAGCGACTCGTGGATGCGCAGCAGGGCCGGGATCACCAGCAGCACGAGCACCGTCGAGAAGGCCAGGCCGAAGGCGATCGAGACCGCCATCGGGATCAGGAACTGGGCCTGCAGCGAGGTCTCGAAGAGCAGCGGCAGCAGCCCGCCGATGGTGGTCAGCGAGGTCAGCAGCACCGCGCGCAGGCGCTGGCAGGCGGCCTCGACGATCGCCTCTCCCGGCTCGCGGCCGCGCTCGAGGAGCTGCTTGTAGAAGATCACCAGGATGATCGAGTCGTTGACCACGATCCCCGAGAGCCCGAAGATCCCGAACAGCGAGAGGATGGTCAGATCGATGCCGAGCAGCCAGTGCCCGGCCAGCGCCCCGGTCAGCCCGAACGGGATGGCGGCCATCACCACCAGCGGCCAGCCGTAGGAGGCGAACACCCAGGCCAGCACCAGGTAGATGAGGGCCAGCGCGAACAGCCCCCCGCGGCGCATGTCGGCCAGGGTCTCGCGCTGGTCGAGCTGGCGGCCCTCGAAGCGATACTCGACCCCGAAGCGGCGCTTGATCTCGGGCAGCACCCGCTCGCGCAGCAGCGCCCCGACCCGGTTGCTGGTGGTCACCGCCGGGTCGACGTCGGCCGAGACCAGGGCGGCGAGCTTGCCCTCGGTGTGGCGCAGGGTCTCGAAGCCGCGCCGGGTGCGCAGCGTGATGGCGCTGAGCAGCGGCACGGTGCCGCCGCCGGGCAGCGCGATCGGCAGCTCCTCGAGGCTCGCCAGGGAGTCGCGCTCGGCATCGGGGAGCACCACCCGGACCTCGATCTCGTCGCCGCCCTGCTGGAAGATCTGGGCGATCCGCCCGTCGTAGGCGGCGCGCAGCTGGCGCCCGACCGCCTCCACGGTCAGCCCCAGGGCGCGGCCCTCGGGGGTCAGGGCGAAGATGAGCTGTTCGCGCCCGTAGGGCATGTCGTCCTCGACCCCGGTGACCCCGGAGATCGCGGCGAGCGCCTGGTCGAGGTGCTGGACGGCGGCCTTGAGGCGGGCGGTGTCGGTGCCGCTCAGGCGCACCTCGATGTCCCGGCCTGGCGGTCCCGGGCGGCGCTCGACGAGGGTGAACGACTCGACCCCGGCGGGCAGCTCGATGTGCCGCCGCCAGGCGTCGAGGAACTGCTGGTTGCGCACGCTGCGGGTGTCGGGCTCGGTGAGCTCGACGCGCATCGAGGCGAGGTTGTCGGCACGCTGGCCCTGCCCGGCGCCCTCGCGGCTGATCACCCCGAGGTGGGTCACCGCGATGTCGACCAGCGGCTCGCCGAGCTCGCGCTCGGTGGCCTCGAGCGCCTCCTCGAGCCGGCGCATGAAGGCCACCACCCGCTCGCGCGGGGTCCCGGCCACGAAGCTCACGTTGGCGTGCAGGATCCGCCCCTCGGGGGTCGGGAAGAAGTTGAAGGCGATCCGCCCCCCGGCGATCAGGCCGAGGGCCAGCGCGAGCATCGCGGCCGCGGCGCTCACCGTGCTCCACGGGCGGGCCACGCAGGCGGCCACCAGCGGCCGGAAGATCCCCTCGCGCAGCCGCTCGAAGCCGCGCTCGAGGACGCTGCGGACCCGCCCGGGCTCGGCGTGATGGATGTGCAGGAAGGTGTGACGCAGGTGCCCGGGCAGCACCAGGAAGCTCTCGGCCAGCGAGGCCAGGATCACGCACACCACCACCAGCGGGATGTCGAACAGGATCCGGCCGATGATCCCGCTGACCAGCATCAGCGGCATGAAGGCGGCCACCGTGGTCAGCGACGAGGACAGCACCGGGGCGAGCATCCGCCGCGCCCCGCCCTCGGCGGCCTGCAGCGGGTCCTCGCCGCTCTGGTAGTGGGCCAGCGCGTCCTCGCCGACCACGATGGCGTCATCGACGATGATCCCGAGGGCCATGATCAGCCCGAACAGGCTGATCATGTTGATGCTCCCGCCGAGCCAGTAGAGCACCGCCAGGGCGGCCATGAACGAGACCGGGATGCCGAGCGCCACCCACGCCGCCACCCGCCCGTTGAGGAACAGGAAGAGAATCGCGACCACCAGCACCAGGCCGCCGGCACCGTTCTTGACCAGCAGCAGGATGCGCTCCTTGATGAGCTTCCACGACTCGTCGTAGAGGCGCACCTCGATCCCCGGAGGCCAGCGTCCCTGGTTGTCGGCGAGCCACTCGCGCAGGATCCGCGCCGAGGCCAGGCTGTCGCCGTTGCTCGCCCGGCTGAGCAGCAGCTCGACGGCCGGCTCGCCGGCGAACATCACTCCGCCCTCGCCGCGCCGCGCCCGCCGCTCGACGGTGGCCACGTCGCCGAGGCGCAGCGCCTGGCCGCGCGCGTCGCTGGCCAGCACCAGGGCCTCGAAGCCGGTCTCGCGGCGGCGCTGCTCGAGGGCGCGGAGCTGGCGCGAGACGTCGCGCCGCCCGACCAGCCCGGCGGGCAGGTCGCGGCTGCGCTCGGCGATGCGCGCCGCGATCGCGTCGAGCGAGGTGTCGAGCTCGCGCAGCGCCGCGCTCGGCACCTGCATGGCGATCTCCTCGGCCGGCAGCCCGCGGACGTTGATCCGGGCGATGCCGCGGTCGAGCAGCTCGCGCTCGGCGCGGCGCGCCAGCGGGCGCAGCTCCTCGAGGCGGGCGCCGCTGAGCAGCACCCGCGCGATCGGCTCGTAGCGCACGATGCGGCTGATCTCGGGGGTCTCGGCGCTCGCCGGCAGGTTGCGGATCAGCGCCACCTGCTCCTTGACCTCGTCGACCGCCTCGCCCATGTCGGTGCCCTCGAGGTACTCGAGCAGCACCGAGGCGACCCCGTCGGCGGCCGTCGAGGTGATCTTCTTGAGCCGGTCGACGGTGCGCAGCTGCTCCTCGAGGGGGTCGACGATGGCCCGCTCGACGTCCTCGGCGCTCGCCCCGCTCCACACCACCCGCACGGTCACGAAGTCGAGGTTGAAGGTCGGGAAGAACTGGGTGTTGAGGCGGCTGAGCCCCCAGGCCCCGGCGAGCACCATCATCACCATCAGCAGGTTGCAGGCGACCGGGTGCTGGGCGAACAGGCCGAGCAGGTCGTGCTTGTGGCGGAAGGGCATCGCTGGGCGGGGGCGAGTCTCGGGTACCGGCGGGGCATCATACCCGCGCGGGCCTGACTTGGGCGCGCCGCGGCTGGCGGGTTATCCTCGCGACCCGCGCCCAGACAGGAACCCGGCCATGGACTACGTTCTCCCCTTCGAGCAGGTTGGCATGGGCGACGTCGCCCGGGTCGGCGGCAAGAACGCCTCGCTCGGCGAGATGATCAGCGCGCTGGCGGCCACCGGGGTGAAGGTTCCGGGGGGGTTCGCCACCACCGCCGAGGCCTACCGCGAGTTCCTCGCCGGCGACGGCCTGGCCGCTCGGATCGCGGCGGCCCTCGACCGGCTCGACGTCGACGACGTCGCCGCCCTGGCCGAGACCGGCGCCCGGATCCGCGCCTGGATCATGGCCGCCCCGCTCCCCGCGGGGCTCGAGCAGGCGCTGCGCGCCGGCTACGCCGAGCTCGCCGGCGACGACCCGCTGCTGCCGGTGGCGGTGCGCTCCTCGGCCACCGCCGAGGACCTGCCCGATGCCTCGTTCGCCGGCCAGCAGGAGACCCTGCTCAACGTGCGCGGCATCGAGGCGGTGCTCGCCGCGGTCCACGAGGTCTTCGCCTCGCTGTTCAACGACCGCGCGATCGCCTACCGCGCCCACCACGGCTTCGACCACGCC
The DNA here is from genome assembly GCA_964599705.1 of uncultured Ectothiorhodospiraceae bacterium. GTDB lineage: Bacteria > Pseudomonadota > Gammaproteobacteria > HK1 > HK1 > CAZRGU01. The sequence goes on along the minus strand of CAZRGU010000148.1, from coordinate 2,144 downwards.
GCCGTCGCCCTCTCGGCCGGCATCCAGCGCATGGTCCGGGCCGGGACCGGGGCGAGCGGGGTGATGTTCACCCTGGATACCGAGTCCGGGTTCGACCAGGTGGTGTTCATCACCGCCGCCTACGGGCTCGGCGAGCTGATCGTGCAGGGCTCGATCAACCCCGACGAGTTCTACGTCTACAAGCCGGCGCTCACCGCCGGGCGCCCGGCCGTGATCCGCCGCGAACGCGGCAGCAAGGCCCAGAAGATGGTCTACGGGGACCAGGGCGAGGGGCAGCGGGTGCGGGTCGTCGAGGTCCCGCCGGCCGAGCGGCGCCGCTTCGCGATCAGCGACGCCGAGTGCGAGGCGCTCGCCGGTCACGCGCTGGCCATCGAGGCCCACTACCGGCGCCCGATGGACATCGAGTGGGCCAAGGACGGGGTCGACGGCGGGCTCTACATCCTCCAGGCCCGCCCCGAGACGGTCAAGAGCCGGGATCGGGCCCAGCGCCTCGAGCGCTATCACCTCGCCGCGCGCGGCGAGGTGCTCTGCGAGGGGCGCAGCATCGGCCAGCGGATCGGCGCCGGCACGGCCCGCCTGGTGCTCGACCTCGCCGAGATGGATCGCGTCGAGCCCGGCGACGTGCTGGTCACCGACATGACCGACCCGGACTGGGAGCCGGTCATGAAGCGGGCCTCGGCGATCGTCACCAACCGCGGCGGGCGGACCTGTCATGCCGCGATCATCGCCCGCGAGCTGGGCATCCCGGCGGTGGTCGGGACCCGCGAGGCGACCCGGGTGATCGCCGACGGGCAGGCGGTCACGGTGTCCTGCGCCGAGGGCGACACCGGCTTCATCTACGACGGCCTGATCGAGTACGAGGTGCGCGAGGTGGCCGTCGAGACGATGCCCGAGCTGCCCTTCAAGATCACCATGAACGTCGGCAACCCGGAGCGGGCCTTCGACTTCCAGCGCCTGCCCAACGCCGGGGTCGGGCTGGCCCGCCTCGAGTTCATCATCGGCAACACCATCGGCATCCACCCGCGGGCGCTGCTCGAGTTCGAGCGCCTTCCCGGAGAGCTCAGGGAGGTGATCGCCGAGCGCATCGCCGGCTACCCGGACCCGGTGAGCTTCTACGTCGAGAAGCTCGCCGAGGGGGTGGCGACGATCGCGGCGGCCTTCCACCCCAAGCCGGTGATCGTGCGCCTCTCGGACTTCAAGTCCGACGAGTACGTGAATCTCATCGGCGGCGAGCGCTACGAGCCGCGCGAGGCCAACCCGATGCTCGGCTTCCGCGGCGCCTCGCGCTACGTCTCGCCCGAGTTCTCGGCCTGCTTCGCGATGGAGTGCCGGGCGCTGGCCAAGGTGCGCGACCAGATGGGGCTGACCAACGTCGAGATCATGGTGCCCTTCGTGCGCACCCTGGGCGAGGCCGAGCGGGTGGTGGCGCTGCTCGCCGAGCACGGGCTGGAGCGCGGCAAGAACGGGCTGCGCCTGATCATGATGTGCGAGATCCCGTCCAATGCGCTGCTCGCCGACCGGTTCCTCGAGCACTTCGACGGCTTCTCGATCGGCTCGAACGACCTCACCCAGATGACGCTCGCCCTGGACCGCAACTCGGGGCTGGTGGCCTCGCTGTTCGACGAGCGCGACCCGGCCGTCAAGGCGCTGCTCCACCAGGCCATCCAGGCCTGCCGCGCGCAGGGCAAGTACGTCGGCATCTGCGGCCAGGGCCCCTCGGACCACCCGGACCTGGCCCGCTGGCTGATGGAGGAGGGGATCAGCTCGGTCTCGCTCAACCCCGACTCGGTGGTCGAGACCTGGCTGTTCCTGGGCGGCCAGGAGCTGTAGCGGGGGAGGCGCCGCCGGCGGGCGATGGGTGTCGTTGCTCGGGCGTGGCGCGCGGCGGGGCGGGGCCCGCAGCGACCCGCTGCGAGCACGTCCTTGTGGCGCTCGGCGCTCGGCATCCCTGCCTCGCGACGGTCGCTGCGGACCCCACCCCACCGCACGCCACGCCGGTGGGGGCGCGCTGCCCGCGGGTGGGGGTGGCCGGCCCGGGGAGCCTGGTCTCGAGGGCGCCCCGGGTGGCGGGTTGGTCCGACCGGGCTGGGGCGGGCGATGGGTGTCGTTGCTCGGGCGTGGCGCGCGGCGGGGCGGGGCCCGCA
>CAZRGU010000147.1:0-9142 GCA_964599705.1 uncultured Ectothiorhodospiraceae bacterium | reverse complement strand
GCGGTGGGGCGGGCCGCGGAGCGACCCGCTGCGAGCACGTCCCTGGCGCTCGGCGCTCGGCATCCCTGCCTCGCGACGGTCGCTCCGCGGCCCGCCCCACCGCCTACCCCGGCTTTCCGCCTCGCCCGCAGCGAGTGGATCGGGGCGCGCAGCCGTGAATCGGCGGGATATTCGGGCTGGCTACAGGATCGGACGGCGCGACCGATACCGGGAGCGGGCCCGCAGCAACCGGCTCGCGACCGCCACGAGGCCCGTCGATGCGCAACCCGTCCATGCTCCGCGGCTACCTCGCCCTGCTGCTGCTCGCCCTGGCCCTGGCCAGCGCGCTCGTCGAGCGCGCGCGGCTGGCCGGCACGGTGCCGATCGAGGGGCGGGTGGTGGCGATCGAGCGGGCCGAGCGCGGCGGTCCCTACGGGGACGCCGAGCGGCTGGTCATCGAGTTCACGCTCGCCGGGCGCTCCCACCGGGTGCGCACGGCAAGGGCAGTGTGGGAGATCTTCGATCCCGCCTACCGCACCGTGGGGGCGAGGATCGCGCTGCGCGCCGACCCGGCCGACCCGTCAGGGGCCCGGATCGCCACCGCCGTGCACCTCTACCCGGTCACCGCCACCCTGCTGGTGCTGACCGCCATCGCCACCGCGGTGACGGCCTGGTCGCTGACCCCGGCCGGGCGCCGGCGGGCCGCCGAGGATCGGGCACGCGTGGCCCGCTGGCGCGCCGCGCGCCGCCCGCTCCCGGCCCGTGGCAGCGCCCGCCCGGGCCGGGAGCGGCTGCTGCGCTCGCTGCGCGCCGGCCTCGCCCTCGCGGCGCTGGCCGTCGCCCTGGTGCTGCTCGCGGTGGTGACCCGCGAGGTGCTGGCGATGGTGGCGGCGGTGGCCCTCGCCGCGCTCGCCTACCGGGCGCTGCGCCGCTCGCTGCGCTGCCCGCGCTGCGCCACCGACCTGCGCCCCGGGATCGCCGCGAACCTTCCCCGCGGAATGGCCGGCAACTGGCTGGTGATCCACGACTACCTGCGCCAAGGCGGCGCGCTCCACTGCCCGCGCTGCCGCTGGAAGGAATAGCCTCCCGGCAACGATGCCGCTCCCGGCGGCTGCGGACAGCCGGAGCCCGGGATCCCGAGCAGCGGGCACGGAGCGACCCCGCCGCGCTCAGGCGCGGCGGGGTCGGGGGAACGGTGGGACCGGCGCCGGGACCGGCACCGGGGCGCCGGTCAGCGCTGCGTCTTGGCCCGGCTTCGGGTCCAGGCGCCAGGGCTGCGGTTGGGATCGCGACGTGCGTTGAGCTGGGTCACGTAGCGCTTGGCATGGGCCGTGACCTCGGTCTTGGTCCCCTGGGCGTAGCCCTGGATGACCGTGAAGTCGCTCTCGATGACGTAGCGGTGCCAACGCCCGCAGGTCGCGCCCTCCGGGGGCTGGGACTTCTCGATGGTCACGAGCCGGAAGGTCTGCTCCATCTCCGTCTGTCCTCCGTCGCTTCCGATGCCGGGGCCGGCCGATGCCGGCGCGGCCCACTCCACACCCCGCCTCGCTCACCGGTGCGTGGCTGCGCGCGCCGATCCGGCCGTCCGGATTGGGCCCCGCGTGCCCGGCACGCCCTTGCCTCGCGCCCCGGTGAGCGCCGCGGGTGAACCGGTGCGTGCCGCTACTCCACCGACAGCACGCGCACGTCGAAATGCAGGGCCTGGCCGGCGAGCGGGTGGTTGAAGTCGAGGAGCACGGTCTTCTCGCGCACCTCCTTGACCCGCACCCGCCGGGTCGCGCCGTTGGGGGCCCGCGCGGTCAGCAGCGCCCCGACCGAGCGCGCGCCCTCGGGGATCCGCTCGATGTCGATCTCGCGCACCGCCTCCGGGTTGTACTCGCCGTAGCCGTCGGCAGGCGCGATGGTGAACTGGCGGCGCTCCTCGGCCTTCATCCCGGCCAGCGCCTGCTCGACGGCCGGCAGCAGCCGCCCGGCGCCCTGCTCGTAGCGCAGCGGCTCGCCGTTGACGTTGCTGTCGGCGACGGTGCCGTCGTCGAGGGTCAGGGTGTACTCGATCGAGACGGTGCGGCCCTTCTCGACCACCAGGTCCTCGCCGGCGTAGGCGCCGGCGGCCGGCAGCACGAGCAGCGCCGCGGCCAGGCTCGCGCCCAGGGCGCGGGCAATTCTCGGGGAGGTGCCGCCGGCGGCGGCGCGGGGAGCGTGGTCAATCATCGAATCCTGGACTCTGAGTGCTAGGGTAGGTCGCGGCCCCCGGGGGAGCCTGCGGGAAGCGTGCCGCGCGCCGCGATCGCGGCGCTTGCCGGGTCCGGCGAGGCCCCTGCTCCGGGCCCGCGGCGCTCTCGCGGCGAGCCCTCTGGCTCGCACCCGATCTTGCTATCCGGCGGATCTTGGAAACGCGTCACGAAGGTGGCAGTTTACCACATTGTGGCCCGGACGCGGGAGGCGCCCGCCGCCGCAGGCAGCCCCGCGGCGTGCCCGGCTCTCCGCGCCGCCAGCCTGCCCCGGTCCGCGGGCGGCTAGCGAACCCGCTCGAGGATCCCTTCGAGCTGCTCGAGGGAGCTGTAGCGGATGACCACCCTGCCGGCGCCGCGCGGGCCGTGGCGGATGCTCACCGCGGCGCCCAGCCGCTCGCCGAGATCGGTCTCGAGGCGGCGGATGTCGGGGTCGCCGGACGCGGCCGCGGGACGGGTGCGGCGCTCGCCACCGGCGCGCAGCCGGCGCACCAGGCGCTCGGTCTCGCGCACCGACAGCCCGCCCGAGACCACCCGCCGGACCGCCTCGCGCTGGGCTGCCCCCTCGAGCCCGAGCAGGGCCCGGGCATGGCCCATCTCGATCTCGCCGCCCTCGAGCGCGGCGCGCGCCTCGGGACCGAGCTCGAGGAGGCGCAGCAGGTTGCTCACCGCGGCCCGCGAGCGCCCGACCGCCTCGGCCACCCGCTGGTGGGTGAGGCCGAACTCCTCGACCAGCCGGCGCAGCGCCTCGGCCTCCTCGATCGGGTTCAGATCCTCGCGCTGGACGTTCTCGATCAGCGCGATCGCGGCCGCCTCCTCGTCGCTCGCCTCGCGCACCAGCGCCGGGATGACCGCCAGGCCAGCCCGCTGCGCGGCGCGCCAGCGCCGCTCCCCGGCGATCAGCTCGAAGCGCCGCCCGTCGGCGCAGGGGCGCACCAGCACCGGCTGGACCATGCCGCGGGCCGCGATCGAGGCGGCCAGCTCCTCGAGCCCCCGCTCCTCGATGCGGGTGCGCGGCTGGTAGGGGTTGCGCTCGACCAGGTCGACCGGGATCTCGCGCAGCCCACCGGCCGCCAGCGCCCCCGCGCCGCGCCCGGCGGCATCGCCGAGCAGCGCGTCGAGCCCCCGTCCCAGCCCCTTGCGCCGCGTCACCGCCCCGCCCCCCGCTGCCCGGCAGCGCTCACTGGGCGGCCTTGAGGTGCATCCCGTCGCGGCGCAGGACCTCGCCGGCGAGCGCCAGGTAGGCCAGCGCCCCGCTCGAGTTCTTGTCGTAGAGCAGCGCCGGCAGCCCGTGGCTCGGCGCCTCGGCGAGGCGCACGTTGCGCGGGATCACGGTGCTGTAGACCTTGGCCCCGAAGTGGCGCACGAGCTGCTGCGAGACCTGGCTGGAAAGGTTGTTGCGCGAGTCGTACATGGTGCGCAGCAGCCCCTCGATCTCGAGGGCCGGGTTGAGCAGGGCGCGGATCTTGTCGATCGTCTCGACCAGCGCCGAGAGCCCCTCGAGGGCGTAGTACTCGCACTGCATCGGCACCAGCACCCCGTCGGCGGCGACCAGGGCGTTGACGGTGAGCATGCTCAGCGCCGGCGGGCAGTCGATGATCACGTAGTCGTACTGGCCACGGACCGGCTCGAGGGCGTGGCGCAGGCGCAGCTCGCGCCCGAGCTCGTCGAGCAACGCCACCTCGGCGCCGGTCAGATCGGCGTTGCTCGGCACCAGGGTGAAGCGGCTGTGATCGACCCGCACGCTGACCTCGGCCACACCCGCCTCGCCGAGCAGGACGTCGTAGCTGGATCGCTCCAGGCGGTTCTTGTCGACCCCGCAGCCCATCGTCGCGTTGCCCTGGGGGTCGAGATCGACGAGCAGCACCCGGCGCTTGACCGCGGCCAGCGAGGCGCCGAGGTTGATGCTGGTGGTGGTCTTGCCAACCCCCCCCTTCTGGTTGGCGACTGCGATGATCTTGGTCATGGGCGGAGCGGCTCTCGCGCGCGCGGGGCCGGTGACGGTAGCGCAGGGCGCGCCGCCCGCGCAAGCGCCGCCCCGGCGCCGATCCCCCGATCGCCCGGGGAGCGGCCCGGCGCGGCGCCGCTCACAGGTCCTTGCACAGGCGCAGGGCGTCGTAGACGGCCGCGTGGACGTTGCGCGAGGCCACCGCGTCGCCGATCCGGTAGAGGCGGTAGCTGCCCTCCGGGTTGCGCTCGAGACGCTGTGGCTCGCCGGCCAGCAGCGCCCGGTAGTCGACCTCGCCGCGGTTGCGCGAGCCCTCCTTGAGCGCGAAGTAGAGCTCGTCGAGGGGCCGGGTGCCGTGCTCGACGACCACCTGGTCGACGCGGCGCTCCCCGGCTCGGGCGCCGTAGTCGCTGCCGAGCAGCGCGACCAGCCGGTCGCCCTCGCGGCGCACGGCGCGCAGCCGGGTGTTGATCGTCACCCGCACCCCGCGGGCCTGGAAGCACTCGGCGTAGGCGACGTGGTTGAGCCCGCCGATCTCGGGGGCGAGGAAGCGCTCCGGGGTGACCAGCTCGACCCGCGCCCCGCTCTCGGCGGCGAGCTCGGCGGCCTGCATCCCCGGGTGGGCGCCGTTGTCGTCGTAGACCAGCACCTCGGCGCCCGGGGCGACGTCCCCGGCGAGCAGGTCCCAGCTCGACACCACCAGCTCCTCGCCGGCCTCGAGGACCGCGGTGTCGGGCAGCCCGCCGGTGGCCACGATCACCACGTCGGGCCGCTCGGCGAGCACCTCGGCGGCCTCGGCCCAGGTGTTGAGGCGCAGCTCGACGCCGAGCGCCTGGCAGCGCTCGACCCGCCAGTCGATGATCCCGATCAGCTCGGCGCGCCGCGGCGAGCGCGCGGCCAGGCGGAGCTGGCCGCCGGGGGCCGGGGCGGCCTCGAGGAGCACCACCTGGTGGCCGCGCGCCGCGCACACCCGGGCCGCCTCGAGCCCGCCCGGCCCGGCGCCGATCACCACCACCTTGGCCGGGCTCGGGCTGCGCCGCTCGATGACGTGGGGCATGCTCGCCTCGCGCCCGGTGGCCGGGTTGTGGATGCACAGCGCCTCGTGGCCCTCGTAGATGCGGTCCAGGCAGTAGGTGGCGCCGACGCAGGGACGGATCTCGTGCTCGCGACCGGCCGCCACCAGCCGGGCGATGTGCGGCTCGGCGATGTGCGCGCGGGTCATGCCGACCATGTCGAGCTTGCCCGCCGCGATCGCGTGGCGGGCGGTGGCGACATCGGCGATCCGGGCCGCGTGGAAGACCGGGAAGCGGGTCGCGGCGCGCACCTCGCCGGCGAACTCGAGGTGCGGGGCCGAGCGCATCCCGGCCACCGGGATGACCCGCGAGAGCGCGGCGTCGGTGTCGATGTGGCCGCGGATGATGTTCAGGAAGTCGACCTGGCCGCCGGCGGCCAGCCGGCGCGCGATCTCGATGCCCTCCTCGCGCGACAGCCCCCGCTCCCAGTCCTCGTCGGCGACCATGCGGATGCCGACGATGAAGCGCTCGCCGACCGCCGCGCGGATCGCGGCGAGCACCCGGAAGGTGAAGCGCAGGCGGTTGTCGAGGCTGCCGCCGTAGTCGTCGTCGCGGCGGTTGGTGGCCGGCGACCAGAAGCCGTCCATCAGGTGCCCGTAGGCCTCGAGCTCGATGCCGTCGAGCCCGGCGGCCTGCATCCGCGCCGCGGCGCTCGCGTAGTCGGCGACGATCCGCTCGATGTCCCAGTCCTCGGCGGTCTTGGGAAAGGCCCGGTGGGCGGGCTCGCGCAGCGGCGAGGCGGCGAGCACCGGCAGCCAGTCGGCCTTGTTCCAGCCGGTGCGCCGGCCGAGGTGGGTGAGCTGGATCATCACCGCCGCCCCGTGCTCGTGGCACTCCTCGGCCAGCGCCCGCAGCCAGCCGACGATCTCGTCCTTGTAGGCGAGCAGGTTGCCGAAGGCCGGGGGCGAGTCCGGCGAGACCACCGCCGAGCCGGCGGTCATGGTCAGCGCCACCCCGCCGCGGGCCCGCTCGACGTGGTAGCGCCGGTAGCGCTCCTTGGGCATCCCGTCCTCGGAGTAGGCCGGCTCGTGGGCGCTGATCATCAGCCGATTGCGCAGCCGCAGGTGCTTGAGCTGGAAGGGCTGCAGCAACGGGTCCCGACTGCTCATCGGTCGCCTCCCCCTGATCGCGCGGGCGCCCCCGCCCCGGCCTGCCGCGAGGCGGATCGCGGGGTTCCCGACCGGGCTCCGTGCCGCCGGCCCCGCGGGGCCCTCGGGCGGGCGGAGCGGTGGCTACTTGAGGACGATCTTGCCGCCGCCGGGAAGACCGCCCTGGCCGGGCACGACCCCGCCGCCGCCCGGGCCCGGCGGCATCGCGCTCGGCACCACGATCCGCGAGGCCTCCTCGCGGACCAGCTCCTTGGCGCGCTCGTTGAGCTGGGCGACCGCCGCCTCGAGCCCCTCGGGAAAGCGCGCGAAGGCCTCGGCGAGCGAGCCGGCCTCGATCGAGAACTGCACCGGCAGCGGTCCGACCTGGGTCATCAGCGTGGTGTCGCCGACGTAGAGCACCGGGCGGGACTCGTCGGCGCTGCCGTCGACGCGCACCGGCGAGAGGCGCCGGATGGAGGCCGCGCGGAGATCCGAGAAGACCTCCTCGCGGTACAGGTTGTCGGTGTCGATCTGGATGTCGGCGCTGGCGCGCGGATCCCGGTTGGCCACTGCTCTCGATCCCCTGGCGGCGGCCGCCTCCCCGCCGGGGCGGGCCGCCTGCCGTTGCTGTACTGGTGGTCCGCAGGGTCCGCCGGGGGGCGGCGCTGCGGGGAAGCGTGAACTTTATCACGAGCACCGCGCCGGTGGTGTTTCCCCGTATACTGGCGCCCGGGTCCGGCAGGGAGACGCACCGTCGATGCTCGAGACCGTGCGCCGCTTCTACGGCGAGATCTGGGAGGACCACGACAAGTCGGCGATCCCCGAGCTGCTCGCCGAGGATTTCACCTTCCGCGGCTCGCTCGGCCAGGAGTGGCGCGGCCACCAGGGCTTCGCCACCTACCTCGACTTCGTCCACGAGGTCTTCGCCGAGTTCGCCTGCGAGATCCTCGAGACGGTGAGCGAGGGCGAGCGGGTGTTCGCGCGGATGCGCTTCAGCGGGCGCCACCGCCGCGAGCTGCTCGGGGTCGCGCCGAGCGGGCGCCGGGTGGCCTGGGAGGGCGCCGCGCTGTTCCGCTTCCGCGACGGCAAGATCGCCGACCTGTGGGTGCTCGGCGACATCCAGGGGCTCCTCGAGCAGCTCCGCGGCCCGGGCGGCGAGCGGTGATCGAGCGCGCCCGCATCGAGGAGGCGGCCGGCGAGATCATGCGCCGCGCCGCCATCGAGATCCCGCCCGACTACCGCGAGGCGGTGCGCGAGCTGGCCGCGCGCGAGCGCGGCGCGCTGTCCTGCTTCGTGCTGCGCACCATGATCGAGAACTGGGAGGTGGCCGGCAGCGAGCAGCGGCCGATGTGCGCCGACACCGGGCTGCCGCGCTACTTCGTCAAGGCCGGCAACGAGGCGCGCATCGAGGGCGGCTTCGTGGCCCTCGAGGAGGCGCTGCGCGCCGCCACCGCGCGGGCCACCCGCGAGATCCCGCTGCGCCCCAACCGCGTCCACCCGCTGACCCGCCACGACAACGACAACAACTGCGGGATCAACGCCCCCGAGGTCGACTACAGCTTCGAGCCCGATGCCGACTGGCTCGACCTCACCACGGTGCACAAGGGCGGGCTGTTCGGCAGCGACTACCGGATGCTGTTCCCGGGCGACGGCATCGACGGCATCAAGCGCTTCTTCCTCGACGTGATGGTCGCCTTCGGCAAGCGCGGGCTGGCCTGCCAGCCGGCGATCGTCGGCGTCGGGCTCGGCGGCTCGAAGGACACCTGCATGGCGCTCGGCAAGCAGGCCGCCTGCCTGCGGGTGGTCGGCGAGCGCAACCCGGACCCCGCGATCGCCGCCCTCGAGGCCGAGCTCACCGACCTCGGCAACTCGATCGGCATCGGCGCGATGGGCTTCGAGGGCGCGGCGATGGTGCTCGACTGCCACGTCGAGGTCGGCTACACGCACACCGGCGGGATGCCGATCAGCGTGCACTGCTTCTGCCTGTCCTCGCGGCGGGCCACCGCCCGGCTCCACCCCGACGGGCGCATCGAGTACCGCAGCGACCCGCGCTGGTTCACCCCCTACATGCGCAGGAACGGCATCCGATGGAACGGCGAGAAGACGGGCTGCGAGAGCTCCGCCTGAGCATCCCGCTCGGCGAGGCCGACCTCGCCCGGCTGCGCCCCGGCGACGTGGTCTACCTCGACGGGGTGATCCTCACCGGGCGCGAGGGCGCCTACCGGCGGATCCTCGACCAGGGCGAGGCGCCACCGTTCGACCTGCGCGCGCTGGCCAACTGCAACTTCCACTGCTCGCCGGCCGCCGCGCCGGCCCCCGGGGGCGGCTACCGGGTCGGCGCGGTGACCGCCACGGCGAGCTTCCGCTTCGCCAAGTGGCTGGGGCGCTGGTTCGAGGTCAGCGGCTGCCGGGCGATCATCGGCAAGGGCGGGATGAGCCCGGAGCACTACCGCGAGCTGTTCGTGCCGGCCGGCGCGGTCTACCTGACCACCGTCGGCTACGGCACCGGGGCGCTGCTCGGGCGGGCCATCCGCCGGGTGGCCGCGGTGCACTGGCTCGCCGAGCTCGGCATCGCCCAGGCCATGTGGGTGCTCGAGGTCGAGCGCTTCGGCCCGCTGCTGGTCGACTGCGATCGGGCCGGCAACAGCCTCTTCGAGCAGGCCGGCGCGGCGATCAACGCCCGCATCGAGCAGGCCTACGCGGGGCTGGCGCCCCCGGCGCTGGCCCGCTACGGGGAGACCGACGACAAGACCCGCGAGCTGATCTGAGAGCCTGGGAAAGGATCGCCCGCCTGCTGCGCCGGCAGCGAGCCTCTGGTGCGAT
>CAZRGU010000146.1:0-9146 GCA_964599705.1 uncultured Ectothiorhodospiraceae bacterium | reverse complement strand
CTCCAGTACGCTCCTCCATGTTGTGCACCCCCGCGCCTTGTCCGGGTCACCCAGGAACGCCCTCGCGACGGCGGGCGGTTTTTTCACAAACTCTGAGCGATGCGGGCCCGTGTGTCTGCCCGGGCGGAGAGCGGTGGGCGCGCTACGCGGTCACGCCGGCGGCCTCGAGGGCGGCGATCGGGCCGCGGTGAAGCGCCTGCCCGTCCCACCAGGCGAGGCTGTCCTCGCGGTACCAGTCGCCGAGCACCACTCGGCGGGCGCGGCGCCCCTCGACCTCGAGCTCGTGCACGGCCGGGCGGTGGGTGTGACCGTGGATCATCCCGTCGGCGCGCTCGGCACGGAGCATCTCGGCGACCGCCTCCGGGGTGACGTCGGTGATCTCGTCCGGCTGCAGGCGGGTGTGCTCGCCGGAGCGGCGGTGCAGCGCGGCCGCCTGCGCGGCCCGCTCGGCGAGCGGCAGGGCGAGGAAGGCGCGCTGCGCGGCCGGGTCGCGGGTGGCGCGCCGGAAGGCCTGGTAGGCGTGGTCGCGGGTGCACAGCGAGTCGCCGTGCAGCAGCAGCCAGCGCTCGGCGCCGAGCGCGATCGGCTCGGGCTCGGCGAGCAGCCGCGCCCCGGTGCGCGCCAGGAAGGCCTCGCCGAGCAGGAAGTCGTGGTTGCCGTGGGCGACGTGCAGCGCCACCCCGGAGGCGCTGAGCGCGGCGAGCGCCGCCTCGACCTGGGGGTGCGGTGGGCGGTCGTCGTCGTCGCCGAGCCACTCGTCGAACAGATCGCCGAGCAGGTAGAGCGCGCGGGCGCGCCGGGCCGTGCCGTCGAGCAAGGCGCAGAAGCGCTCGACCATCGCCGGGCGTGCCGCGCTCAGGTGGCAGTCGGCGACGAATAGCAGCAGCGCCATCGCCGGGCGGCTACTCGATCACCTCGGCTCGCTCGATGACGATGTCCTCGACGGGCACGTCCTGGTGGCCGGCCCGCGAGCAGGTCGGGCTCTCCTCGATGCGGGTCACCACCTCCATGCCGGCGACCACCTTGCCGAACACCGCGTAGCCCCAGCCCTCGGTGCTCTTGTCGCGGTGGTCGAGGAAGGTGTTGTCGTTGGAGTTGATGAAGAACTGGGCGCCCGCCGAGTGCGGGTCCGAGGTCCGCGCCATGGCCACCGTGCCGGCGAGGTTGCTCAGCCCGTTGTCGGCCTCGCACTCGATCGGGTCCCGGCCGGGCGGCTTGTGGCGCATCCCCGGCTCGAAGCCGCCGGCCTGGATCATGAACCCGTCGATCACCCGGTGAAACAGGGTGCCGTCGTAGAAACCCTCGCGCACGTAGCAGAGGAAGTTCTCGGTGCTCTTCGGGGCGCGCTCGGCATCGAGCTCGATGACGATGTCGCCGGCGCTGGTGGTCAGCAGGACCTTCATGGGCTCAGCCTCCGGCGGTGGACACGACCACCGCCCGTTCGATGATGACCGGCTCGCGCGGCACGTCGCGCAGCCCCCGGCGGGCGGTGGTCGGCACCCGGGCGATGCGGTCGACCACCTCCATGCCCTCGACGACCCGCCCGAACACCGCGTAGCCCCAGCCCTGCGGGGTGCGGGCCCGGAAGTCGAGGAACGGATTGTCGACCAGGTTGATGAAGAACTGCGCGGTCGCCGAGTGCGGGTCGGGGGTGCGGGCCAGGGCCACGGTGCCGCGCCGGTTGCGCAGCCCGTTGTCGGCCTCGTTGGGCACCGGGGGGCCGGTCGGCTTGCGCTCGAGCGCCGCGGTCAGCCCGCCACCCTGGATCATGAACCCCGGGATCACCCGGTGAAAGACCGTGCCGTCGTAGAAGCCGTCGCGCACGTAGCCGAGGAAGCTCGCCGTGCTCCTCGGCGCGCGCTCGGCATCGAGCTCGATGACGATCGCCCCGAGCGAGGTCTCGAGACGCACCCGCGGGCCGCCTCCGGCGCCCGCCGCGCCCGCCGCCAGCACCATCGCCAGCGCTCCGATCAGCCAGCGCATCCGGTGGCTCCTTGCCGCGAATCATTCTCGCCCATCATAGCCGGGCGGGCCGGCGCGATGCGAGCGCGACCGCGCCCGGTTTGCTCGCCGGACCCGATCCGATACCATCCGCGCGCCGCGCCCGAGCGAGGCGGGCGGCCAAGCCGATGCTGCACATCTACAACAGCCTGACCCGGCGCAAGGAGCCTTTCACCCCGATCCACGAGGGCCGGGTGGGGATCTACGTGTGCGGCATGACCGTCTACGACCTCTGCCACCTCGGCCATGCCCGGGTGCTGGTGGCCTTCGACGTGGTGGTGCGCTACCTGCGCAGCCTCGGCTACCGGGTCACCTACGTGCGCAACATCACCGACATCGACGACAAGATCATCGCCCGCGCGGCCGAGAACGGCGAGCCGGTCGAGGCGCTCACCGCGCGCTACATCGAGGCCATGCACCACGACTGCGCGGCCCTCGGGCTGCTCGCTCCCGACCACGAGCCGCGCGCCACCGCGCACATCGCCGAGATCGTGGCCCTGATCGAGCGCCTGGTCGAGCGTGGCTACGCCTATGTGGCGGCGAGCGGCGACGTGCTCTACGACGTCAGCCGCTTCGAGGGCTACGGGCGGCTGGCCGGCAAGCGCCTGGACGAGCTGCGCAGCGGCGCCCGCGTCGAGGTCGACGAGGCCAAGGACGACCCGCTCGACTTCGTGCTCTGGAAGGCGGCCAAGCCCGGCGAGCCGGCCTGGGACTCGCCCTGGGGCCGCGGCCGGCCGGGCTGGCACATCGAGTGCTCGGCGATGTCGACCGCCTGTCTCGGCGAGCACTTCGACATCCACGGCGGCGGCATGGACCTGCAGTTCCCCCACCACGAGAACGAGATCGCCCAGTCGGTGGCCGCCACCGGGGCGCGCTTCGTCAACGTCTGGATGCACAACGGCTTCGTGCGCGTCGACGAGGAGAAGATGTCGAAGTCGCTCGGCAACTTCTTCACCGTGCGCGAGGTCCTCGAGCGCTTCCCCGGCGAGACGGTGCGCTTCTTCATGCTCTCGAGCCACTACCGCAGCCCGCTCAACTACAGCGAGCGCAACCTCGAGGCCGCCCACGCCGGCCTCGAGCGCCTCTACACGGCGCTGCGCGGCGTGGCCCCCGAGGCCGGCGGCGGCGAGGCGGGCGGGGAGGGCGCCGGCGGCGAGGGGAGCCCTGCCGAGCGCTTCGCCGCGGCCATGGACGACGACTTCAACACCCCCGAGGCGCTCGCCGTGCTCTTCGATCTGGCCCGCGAGGTCAACCGGGCGCGCGCCGCCGGCGAGCAGCGGGCGGCCGCCGAGGCCGCCGCCACGCTGCGCCGTCTCGGCGGCGTGCTCGGGCTGCTCGGGGCCGACCCGGAGGCGTTCCTGCGCGGCGCCGGGGAGGGCGGGGACGAGGAGGCGCGCATCGCCGCCCTGGTCGCCGAGCGCGAGGCGGCCCGCGCGCGGCGCGACTGGGCGGCGGCCGACGCGATCCGCGAGCGACTCCGTGCCGAGGGCGTGGTGCTCGAGGACGGCCCCGAGGGGACCCGCTGGCGGCGCCGGTGAGCGGGTACGGCGATATTGACAGGCCGGTGGTGCCGAATTACGCTTTGCAAGTTCAACGCCGGGGCCATAGCTCAGCTGGGAGAGCGCTACAATGGCATTGTAGAGGTCGGCGGTTCGATCCCGCCTGGCTCCACCAACCTGGCAAGGCTGGCTCGCCAGCCTTTTTGTTTTGTCCTCCGGTCCCCATCGTCTAGCCTGGCCTAGGACACCACCCTTTCAAGGTGGCGACACGGGTTCGAATCCCGTTGGGGACGCCAGCCGGGTGGCCGCCGCGGCCGGCCACCCGGGAGCGAGCAGGGGTTGAAGGTCCTGGTCACCGGTACCGCCGGGTTCATCGGCGCGGCCACCGCCGAGCGGTTGCTCGCCCGTGGCGAGGAGGTCATCGGGGTCGACAACCTCGACGACTACTACGACGTCTCGCTCAAGCGCGCCCGCCTCGCGCGGCTCACCGCTCAGGCCGGATTCACCGACGTGCGCCTCGACGTCGCCGACCGCGAGGGGATGGCGGCGCTGTTCCGGCGCGAGCGCCCCGAGCGGGTGGTCCACCTCGCCGCCCAGGCCGGCGTGCGCTACTCGATCGAGAACCCCCACGCCTACGTCGACAGCAACCTGGTGGGCTTCATCAACATCCTCGAGGGCTGCCGCCACGGCGGCGTCGAGCACCTGGTCTACGCCTCCTCGAGCTCGGTCTACGGCGCCAACACCCGGCTGCCCTTCTCGGTGCACGACAACGTCGATCACCCGGTCTCGCTCTACGCGGCGACCAAGAAGGCCAACGAGCTGATGGCCCACTGCTACAGCCACCTCTACGCCCTGCCGGCCACCGGACTGCGCTTCTTCACCGTCTACGGGCCGTGGGGCCGGCCGGACATGGCGCTGTTCCTGTTCACCAGGAAGATTCTCGCCGGCGAGCCGATCGAGGTCTTCAACTACGGGCGCCACCGGCGCGACTTCACCTACGTCGACGACATCGTCGAGGGCGTGCTGCGGGTCCTCGACCGGCCGGCCGAGGCGGATCCGGGGTGGAGCGGAGAGCAGCCCGACCCGGCGAGCAGCGCCGCCCCGCACCGGGTCTACAACATCGGCAACAGCCGCTGGGTCGAGCTCGGCCGCTACATCGAGGTGATCGAGGAGTGCCTGGGGCGGCGCGCCGAGCGGCGCCTGCTGCCGCTCCAGCCGGGCGACGTTCCCGACACCTACGCCGACGTCGAGGAGCTCGCCCGCGACACCGGCTACCGGCCCTCCACCCCGATCGAGGTCGGGGTGCGGCGCTTCGTCGACTGGTACCGGGACTACTACGGGGTCTGAGCGAGGGCCTGCAGGCCGGCCGGGAGCGGCGGGCGGTGCGGGCAGGGAGAGGATGGCAGTGGCACACGGTCGAAGGATCTCGGTGGTCGGGCTCGGCTACGTCGGGCTGCCGGTGGCGGTCGCCTTCGGGCGGCGCGAGCCGGTGATCGGCTTCGACGTCGATGCCACCCGGATCGCCGAGCTGCGCGCCGGACACGACCGTACCCGCGAGGTCGACGACGCCGAGCTGGCCGGCGCCGAGATCCGCTTCACCAGCGATCCGGGCGACCTGCGCGCGGCCGACTTCCACATCGTCGCGGTGCCCACCCCGATCGATGCGGCCAAGCAGCCCGACCTCGCCCCGCTGCTCGCCGCGACGCGCACCGTCGGCGAGCAGCTCGAGCGCGGCGCGATCGTGGTCTTCGAGTCGACCGTCTACCCGGGCGCGACCGAGGAGGCCTGCGTGCCGGTGCTCGAGCGCGCCTCGGGGCTGCGCTGCGGGGCCGACTTCACGGTCGGCTACTCGCCCGAGCGGATCAACCCCGGCGATCGCGAGCACCGCTTCACCACCATCACCAAGGTGGTCTCCGGCCAGGACCCGGCGACCCTCGAGACCGTGGCCGCCGTCTACGGCTCGGTGGTCGAGGCCGGGGTGCACCGGGCCGCCTCGATCAAGGTCGCCGAGGCGGCCAAGGTGATCGAGAACACCCAGCGCGATCTGAACATCGCGCTGATGAACGAGCTCGCCCTGATCTTCGACCGCCTCGGCATCGACACCCGCGACGTGCTCGCCGCGGCCGCCACCAAGTGGAACTTCCTGCCCTTCCGCCCCGGGCTGGTCGGCGGGCACTGCATCGGCGTCGACCCCTACTACCTGACCCACAAGGCCTCGACGCTCGGCTACTACCCGCAGGTCATCCTCGCCGGGCGGCGGATCAACGACGGCATGGGCGCCTTCGTCGCCTCCCAGGTGGTCAAGGGCCTGATCCGGGCCCGCGAGGGGGTGCGCGGCGCGCGGGTCACGGTCCTCGGCCTGACCTTCAAGGAGAACGTTCCCGACCTGCGCAACACCCGGGTCATCGACATCGTCCGCGAGCTCGAGGACTACGGCGTCCGCGTCCAGGTCCACGACCCGCTCGCCGACCCGACCGAGGCCCGCGAGGAGTACGGCCTGGAGCTCATTGCCGCCGAGGACCTCGCTCCGGCGAGCGCCGTGGTGCTCGCCGTCGCCCACCGCGACTACCTCGACGGCGGCTGGCAGCACGTTCGCGGGCTGCTCGAGGGCGGCCGCGGGGTGGTGGTCGACGTGCGCGGCGAGCTGCCCCGCGAGTCGGTTCCCGAGGGGATCCGGTTGTGGCGGCTGTGATCGACGCGCAGGCCCGTAGGTCGGGCTTTGCCCGACAGCGCCCGCGACCTTGCCGGGACGCTACCGGGCGGCGGCCGGGGGCCGCCCTGCGGGGCGAGCGCCCGATGCCCGCCGGCCGGCCCGCGCTCCGTAGGTCGGGCTTTGCCCGACAGCGCCCGCGACCTTGCCGGGACGCTGCCGAGCGGCGACCGGGGGCCGCCCGCCAACGGTGCCGCCGCCCCGTGCCGCACCCGTCTAACCTTGCTGCCCGAGGGGATCGCAGATGAACGTCGTCATGATCGGCACCGGCTACGTCGGCCTGGTCTCCGGAGCGTGCTTCGCCGAGTTCGGCGCCGAGGTCCACTGCCTCGACGTCGACGAGGACAAGATCGCCCGCCTCGAGCGCGGCGAGGTCCCGATCTACGAGCCGGGTCTCGAGGACCTGGTGGCGCGCAACGTCGCCGCCGGGCGGCTGAGCTTCGGGACCGAGTTCGCCGTGCCGGTGGCCGCCGCCGACCTGGTCTTCATCGCCGTGGGCACCCCGACCCGGCGCGGCGACGGCCACGCCGACCTGCGCTACGTGTACGCCGCCGCGCGCGATGTGGCCCGCCATCTCTCCGGCTACACGGTGGTGGTCGACAAGTCGACCGTGCCGGTCGGCACCGCCCGCCAGGTCGCGAGGATCATCGCCGAGACCAACCCCGAGGCCGACTTCGACGTCGCCTCCAACCCCGAGTTCCTGCGCGAGGGGGCCGCGATCGCCGACTTCATGCGCCCCGACCGGGTGGTCATCGGGGTCGAGAGCGAGCGGGCCGAGGCGGCGCTGCGCGCGCTGTACCGCCCGCTCAACCTGATCGAGGTGCCGATCGTCGCCACCAACCTCGAGAGCGCCGAGCTGGTCAAGTACGCCTCCAACGCCTTCCTGGCCACCAAGATCAGCTTCATCAACGAGATGGCGGCACTGTGCGAGGAGGTCGGGGCCGACGTGCATGCGGTCGCTCGCGGCATGGGCCTCGACGGGCGCATCGGGCGCAAGTTCCTGCACCCGGGGCCGGGGTTCGGGGGAAGCTGCTTCGAGGGTGATGCCACCGTGTTCGTGCTCAACAGCCCGCACGTGCACCCGCGACCGCTGGCCTCCTTCTTCGCTGAGGCCGGCTCGCCGCCGCCCGGTCAGGCGGCGGGTATCGAGATTCAGCGGCCGGCGGACACGCGGGTGCTGGCGCTCGATCCTGACGCGGGCCGGCCCGTGGTGGCGCGCGTTACAGCGCTCACCCGCCGCCGCTACCGCGGCACGATGGTGACGGTCACCGCCAGCATGGGGCGCCGGATCCGGGTGACGGCAGATCACCCGCTCATGGTGGTGGAGGGTGACGGGGCGGCCCTGCTGCCGGCGAGCGCGGTGGCACCCGGTGATCAGCTGATGGCGCTGACCGAACTGCCGGCGCTGGAGGCATCCGAGCGAATCGATCTCATCGAGCAGCTGCGCGGCAGCGACCTGCAGGCCGACGTGTTCGTGCGCCCGCGTGATGGCGCCTCCTTCAGGCAGCAGTACCGGCGCTTCGCAGCGCATATCGACCGCAGGGAGCTCAAGCACCCCGAGGAGATCCGCCGCCACAACCGGATGCGCCTGTGGCTGTACTGCGCGCTGTCCGAGCAGGGCGTGCTCGACGTGCCGCACGAGGCGCTCGAGCTCTACACCGCCAAGGGGGCGGCGACGAATGTGCCGGCCGTCATCCCGGTGGACGCGGACCTGATGCGGTTGCTGGGCTACTACGTGGCCGAAGGGTTCGTCGCTCGCGAGGGCGGGCGTGGCACGTCCGTGCGTGCGCGGATTGGCTTCTCATTCCACCAGGACGAGCGCGAGTACATCGACGACGTGCGCCGGATCCTCGGGCGCTGGGGCGTCAAGTGTGCCGAGCGCGGCGGCCAGCGCTCGACCACGGTGGTGGCCTCGTCGCGCGTGCTGGCGTGGCTGCTCGAGGAGGTGCTCGGCTGCGGTGGACGCGCCGAGGACAAGGCCCCGCCGAAGATGGTGTTCAACGTTGAGCCGAAGCTCAGGCGGGAGTTCCTGCGCGGCGCCTTCTCCGGCGACGGAGCGGTGACCCTGCTGCAGCAGGGTCGCAACATGATGTTCGAGTATGCGACCGTCAGCCGGCCGCTCGCCGACGGGCTGGCGCTGCTGCTGCAGTCGATCGGGATCGTGCCGGCGCTCTACGAGCGGTGGATGAACAAGTCCAAGCGCGAGGCCTACATCCTCCGCGTGTCGGGCTACGCGCAGCTCGACGCGCTGCGCGCGCTGTTTGGCGACAAGCATCGGGCGACCATCGACCGCGTGCTCGATGGCTACCAGCGGCACATCCGGCAGCGCGGCTTCAACCGGCGCGGCCCGTACGTGGCGCTGACCGTGCAGTCCGTCGACTATGAAGAGGTCGACACCGCCGTCTACAGCCTGGAGACCGAGACCGGGACCGTAGTGATCGCATCAGGGCTCGTGTGCCACAACTGCTTCCCCAAGGACACCCTGGCCCTGGTGCGCATCGCCCAGGAGGCCGGGGCGCCGTGCCGGATCGTCGAGGCGGTCGTCGAGGTCAACGCCGCCCAGCGCCAGCGCATGGTGCGCAAGATCCGCGCCGCGCTCGGTGGCGACGAGGCCGGCAAGACCATCGCCGTGCTCGGGCTGACCTTCAAGCCCGAGACCGACGACATGCGCGACGCCCCCGCGCTCGGCATCCTGCCCTCGCTGATCGAGCGTGGCGCGCGGGTGCGCGCCCACGACCCCCAGGGGGTGGCCGAGGCCCGCGCCCTGCTCCCCGAGGCCGTCGAGTACTGCGACGACATCTACGAGACCCTGGCCGGAGCCGATGCGCTGGTGCTGATGACCGAGTGGAACGCCTACCGCGGGCTCGACCTGGTGCGCTGCCGCGAGGCGATGCGCGGCAACGTCTTCGTGGATCTGCGCAACGTCTACGAGCCCG
>CAZRGU010000145.1:0-9176 GCA_964599705.1 uncultured Ectothiorhodospiraceae bacterium | reverse complement strand
CGGCGAGCAGCACCTCCGCTGCTAGCCCGCAGCGCTACCGCGATCGGCCTGCAAGGGTCCGTGATCTCGCCGGGCCGGCGCTGTTCACCCGGCTCGCTCGTGTGTCACGTCCTCCGGCAACCGGCCGCCTCGGCGATGATCCAGTCGCGGAACGCGGCGAGCGGCGGAAAGTCGCCGCGAGACGGCGGCCACGCCAGGTAGTAGGCCTCGTCGCCGCCGAGCGGCAGGTCGAGTGCCGGCACCAGCACCCGGTCGGCGAGCTCGCGGGCGATCAGGAAGCGCGGCAGCAGCGCGACCCCGAGGCCGTGGGCGGCGGCCTGGGCGGCGGTCGCGAACTGGTCGAAGACCATGCCGTGCAGCTCGCCGGGGCGGGCACCGTGAGCCGCGAACCAGCGCTCCCAGGCCTCGGGGCGGGTGCTGAGATGGAGCAGCGGCAGCTCGCGCAGGTCCTCGGGGGCGGCGATCGGATGGGCCGCGAGCAGCGCCGGCGCGCAGGCCGGGATCACGGTCTCGGCGAGCAGGAAGGCGGTCTCCGCGCCCGGCCACTGCGGGCCCCCGAAGTGGATCGCGGCGTCGAGCCGCTCGGTGGCGAAGTCGAACGGGCGCAGCCTGGTGGTCAGGTTCAGCGTGATCCCGGGATGGCGGGCGAGGAACTCGGGAAGGCGCGGCGCCAGCCAGCGGGTGCCGAAGGTCGGCAGGATCGCCAGATCGAGCACGCCGCCGCCGGGATTGGTGCGCAGGTTCACGGTCGCCTGCGCGATCGCACGCAGCGGCTCGCCGATCTCCCTGGCGTAGCGCTCGCCGGCCGCGGTCAGCCGCACGCTGCGCCCGACCCGCGCGAACAGCCGCGTGCCGAGCTGATCCTCGAGCGACCTGATCTGGCGGCTCACCGCGCTCTGGGTGAGCGCCAGCTCGCGCGCCGCCCGGGTGAACGAGCCGAGCCGTGCCGCGGCCTCGAAGGCGCCAAGCAGCGCGGTGGCCGGGAGGAAACGCCGCGGGATGGCCATTGCATTCCGAATCGTCATCAATGGATGAGGAATTATCGTTTTACGGGCGAGCCTGTGCGGTGTCAAATGAGCATTTCATGCCCGCCAGGAATGTGAAGGCACCGCCACTGCGGGGACGGCTGGAGACATGGATCGCGCGGAGATCGTGCACCGGCGCTTCCTCGAGCGGGTCGCCGGGCGGGACTTCCCGGCGCGGCGCAGCGACTGCTCGCTGGCCGATGCCGGCATCGACGCCCCGGGGCTGGTCGAGATCTTCCACTCGCAGGCGCTCAGCCGCCAGCTCGACCGCACCGCGCGCCGGATGCAGGCGCGCGGCGAGGGCTTCTACACCATCGGCAGCTCCGGCCACGAGGGCATGGCGGCGGTGGCCGCGGCGCTGCGCGTCGGCGACATCGCGTTCCTGCACTACCGCGACGCCGCCTTCCAGATCCAGCGCTCCAAGCAGCTACCGGGCCAGACCCCGACCTGGGACCTGCTGCTGAGCTTCGCCGCCGCCGCCGAGGACCCGATCTCGGGGGGGCGCCACAAGGTCCTCGGCAGCGTGCCGCTCAACATCCCGCCGCAGACCAGCACGATCGCCTCGCACCTGCCCAAGGCGATGGGCACCGCCTACGCGATCGGGCTCGCCCGGCGGCTGCGCTGGGCCGGCCGGCGGCTGGCCGACGACGCGCTCGCCGTCTGCACCTTCGGCGACGCCTCGGCCAACCACTCGACCGCCCAGGGCGCGATCAACGCCGCCTGCTGGACCGCCTACCAGGGCGTGCCGATGCCGCTGGTGCTGGTCTGCGAGGACAACGGCCTCGGCATCTCGACGCCGACCCCGGCGGGCTGGATCCGCGCCGCGTTCGCGAGCCGTCCGGCGCTGGCGTGGTTCGAGTGCGACGGGCTCGACGTCCTCGACACGCTGCGCGTGATGCGCGAGGTCGCGCGTCAGGTGCGCGCCCGGCGCCGCCCGGCGTTCGTGCACCTGCGCTGCGTGCGCCTCTACGGCCACGCCGGCGCCGACGTCCAGAGCGCCTACCTCGAGCCGGCCGCGATCGAGGCCGCGGAGAACGACGACCCCCTGCTCCACACCGCCCGGCTGCTGGTCGAGCACCGGATCCTCGAGCCCGCCGAGGTCCTGTCCATCTACCAGGAGACCGGGGAGCGCTGCGAGCGGATCGCCGCCGAGGTCGCCACCCGCCCGAGGCTCGCCACCGCCAGCGAGGTGATGGCGAGCCTGGTGCCGCCGCGCCGCGCCGCGGCACCGGGCCGCGCTGCGTCCCCGGCCGAGCGCGAGGCGGTGTTCGGCAGCGACCGCGCACTCCTCGACAAGCCCCAGCACATGGCGCGGCTGCTGTCGTGGGCGCTGACCGACCTGATGCTCGAGCACCCCGAGATCGTGCTCGCCGGCGAGGACATCGGGCCCAAGGGCGGGGTCTACCACGTGACCGCGAAGCTCCATGCCCGCTTCGGGCCGGCGCGGGTCATCAACACCCTGCTCGACGAGCAGAGCATCCTCGGCCTGGCCATCGGCCTCGCCCACAACGGGCTGCTGCCGATCCCCGAGATCCAGTTCCTCGCCTACCTGCACAACGCCGAGGATCAGCTGCGCGGCGAGGCCGCGACGCTGAGCTTCTTCTCGCGCGGCCAGTACACCAACCCGATGGTGGTGCGAATCGCGGCTCTCGGCTACCAGAAGGGGTTCGGCGGGCACTTCCACAACGACAACAGCCTGGCGGTGCTGCGCGACATCCCCGGCCTGGTGATCGCCTGCCCGAGCAATGGGGCCGACGCCGTGGCGATGCTGCGCGAGTGCGTGCGCCTGGCGCGCGAGGAGCAGCGCGTGGTGGTGTTCCTCGAGCCGATCGCGCTGTACATGACCCGCGACCTGCACCGCGAGGGCGACGGGCTGTGGACCTTCCCCTACCCCGCGCCCGGGCACGGCGCGGCCATCGGCTGCGCCGAGATCGGCCGGGCCGGGGACGGCACCGACGTGGCCATCGTGTCCTACGCCAACGGGTTCTACCTGTCGCTGCAGGCCCAGCGGGTGCTGCGCGAGCGCCACGGGGTCGACGCCCGGGTCGTCGATCTGCGCTGGCTGGCGCCGCTCGCCGAGGAGGCGATCCTCGAGGCCGTCGCGCCGTGCCCGCGGGTGCTGGTGGTCGACGAGTGCCGCGCGACCGGCTCGCACAGCGAGGCGCTGGTCACCCTGCTCGCCGAGCGCGCCGCCCATCGCCCGAGGATCGCCCGGCTGGCCGCCGCCGACTCGTTCATCGCCCTCGGTCCGGCGGCGACCGCCACCCTGCCCGATCGCGACGGGATCGTCGCCGCCGCGCTGGCGCTGGCGGGCGACTGAGCCGTGGCCGCGCGCACCAAGGCGCTGGTGGTGTGCCCGGGGCGCGGCACCTACAACGCGCCCGAGCTCGGCTACCTCGCCCGCCACCACCGCGCGCGCGCCGACTGGATCGCCAAGGTCGACGCCTACCGCGAGGCGCGCGGGGAGACGCCGGTCAGCGCCCTCGACGGCGCCGCGCGCTACGACCCGGCGCTGCTGACCCGCGGCGACAACGCCTCGACGCTGATCTTCGCCTGCGCGTATGCGGACTTCGTGGCCATCGACCGCGAGCGCTACGAGGTGATCGCGGTGACCGGCAACTCGATGGGCTGGTACATCGCGCTCGGCTGCGCCGGTGCGCTGGCCGGCGGCGAGGCCCTGCACCTGGTCGACACGATGGGCGCGCTGATGCACGAGGCGTCGATCGGCGGGCAGTCGATCTACCCGTGGGTCGACGAGGACTGGCGCCCGGTCGCCGGCCGGCGCGAGGAGCTGCTCGAGCGGGTGCGCGCGATCGGCGCCCGCGAGGGCTGCGCCCTGTACCGCTCGATCGAGCTCGGCGGCATGCTGGTGGTGGGCGGCAACCGGGCCGGGCTGGACGCCTTCGCCGACGGGCTGCCGCGGCTCGAGGACCGCTTTCCCCTGCGCCTGCCCAACCACGCCGCGTTCCACACCCCGCTGCAGCGCCCGGTCGCCGAGCGCGCGCGCGCGGCGCTCGGCCCCGAGCCCTTCGGCCAGCCCGCGGTCGCGCTGGTCGACGGCCGCGGCGCGATCTGGTGGCCGCACGCGACCCGTCCGGAGCGGCTGTGGGACTACACTCTCGGCCACCAGGTCGTGGAGCCCTACGACTTCACGGCGGCGATGCGGGTCGCGATTCGCGAGCTCGCCCCCGAGCGGGTGATCGTGCTCGGCCCCGGCACGACGCTCGGCGGCGCGGTCGGGCAGGCGCTGGTCGGGATCGGCTGGCGGGGGCTGGCCAGCAAGGCCGACTTCATCGCCCGCCAGCGCGAGGCGCCGCTGGTCCTGTCGATGGGGATCGAGGAGCAGCGCGCGAGGGTCGTGCGCGCGGCCGGCTGAGCCCAACGGCGGTCGCCGGCGCGCCGCGCCGGCCCGCCAGGTCACGACGAGGAGGACACGAGATGAGTCACCAGGACATTCTGGCCGCCGCCGGTCTCGGCGCCGAGGCGCTCGGCGGGGGCAGCCTCGCGGTGCGCACCCCGATCGACGGCGCGCTGCTCGCCGAGCTTCGCGTCGACCGGGTCGAGGACGTCGAGGCGGCGATCGGGCGCGCGGTCGAGGCCTTCGATGCCTGGCGGCGGGTCCCGGCGCCGCGCCGCGGCGAGCTGGTACGGCTGCTCGGCGAGGAGCTGCGCGCCGCCAAGGACGACCTCGGCCGCCTGGTCACCCTCGAGTGCGGCAAGATCTACCAGGAAGGGCTCGGCGAGGTCCAGGAGATGATCGACATCTGCGACTTCGCGGTCGGGCTGTCGCGCCAGCTCTACGGGCTGACCATCGCCTCGGAGCGGCCCGGCCACACGATGCGCGAGCACTGGCACCCGCTCGGGGTGTGCGGCGTGATCACCGCCTTCAACTTCCCGGTCGCGCCGTGGTGCTGGAACGCGGCGCTGGCGCTGGTCTGCGGCGACCCGGTGATCTGGAAGCCCTCGGAGAAGACGCCGCTCACCGCGCTGGCGACCCAGCGGATCTGCGAGCGAGCGATGGAGCGCTTCGGCGCCGCGCCCGAGGGGCTGATCCAGACCGTCATCGGCGAGCGCGACGCCGGCGAGGTGCTGACCGCGAGCCGCGACGTGGCCATCGTCTCGGCGACCGGCTCGATCGGCATGGGCCACCAGGTGGCCACGGCGCTGGCCGCGCGGTTCGGTCGCTGCATCCTCGAGCTCGGCGGCAACAACGCGATGATCGTGGCCCCCTCGGCCGACGTCGAGATGGCGCTGCGCGCGATCGTGTTCTCCGCGGTCGGCACCGCCGGGCAGCGCTGCACCACGCTGCGCCGCCTGATCGTGCACGAGGAGATCCGCGAGGCACTGCTGCCGCGGGTCCGGGCGGCCTACGACGGGCTGCCGATCGGCGACCCGCTGGCCGAGGGCACGCTGGTCGGCCCACTGATCGACGAGGCCGCCTACCAGGCGATGCAGCGCGCGCTCGCGCAGGCGCGCGCCGATGGCGGCACGGTCCACGGCGGCGAGCGGGTCCTCGCCGAGGAGTATCCCGATGCCTACTACGTGCGCCCCGCGATCGTCGAGATGCCGGCCCAGACCCCGATCGTGACCTGCGAGACCTTCGCGCCGATCCTCTACGTGCTCGGCTACCGCGAGCTCGGCGAGGCGATCGCGATCCACAACGCGGTGCCCCAGGGGCTGTCCTCGTGCATCTTCTCGACCGACGTGCGCGAGACCGAGACCTTCGTCTCGGCGATCGGATCCGACTGCGGCATCGCCAACGTGAACATCGGTCCCTCGGGCGCCGAGATCGGCGGTGCGTTCGGCGGCGAGAAGGAGACCGGCGGCGGGCGCGAGTCGGGCTCTGACGCCTGGAAGGGCTACATGCGCCGGCAGACCGTGACCGTGAACTACTCGCGCGACCTGCCGCTGGCCCAGGGGATCCGGTTCGACATCGAGCCGTGAGCCCGCGCAGAGCGCCTCGCCCGCGCGCCGGATCGCGCAGCGGGCCAAGGGTCAGCTCGTCACCACCCCGTCGAAGGTCAGCGCGAATTCCCGGATCGGGACCAGGATGCGCTGGAAGTAGACCGGGCGGCGATCGCGCGCGAACGCCTCGGCGTGGACGTCGTACATCTGCGCGCGGGGCCGCAGCTCCAGGGCCCGCGCGGTGCGCGCGTCGATGCGGATGACGCGCACGGTGTGGTTGGCGCTCACCGCGGTCACCCCGAAGCGCTCGGCGAGCATCACCCGGATGTTGGCCACCGCGACGTCGTCGGGGCGCAGATCGAGCAGCCCCGGGGCGAGCGCCGGGTCGAGGTACATCTCGGCGCCGACCGGAGGGCGGCCGCCGAAGACGAACTGGCGGCGGATGCGCACGTAGCGGTCGCGCTCGCCGAGGTAGCGCGCCCACACGCCGCGCTCCGCGGTGACATCGATCCGCGCCCAGCGGTCGACGTAGTGCAGCGGCGTCCCGTCCTCGGGCGCGGCGAAGCGGAAGTGCCAGACCGTGGCCGCGAGCGGCTCGGTCGAGCCGACCTTGGTGCCGTCGCCGCGCCGGCGCACGATGACCCCGACCTGCTGGAGCTGGCGCAGGGCGGCCTGCACGGTGCCCAGGCTCACCCCGAGGATCTCGGTCAGCGCCTGCTCGGGCGGGAGGCGATCCCCGGGGCGCAGAACGCCATCGCGGATCGCCTGACCGAGCGCCAGCCGCGCCGCGGTGCGCTTCGAGCAGCCGGGATGGGCGAGGAACTCGCCCATGTAGCGAGCAAGGCGCTGGTCGAGCCGGATGGCTGCCACGCTGAGTCCGATCCGCCCGGCGCGGCCCGCTACCTCGGCCGGCGTCTCAGCGAGCCGTAGAGCACGGCCGCGGTGAGCACCAGGAAGACCATGGCGATCGGGCTCTGCAGGACGGCGCTCAGATCCGACTTGTAGAGGAGCAGCGACTGGCGCAGCGAGGTCTCGAACATCCGCCCGAGCAGGAAGCCGATGACCAGGCACACGACCGAGAAGCCGGTGCGGCGCATCAGCAGCCCGAGCCCCGCGAAGGCGAGCATGACGCCGACGTCGAACAGCGACTGGCCGGGCAGGTAGACGCCGAAGATGCACAGCACCAGCACCAGCGGCAGGGTCACGTTCTTCGGGGCGCGCGCGATCAGCCCCCAGACCGGGATGCCGAGCTTGCCGATCGCCAGATGCACGCCGTTGGCGATCAGCATCGAGGCGAACAGCGCGTAGATGAGATCGCCGTACATGGTGAGCATGAACGGACCGGGCACGATGCCGTGGATCATGAAGGCGCCGATGAGCAGCGCCGCGGCGATGTTGCCGGGGATCCCGAGCGCGATGGTCGGGATGAGGTTGGAGCCGACCACCGCGCTGTTGGCCGCCTCGGTGGCGACGATCCCGACCGGGTTGCCCTTGCCGAAGGAGTCGGGGTCGGGGGCGGCGCGGCGCGCCGCGCCGTAGCTCAGGAACGCCGCGAGCGTGACCCCGAGCCCGGGCAGCATCCCCACGCCCGAGCCGATCAGCGCCGAGCGCACGATGGTGCGCCAGTAGCCGAGGAACTCGCGCAGCGGCAGCCGGTTCGACCTCCGCTCGCCGTGGGCCTCGACGGCGCCCACCGGCGAGGCCCCCTCGCGGCGCAGATCGAAGAGCTGCTCGAGGACCGAAGCGAGCGCCAGCGCCCCGATCGCCACCGCCGCGAGCGGGAACCCGTCGTAGAGGTTGACCTGGTCGAAGGTCATGCGCGGCGAGCTGTGGATCGGATCGAGGCCGACGGTGCTGAAGAACACGCCGAGAAAGATCGCGATCAGCCCCTTGAGCGGCGAGTCGCCCGAGAGCCCGGCGAGCAGCGCGAAGGCGAAGCACAGCGTGGCGGCCAGCTCGAGCGGCCCGAACTGGAGCGCGAAGGCCGCGAACGGTGCGGCGAGGACGATGAGCAGCGCATCGGAGATGGTGTCGCCGGCCACCGAGGAGTAGAGCGCGAGCTTCATGGCCTTCACGGGCTGGCCGCGGCGGGCCATCGGGTAGCCGTCGAAGGCGGTCGCGGCCGCCTCCGGGGTGCCCGGGGTGTTGAGGAGAATCGAGGGCACGGCGCCGCCCGAGGTGCCGCCCTTGTTGACCCCGACCAGGAAGGCGATGGCGGTGAGCGGCGACATGTAGAAGGTCATCGGCACCAGCACCGCGAGCGCGGTGACGCTGCCCAGCCCGGGGATGACGCCGATGACGATGCCGAGCGCGACGCCCAGCGCGATGAACAGCAGGTTATGGACGGTCAGCGCCGCCTCGAAGCCGGCGCCGAGCTGGGCGAGCATCTCCATGGCCGAGCCCGGGCGCTCGCCTGCCTACGGCAGGTCGACGGTGAAGACCCACCACGCCACCGCGTCGACCAGCAGCGGAAAGCCGATCGCGGCGATCGCGATGACGTACCAGGTCCGCCGCCCGGCGAGCAGCATCGCGGCCGCGATCAGTGCTGCCGCGGTAACGACGAACCCGAGCTTGGCGATGCCGAGCACCGCGAGCGTGGCCGCGACGCTCCATGCGCCGAACTCGAGCAGCGCGCGGCCCGCGCTCGATCGCGCCCCTTCGGCGGGCCGGCGCATCCTTGCCAGCCCGGAGAGCAGGAGCGCGATCGCGAGGAGCAGCACGACCGTCGCGGTGAGCTCCGGGAAGAAGGTCGGCGAGACGTCGTACTCGCCGATCACCGAGGCGGTGTTCGCCGGGATCAGCCAGACCAGGGCGAGCACGGCCAGCACCGCGAGCAGCGCGCCGGCGAGCGCATCGTCGACGGCGGCGCGCGCCCCCGGTGCGCCCGCGCCGCCGTCTCCGCCGCTGCTCACCGGGTCTTGGCGACCACTTTCTTCAGCCCGGCGATGGTCTGCGCGATGTCATCGTCGAGCGCCTTGCCGGTCACGTACTTCACCGGGAAGCGCAGCTTCTCCTCGACCAGCGAGACGAAGGCCGGATCGGCGGTGGCGGTCTTGATCGCGGCGGCCAGCTTGGCGGCGACCCGGTCGGGAACGCCCGCCGGGGCGACGATGACGGCGTGGCTCGGCATCGCGATCCCGTACTTCTCCGCGATCGAGGGCACCTCCGGCGAGGCGACCAGGCGACCGGCGTTCATCGAGGCGAGCACCTTCATCTTGTCGCCGTAGCGGTTGTGGATGCCGCCGC
>CAZRGU010000144.1:0-9226 GCA_964599705.1 uncultured Ectothiorhodospiraceae bacterium | reverse complement strand
CGGGCGCGGGATGGCCCCCGACGTTCGCTGCTGAAGCGGAGCCCGACGTCGGGCTGGCGCCCGACCTACGTCCGACCTGCACCCGAGACCTGCGCCCGGAATGGGGCGTGGGATCAGCGTCGCTGCGCAGCCCTTGGAATCAACGGCGTAGCCTATGTTCGATGAAGGCGGGCGGGTGATTGTTTTCCGAACGCTCAGTGCAGCAGCGAGGCGAGCCGCGCCCGGTAGCGGCCGGCCCGCGGGTCGCGCTCGCCGAGCAGGGTGAGCAGCGCGAGCAGGCTGCGTCGCGCCGCACCGCCGTTCCAGTCACGGTCGAGGCGCAGGATCTCGAGCAGGTCCTCGGCGGCGGCGTCGGGATCGCCGGCCAGCGCGCGGCGCGCGGCGCGGCGGTGACGGGCGGCGCAGTCCCCGGGATCGCGGGCCAGCGCCTCCTCCAGGGCCGCCGGCTCGCCGGCCTCGGCGGCGACCCGGGCGAGCTCGAGGCGCGCGCGCAGCGCCACCACCGCGGGGTCATCGGCCTGGGCGGCGGGCAGCGAGTCGAGGGTCGCGGCCGCCTCGGCGAGGCGCCCGGCGGCGAGCTGGGCGGCGGCCAGTTCGGGGGCGATGCGCGGGTTGTCGGGGTCCTCGGCGCGCAGCGCCTCGAGCACCGCCACGGCCTGGGCGGGCTCGCCGTCCGCGAGCAGACGGCGGGCCTGCTCGCGCCCCCGATCGGAGGGGCGGGGGACGTGGCGCTCGAGGAAGGCCCGGATCCGGCCCTCGGGGAGGGCGCCGACGAACTCGTCGACCACCGACCCGTCACGCAGCAGCTTGACGGCGGGAATGCTGCGCACCGCGTACTCGGCGGCCAGCCGCGGGGCGCGCTCGGTGTCGACCTTGGCGAGCAGAAAGGCCCCCTTGTAGGCCCTGGCGAGCCCCTCGAGGAGCGGGCCGAGCGCGCGGCACGGAGCGCACCACGAGGCCCAGAAGTCGACCACCACCGGGCGGCGGTGGCTCTCGGCGAGAACCCGCTCGGGGAACTCGTCCTCGCCGACCTCGATGCAGGTGACCGGTGCCTCCATGGGCGTGCTCCGTGCTCGGTGGGAGCCCGCTACGTGGGGGCGAGGCCCGGCCCGTTCAAGGCGCTCAGATCACGCAGCGCAGCAGATCGAACTCGACGTCGGCCTCGGTCTGGGCGGCGCGCTGGGTTCCGTTGGCCGGGTGCATGAAGCGCACCGTGAAGCGGTGGCGCCCGGCGCTGATCTCGGGGTACCAGGGCGTTCCGGCCGGCAGCACCACCCGGATCAGCTGGCAGGGCGCGGCGTGGTCGAGGGTGCGCTGATAGAAGCCGGCACGCGCCACCTCGCGCGAGGCCACGGCGCTGTCGCGCACCAGGCGCAGGCACAGCGCGATCGAGGTGCGCAGCACCTCGAAGGTCGAGAACCAGCGCTCGAGGTCGTCACGGCGCCGTCGCTCGGGGCCGCTCAGCCAGTAGTGGAAGCCGGGGAGATCGAAGTCGCAGGTGCCGGCCGGGATGCTGCTGCGCTGGCGGATCGAGGCGAACAGCTCGTCGTCGTTGAGGGTGGCGCCGGTGAGGTCGTTGCAGGCGTGCAGGGTGGTGAGGGTATCGCGCACCTCGCCGAGCACCTGGTGGAGCCGCTCGGGGTCGACCCGCGGGTTGCGCGCCAGCCCCCCCAGGGTGGCCGCGTGGCGCTCGAGCTCCTTGATCAGCTCCTTCTTCATGTCGGCCCGTGCGGTCACCGCGAGCACGTCGATCATCTGCTCGACCACCGTGCGGCTCGACCACGGATCGGCGCTGGCCAGGGCCTGACCGGCGCGCGCGAAGATGTGCTCGAGGCGCAGGAAGGCGCGCATCCGCTCGCCGAGCGGCTGCTCGTAGACGATCTGTTGATCGGCGTGCTCGGACATCAGCGGGTCGCGACCAGGGTGGAACTGCACATACTCTCACCGATTTTCGGGGCTCCGCAAGAGGATTTCAGGGGCTGGCGCGGCGCGCGGCGCGGCGAGCCAGGCCCAGGTAGCGGCGATGCAGCGCCGCGACCGCCGCGGCGAGGGCCTCGCGCGGGCCGTCGTTGGTGAGCACGTCGTCGGCGCGTGCCAGCCGCTCGCGGCGGCCGAGCTGGGCGGCGAGGATCCGTTCGGCCTCGGCCCGGCTGCAGCCGTCGCGGGCCTCGACGCGGGCCAGCTGGGCCTCCTCGGGGGCGTCGACGACCAGCACCCGGTCGATGAGGTCCCGGTAGCCCTCGCGCTCGAGCAGCAGCGGGACCACGAGCAGCACGTAGGGCCCGCGCGCCGCCGCGACCCGCGCCCGCGCCAGCTCCCGGATGCGCGGGTGCAGCAGCCCCTCGAGGCGGGCCCGGTCGCTTGCGTCGGCGAAGATCCGGGCGCGCAGGCGGGCACGGTCGAGGCTGCCGTCGGCGCCGATCACCTCCTCGCCGAAGGCCGCCCGCACCGCGGCGAGCCCCGGGCTCCCCGGCGCGACGACCTCGCGGGCGAGCGCGTCACAGTCGATGACCTCGGCCCCGAGCGCCGCGAACAGCTCCGCGGCGCTCGACTTGCCGGCCCCGATCCCGCCGGTCAGGCCGATCACCAGCGCTCGCCGGCCACTCACGGCTGCAGGCCGCTCAGGCGCAGGTAGGCGTCGTTGAGCTGCGCGCCCCACATCAGCGCCAGCCAGCCGCCGGCGGCCAGGTAGGGTCCGAAGGGGATCGGGGTGCCGCGATCCCGGGCGCGCAGCGCGATCAGGGTCAGGCCGACCGCCGCCCCGGCCAGCGAGGAGAGCAGCACGATCGCCGGCAGCGCCTGCCAGCCCAGCCAGGCCCCGAGCAGGGCCAGCAGCTTGAAGTCGCCGTAGCCCATGCCCTCCTTGCCGGTGAGCAGCCGGAAGGCCTGGTAGACGAGCCACAGCACCCCGTAGCCGGCCGCCGCCCCGAGCACTGCCGAGGGCAGTGGGGCGAGGGTGCCAGCGAGGTTGAGCAGCAGGCCGGCCCAGAGCAGCGGCAGCGTGATCGCGTCGGGCAGGAGCTGGGTGTCGAGGTCGATGAAGGCCAGCGCGATCAGCGCCCAGCTCAGCACCATCGCGGCCAGCGCCGGGCCACCGGGACCGAAGCGCCACGCCACCGCCGCGGCGAGCAGCGCGCTGAGCAGCTCCACGGCCGGATAGCGCAGCGGGATGCGCCAGCCGCATGCCGCGCAGCGCCCGCCCAGCCACAGGTAGCTGAGCAGCGGCACGTTGTCGCGGGCGCGCAGGGTGGCGCCGCAGCCCGGGCAGTGGGAGCGCGGCACCAGCAGGTCGTAGCGCCCGCCGGCCTCGCCCGGCGCCGCCTCGCCCGCGGGCTTCGCCTCGGCGCCGGCCTCGAGCAGCTCGCGACACTCCTCGCGCCAGCGCCGCTCGAGGATCCGCGGCAGGCGGTGGATGACCACGTTGAGGAAGCTCCCGACCACCAGCCCGAGCAGCGCCGCGCTGGCGGTGAACGCCAGCGGCTCGGCGGCGAGGTAGCGGATCAGGGACACCAGCGCAGGGGCCGGCCTGCTCGGCGCCGGCCGGCGGCCGGGCTCAGACGACCTGGCCCATCTTGAAGATCGGCAGGTACATCGCGATGACCAGCCCGCCGATCAGCACCCCGAGGACCGCCATGATCAGCGGCTCCATCAGGCTGCTCATCGCGTCGACCGCGTTGTCGACCTCCTCCTCGTAGAAGTCGGCCACCTTGGCGAGCATCGAGTCGATCGAGCCCGCCTCCTCGCCGATCGCCACCATCTGCACGACCATGTTGGGGAACAGGCCGGTCTCGCGCATCGTCACCTGGAGCTGCTGGCCGGTGGCGATCTCGTCGCGCATCTGGTAGATGGCGGTGGCGTAGACGTAGTTGCCGGCCGCGCCGGCCACCGAGTCCATCGCCTCGACCAGCGGCACCCCGGCCGCGAACATGGTGCTCAGGGTCCGGGCGAAGCGGGCGATGGTGGCCTTGACCAGGATGTCGCCGATGATCGGCAGCTTCAGCGAGATGCGCTCGAGGGCGTGGCGGAAGGCGGCGCTGCGCTTCTTGAGCTCGACGAATCCATAGAACACGCCGCCGACCCCGCCGAAGATCGCGTACCAGTAGGCGACGAAGAAGTCCGACATGTTGATGACCAGCACGGTCATCGCCGGCAGGTCGGCGCCGAAGTCCTGGAACAGCGCGGCGAACTGCGGGATGACGAAGATCATCAGCACCGCGGTGACCACGAAGGCCATGACCAGCACCGCGGTGGGGTAGAACAGCGCCTTCTTGATCTTGCCCTTGATCGCCTCGGTCTTCTCCTTGTAGGTGGCGATCTTGCTGAGCAGGTCCTCGAGGATCCCGGCCGCCTCGCCGGCCCGCACCAGGTTGACGTAGAGGTCGTCGAAGTAGAGCGGGTGCTTGGCCAGCGAGTCGGCAAGGCCGTTGCCGGCCTCGACCTCGGCCTTGATGTCGAGGATCAGCTCCTGCATCTTGGGATTCTCGTGGCCGCGCCCGACGATCTCGAAGGACTGCACCAGCGGGACGCCAGAGGCCATCATGGTGGCCATCTGGCGGCTGAACACGGCGATGTCCTTGGGGGTGATCTTCTTGCCGCCGCCGCCGAACAGCGGCTTGGGCTTCTTCTTGACCCGCAGCGGGTTGATCCCCTGGCGGCGCAGCGTGGCCTTGACCACCGCATCGCTCTGACCGGACATCTCGCCCTTGACGGTCTTGCCCTGGCGGTCACGACCCTCCCATACGAACATGTCGGCCTTGGCGGCTGCCTGTGCCATCGCTTACTCCTGCGTCACCCGGTTCATCTCTTCGATGCTGAGCACTCCGTCTTTGACCTTCTTGAGCGCCGACTGGCGGATGTCGGGGATGCCTTCGCGCCGCGCCTGGTCGGCGAGATCCATGGCGTTGCGCCCCTCCATGACCATGCGTTTCATCTCCTCGGAGAGCGGCATGACCTGATAGATGCCGACCCGGCCCTTGTAGCCGCCGTTGCACTGATCGCAGCCCACCGGACCGAAGATCTGGAAGCTCGGATCCTCGACCTCGGCCTCGCTGAACCCCTCCTTGAGCAGCGCCTCCTTGGGCACGTCGACCGGCGCCTTGCAGTTCGCGCACAGCCGCCGCCCGAGGCGCTGGGCGGTGATCAGGTTGACCGCGGTGGCGATCGCGAACGGCTTGACGCCCATGTCGACCATCCGGGTCAGGGTCTGAGGGGCGTCGTTGGTGTGCAGCGTGGCCATCACCATGTGCCCGGTCTGGGCGGCCTTGATGGCGATGTTGCCGGTCTGCAGATCCCGGATCTCGCCGACCAGGATGATGTCGGGGTCCTGGCGCAGGAAGGCCTTGAGCGCCTTCTCGAAGGTCATCCCGGTCTTCTCGTCGATCTGGACCTGGTTGACCCCGGGGAGGTTGATCTCGACCGGGTCCTCGGCGGTCGAGATGTTGATGTCGACCTTGTTGAGCAGGTGGATGCCGCTGTAGAGCGAGACCGTCTTGCCGCTGCCGGTCGGCCCGGTGACCAGGAACATGCCGTAGGGCTTGTAGAGGTTCTCGAGGAACAGCTTGAGCTGGAAGTCCTCGTAGCCGAGCGCCTCGAGCGGGATGCTCATGCTCGAGTCGAGCAGTCGCATGCAGGTCTTCTCGCCGTACAGCGTCGGGCAGGTGTTGACCCGGAAGTCGATCGCCTTGGTCTTGGAGAGCTTGAGCTTGATGCGCCCGTCCTGCGGCACCCGGCGCTCGGACACGTCGAGCCGCGCCATGACCTTGATCCGGGCGGTGATCTTGTTGGCCAGCGCGAGCGGCGGGCGGGCCACCTCGGAGAGCACGCCGTCGATGCGGTAGCGGACCCGGCAGAACTTCTCGTAGGGCTCGACGTGGATGTCCGAGGCCCCCTTCTTCATGCAGTCGAGGAGGATCTTGTTGACGAACTTGACTACCGGGGCGTCGTCGACCTCGATGTTGGTGTCGTCGACCTCGCGATCCTCGGCAACCTCGAGCCCCTCGAGGTCGTCGAGCTCGTCGCTGTCGCCCATGTCCATGGTGGTGTCGATCGCCTCGAGCGCCCGGTCGATGGCCTTGCCGAGCTTGTCGTCCTCGACCACCACCGCCTCGACCTGGCAGCCGGTGGCGAACTTGATCTCGTCGAGGGGACGCAGGTTGGTGGGATCGGCCACCGCCACGAACAGCCGGTTGCCGCGCCGGTACAGCGGCAGTGCGCGGTGCTCGCGGATCAGCTTCTCCTGGACCAGGCGGGTGACGTCGCCGTCGAGCTCGATGGCGTCGATGTCGAGGACCGGGGTGCCGAACTCCTCGGCCGAGATCTGGGCGACGTCGGCCGCCGACACCAGCCCCTTGGCCACCACGTGGCTGACGAAGGGGATCTTCTCCTTCTGGGCCTCCTCCCAGGCACGGGCCGCAGCCTGTTCCTCGAGGAGCCCGTCGCTGACCAGCTTGCGCGCCAGGCCGTGGAGCTGAGCGCCCGCTGTGGAAACCGCCATTGTCCTACCGGTCCCTTCCGAGCTCGCTAGCGTCGGCTCAATAGTAGTGTATCGGCCCGCCGTTGGCCAACGCCGCGCGGCGCGTCGCGGGCCCCGCCCAGGCCGGGAAAAGAGCGCATATATCGGCTACTTACCGAGGGTCGCCGGCGTCTCGAGGCGCCAGATCAGGGCCGCCGAGCGGCCGCTGCGCGGGTCGCGGCGATGCGAGTAGAACCGCGCCGGATCGCTCGCCGTGCACC
Organism: uncultured Ectothiorhodospiraceae bacterium; assembly: GCA_964599705.1. Taxonomy (GTDB): domain Bacteria; phylum Pseudomonadota; class Gammaproteobacteria; order HK1; family HK1; genus CAZRGU01. Next base: position 2,494 of record CAZRGU010000144.1, on the reverse strand, counting down.
AGTGCCCGCCGAACACCGCGGTCAGCCCGGCCCGGGCCAGGCGCAGGCGCGCGGCGCGCACCAGGTCGCAGTGCCAGCGCCGAGCGCCGGCCGGGCGGAACGCCGCGGCGCACTCGGGGTGGCCGCGCAGCAGCGCGGCGCGCACCTCCGGCCCGACCCGGTAGGCCTCGGCGCCGATCGCCGGGCCGATCCAGGCGAGGAGCCGCGCCGGGGGCAGCGCGATGGCCGCGATCGCGGCCTCGAGGACCCCGGCGGCCAGCCCCCGCCAGCCGGCATGCACCGCGCCGACCCGGCTGCCATCGCGCGCGCAGAGCAGCACCGGCAGGCAGTCGGCGCTGAGCACCGCGCAGACCAGCCCGGGCCGGGCCGCCACGCAGCCGTCGGCGCGCGCCGCGCCGGCCACCCCGGACTCGGCCTGCACCACCCGCGCGCCGTGGACCTGGTGGAGCCACAACGGCGGGCGGGGGAGGCCGAGCGAGCGCTCGAGCAGCGCCCGGTTGGCCAGCACCCGGGCCGGGTCGTCCCCGCAGCCGAGCCCGAGGTTGAGGCCGGCACGGGGCCCGCGGCTGTGGCCGCCGGCGCGGGTCGTGGCGAGCGCCCGGACTCCTGCCGGGGCCGGCCACTCGGGCTCGATCCAGCGCGGCCCGGCCACCCCCTGCAGGGGGTCCGCATCCGTGGGCGGCGGGGTCCTCACGGCCCGGAGCGCAGGGCCGCGAGCGCCGCGCGGATGTCGGCGGGGAGCGGGCTGGTGAAGGTCAGCGGCTCCCCGCTGCCCGGATGGCGGAAGCTCAGCCGGCAGGCATGCAGGGCCTGGCGGGTCATCCCGCTGCGCCGGTAGGCCCCGTCGCGAGCGCGCCCGCCGTAGGCCGGATCGCCGAGCACCGGGTGGCCGAGATGGGCCATGTGGACGCGGATCTGGTGGGTGCGACCGGTCTCCAGGCGCAGCCGTACCCGGCTCGCCCCGGCGAGCCGCTCGAGCACCCGGTAGTGGGTGGTCGCGCTGCGCCCGCTCCCCGCGCGCACCGCCATCCGTGTCCGGCGGCGCGGATCGCGGCCGATCGCGGCGCTGACCGTGCCGGCGCCCGGCGCGGGGTGGCCGAGCACCAGGGCCAGATACTCGCGGCGCACCGCGCGGGCGGCCAGCGCGGCCACCAGCCGGGTGTGCGCGCGGGCGCTGCGGGCCACCACCAGCAACCCCGAGGTGTCCTTGTCGAGGCGGTGGACGATGCCGGCCCGGGGCAGCGCGGCGAGACCCGGGTCGTGGTGGAGCAGGGCGTTGAGCAGGGTGCGATCCGGGTTGCCGGCGCCCGGGTGCACCACCAGCCCGGGCGGCTTGTCGAGCACCAGCAGGTCCTCGTCCTGGTGGAGCACGGCGAGCGGGATCGACTGCGCCACCCAGCCCCCCTGGCGCTCGGCCGGGATCCGCACGACCACCCGCTCGCCGCCGGCGAGCCGGTCGCGCGCTCGCAGCCGCCGCCCGTCGGCGAGCGCCTGGCCGTCGCGGATCAGGCGCTGGAGGCGGGAGCGCGAGTGCTCCGGGAACAGCCCGGCGAGCACCTGGTCGAACCGCCTCCCGGCCTCGGTGAGCGGCACCACGGCCTCGAGCCGACGCTCGGCGGGAGGGTCCTCGTTGGCCGGCGAAGCGGGGATCGGATAACCTTCCGGGATGGGCATCGGCATGGGCAAGGGCGTGCGGCTGCTGGCGCTGCTGGCGGCGCTGGCCATCGCGGCGAGCGGCTGCTCGATGCTCAGCGCGCCGCAGGACAAGACCCGTGACTGGTCGGCCCAGAGGCTCTACCGGGCGGCCAAGGAGAGCCTCCAGAACGGCGACTACGAGACCGCCATAGACTACTACGAGAAGCTCGAGTCCCGGTATCCCTTCGGGCGACTGGCCGAGCAGGCCCAGCTCGACGTCGCCTACGCCTACTACAAGGCCGACGAGCCGGCCTCGGCGGTGGCCGCCGCCGAGCGCTTCATCAAGCTCCACCCGAGCCACCCCAACGTCGACTACGCCTACTACCTGAAGGGGCTGGCCAACTTCGACCAGGGCAAGAACCTGATCGACCGGATCGTCAAGCTCGACGAGAGCGCCCGGGACACCGGTGCGGCGACCCAGGCCTTCGCCGACTTCCGGGATCTCACCGAGCGCTTTCCGAGCAGCCGCTACGCCAAGGATGCCCGCCAGCGCATGCTCTACCTGAAGAACATGCTGGCCGCCCACGAGATCCACGTCGCCCGCTACTACGTCAAGCGCGAGGCCTACGTGGCGGCGGCCAACCGGGCCCGCTACGTGGTCGAGAACTACCCGACCACGCCCTCGGTTCCCGAGGCGCTGGCGATCATGGTCAAGGCCTACCGGCTGCTCAAGCTCGATGACCTGGCCGACGACGCGCTGCGGGTGCTGCGCCTCAACTACCCGAACGACCCGCAGCTCGCCGAGGCCGAGCGCTTCTCGGCGCGCTAGCGCGCGCCCGCGCCGCTCTCAGACCGCGGC